>NZ_JBAVNZ010000599.1:0-14627 GCF_049691595.1 Bradyrhizobium sp.
TCTCTTCGGGCGCGCCATTTGTAAGTTTTTGCACGATGCAGTGTGATCTCGTCGCCGTCGACTTTACGAACCCCGCCAAATCGTCCTCGCGTTGCGAATTGCGGAGACAGCGCGTCTCGCGAGATCAAGCCTTGGATCGCCGAACTCGGCTTGCCTGCCCCGCACGCGCTCACGCAGCGCTCGATTAATGCGTGTCTGATACCCTTCAAGTCTGATTGATCCTTGGCCATCAACGCGGCCGCCCGGGTGACGGATGATCTCGAATTGTCACGCGTGCGTTCGCTGCGTACCATTCTTGATGGACCAACACGTCGATTTTTCGATTATCCACCAAACGCTGTCCATCTTGCTGGGGGGTTGCCATGTCGTCGATCGGTACTGCATTGCTCAACAGCCTTCGTTCCGTCGAGCGTCCGGGCGACTTTTGCGTCGGCGGAATTCGGGAGATATTCATGCCGGCGATCGATGTCGACGGCGTCGGCAGGATCGCCTTTCCGATCCTGCCCGTCCAGGCCGAGCGGCTCGTCGCAATCGCCGAGGCGGCCCCGCATGGGCGCGGCAAGGAGACGGTGGTCGATCGCGAAGTCCGGAGAACTTGGCAGGTCGATTCCGCCAAGGTTCGGATCGGAGGGCGCCACTGGGAAAAGACTCTGGCCGGACTCGTCACCGACATAGCCCTCGGGCTCGGTGTGAGCGATCCGGTCGCGGCCGACTTCTATAAGCTTCTTGTCTATGATACCGGCAGCTTCTTTGTCGACCACCGCGATACCGAGAAGATCCCCGGTATGTTCGCGACGATGGTGCTCGTGCTGCCCTCGACCCATAGCGGCGGCGAATTGGTCGTTAAGCATCTCGACCGCGAAGTGGTGCTCGACCTGCGTCCGGACGAGCCGTCGGAGATCGGCTTCGCTGCCTTCTATGCCGACTGCGTGCATGAAGTGCGTCCTGTTAAGACGGGATGTCGCCTGGCCCTCGTCTACAATCTGCATTTCGTCGGCAAAGGGCGCGCGCTGAAGGCGCCCGATTATCGCGCGGAGCACGGGCGGGTGGTGGAGTTGCTGCGGAGCTGGGCGAGCGCGGAGGACGAGCCTGACAAGTTGATCCTGCCCTTGCAGCATGCCTATACGCCGGCCGAGCTGTCGTTCAATGCACTCAAGGGTGCCGATGCGGGCCTGGCGTCGGTGCTGGTCAAAGCAGGCGCAGAGGCGGATTGCGATATCCACCTCGCCCTTGTGTCGATCGAAGAGAGCGGCAGCGCCGAACATACCGGCTACTACGGCCGTCGCCGCTGGAGTCGCGACGAGGAGGAAGACGAGGAATTCGAGGTTGCCGAGGTCATCGACCGGACGCTCGTCTTGTCGGAGTGGCGGCGTCCGGATGGCGGCGAGGCGGGGATCGGCGTTTTTCCATTCGCCGAGGACGAGCTGTGCCCACCCGACGCCTTTGAGGATTTGACGCCGGACGAACAGCATTTTCACGAGGCGACGGGAAACGAAGGCGCGTCCTTCGAGCGCACCTATAGCCGTGCCGGCTTCGTGTTGTGGCCGAGCGCGCGAAGGCTCGCGGTGCTGAATCAGGCCGGCCTCGGCACGACGCTGCCGTATCTCGAAGATCTGACGGCGCGCTGGGAGTCGAGCGCCACATCGATTCAGTCACCGCTGTGGCGTGAGGCCGATGAGCTTTCACGGCACATGCTGGGCTCCTGGTCCTGCTCGCCCCGGCGGAAGAACGACGACTCCGAAGCCGGCCGGCTGCTCGATCTGCAGATCCGGCTGGGGAACGTGGAGCGCATCGATGCGTTTCTCGCCGGGCTGTCCGCGGAAGGCCATTACGCCGCGCCCGACAACGGGGCGATCGTGCGCGCCGCCGCCCTTCTTCCGGCCGCGCGTGCAACGGAGCTGCTGGTCCGGATTGTCCGGCGTAACGCAACGGCCCATCTCAGCGCCTGCGGCGACCTGTTGCGACGCTGCGGCGCGGCGCCGACGGGTGCGACGGGCGACCTGGAGCAGATCGGTGCAGCCATGATCGATGCCTTGCCGGGCGACCCGGCGAAGCGGGAGCAGGTCGATACTTGGACTCGGCCAGCGCAGGTGAAGGCCGGCTTCGTCGTCGATCTTCTGACGGCGACGAGCCGGATCAATGCGGGGCTCGCGGCGCGTGCGATCGAGCACCTGCTGGCCTGGCCGCAGACGTACAAGCCGGACGATGTGCTGGTCCCCGCCGCTCTCGCGATTGCCCAGCTTGTGGAGGACAAGGCTTGGCCGGCGGTGGGACGGCTCCGCGAGGCGTCTCTCGACCACCTGCGCAGGCGCATCGCCCTGCCGCTGGACGCGCCACGGGATTGGACCAGGACCAACCCACTCAAATGTACCTGTGGCGACTGCCGTGGACTGGGCGCGTTCCTGGTTGCGCCGGATCAAAAGCAATGGCGCCTGAAGGCGGTCCAGGATCGGAGGACCCACGTCGAGCAAAACGCCCGGAGCGCGGCATGCGACCTTGACCTGACGACCGAAAGACGCGGCAGCCCCCACACGCTGGTCGCCACCAAGAACCAGGCCAGCTACGAACGGCGCGCGAAGCAGCGCCGGCAGGATCTGGAGCATGCGTCGGCGCTGGGCGGGTGAACAAAGAGTTCGATCACAGATGAGCCAGAAGAATCGAGTCCCACTTGCTGATCGTGTCGTCAAGGCCGCCGAAGCGGCACTTGCCGCCCGGCACTTTGTGAGCGCCATCGACATCTTCGTCGGGATTGAAAACGAGCCGCAGCCGCGTCAAACGGCTGCGCGGACTGCTCCGTCCACAATACCGGCTTCGTGTCGGTGAGGTTCGGGTATTCCATGATGTTTCCGGCGCGACCGTCGAGGTTTTGGCGATCGTGGCCAAATCGGAGGCCGAGGAATGGCTCGCACAGTTCGCAGATCCGGAATGAAGGAGGTCCCGCTGTCCGAAATCAAGGACGATCTGTCTCGCTTCCTTCGGGATGCGGAGACACTGGAGATCGTCATCACGCGTCACGGCAAACCGGCGGGCGTGCCGATCGGTTTCGAGTCGGAAGAGGATTGGTTCGAATACCGTCTTGAGAATGACCCGCGATTTCTCCGCCGTATCGAACAGGCACGCACGATATCGTTGCCGGGCGTCGGAAAATACCATATGGAGCCGCCGACAGCCGCACGTCAATCTTGCGTCGCCTGGACCAGAAGCATCGCTAATCGGCGAGCCCCAAGACAAACGCCAAGGCAATTCCGAGCCGGGCCATGTCCTGGTTGCCGAGACGCCCGATCTTCTGCCCGATTCGTTCGCGTCTCATGGTGACCGGCTTGTCGGCCATCACCTGCGATTTGAACCGCAATCCATTTTCAGGCTTGGGCCCGGGCGGGGCTTGCCATAGTCACCGGCCGCGGCAATGGTCACCAGATCACCGCGTCGCATCTGCGTCAAACTCGGAGACCGACTCGATCCATTTCAGCGCGTCGCGCTCGCGATCCAGGTCGAGGCCGGCGACCTGCTTCGCCACCCGTCGCCGCACCGCCCGCGAGCGGGGATCGGCAACGACGAGACGCAACTCGCGCAGCCCCCGCGCGCGCCGCCGCTGCCGCATCATCTTCATCCTTTCGGCTGGCGCCGCCATTGGATTTCTCCATCCGTAACGCGTTACAATGTAACGCGTTACAAACCGGAAGGCAAGGGTCAGGAATCGCGGCCCCGGTGGCAAGCCTTGCCGAAGGTTCGGATGCCCCATCATGGCGCCACAGCGAACAAGTATCGCCCATCTTCATCGGCCGTGGCGCCATTCATGGTGTTGTTATTGGTTGGCTGAACAATTCGTCATTCGGCCCTCGCCATCCATCACCCAACCAACCGTCACGCCCGCGCACGTTCGCCGCGCGATGCTGCCGCCGCGCGATGAAATCGTCCTTCTCGATGTGCGGCACGAGGCAGCCCCGTGCCACGGGGCATCCTCTGTTTGCCGCCGCGCCGACATAATTGCGCCCGAAGCCGACACGAGACTGGCCCGCAAGGATATTCTTGTTGGACCCAGATTTGCGAGCGCAACCCTTGTGCAGGTAGCGAACGTAACGCCGCCCGGATATGACTTCTACCTCGTGTACCGGAGCAGCCATCCGAAGCCTGGCCCACAAGCGCTCTTGACCGTATATCCTCGGTTGCCTCGGGCAGGGCGGTCCAATAGCATGCAATTCCGGTCCCCCGCGATGCTGGCAAAGCGATAGGTTGTGCGATGAGGGTTTTGCCCTGGAAGCCGCCGCCGAATTCTGGACAAATGCTCGGCCGCCGTCGAACTTTGCGGGTCGGCATCGCTGCCCTTGCATTCCTGGCTTGCCGGGCACCGGATGCAAGAAGTGCCGATTCAGCCGGCAATGTCGAGGATATCAAGGGCGAGGCATTCGCCGACGCCAACGGACGGCGCCGCGCCCTTGACCGCGCATCCCCGCTCTATGTCGGAGATCGCGTCGCCACCGGATGGGCGGCTCGGCTGACGATGCATCTGGGCAAGGATACGACGGTCCGGCTTGGAGAGCAGGTGCAATTGGTGATCGATCAATTTCTGCTTGCGACGGGCGGCGAAATATCGCTGATGTCGGGTCCGATGCTTTTTGACCGGCCAGGCGGCAGTCCCAGAGTCCCGATCAAAATACGAAGTCCCTACGCCGTGATCGCCGTTCGCGGGACACGGTTCTTCGCGGGTCCGAGCAACGGTGTTTTTGGCGTATTCGTCGAACACGGCACGGTTGCCGTTTCGGCGGGCGGCGGCAATGTAACTTTGCGGGCCGGACAGGGGACCGACATCGCAAGCCCAGGCTCGACGCCGACGGCACCCGTGAATTGGGGCAAAGCGCGCATCAGCGCCGCCCTCGCCAGCGTGCAATGACAGCTCTTTCGAGGAGTGTTGCAAGGTTTCCAGCGAGGCGACATCGGGACCGCGCGATCGGCCGGACGCTCGATCGCATCTTCCGCGATCCGATCAGGCCTGCCGAAATCGCCCATGCCTAGGCCGTTGGGAAGAAGCCGCTCGGCTCTGCTTGGCGGCGGCCTGGTATTGCTGACGTTTGTCGCGATGATATCGGTGATGCCGGGGGAATGGCAGGGTATTGTCCGGGAGACTGCATTCGACATGGTCCTGGCCGCCGATCGGCGAATCAGGCACCCGGTTCCCGACGGCGTTCCCCTGGCCGTTATAGATATCGATCGCCGCTCGCTCGAAGCGCTGGGGCCATGGCCATGGCCGCGCGACAGGATGGCCACGCTGGTGGAGGCCGTTTCGGCCGGGCAGCCGAAGGTAATTGCAATCGATATATTGTTTGCGGAAGCCGATATGCGATCGCCGGCCGCGCTTGCGCGGCAGCTCGGCAGTCTCACGGGAAATCCCGAGATCACATCTCTCGCGGGCGTTCTGCCGGATGGTGACAAACGGCTTTCCAGCGCGATCAGGAGTCGTCCCGTCGCGCTCGGATTTGTCCTCGACTCCAGCCAACTGACCGCGGTGCCAGGGGTACCGGTGCTGTCGCGCGGCCCGATCCTGTTCGACGACATCTGGCAAATGCCTGCCGCCATCGCTCCATTGTCCCCGGTCATCGAAGCGGCGGCGGGGTTGGGTGTCCTTTCGCTGCCGGGCGATGCCGACGGAAAGGTTCGTCGTGTTCCACTGTTTGTGGGAGTGGGAGACACATTGCGCCCCGGCCTGGCGCTTGAGGCGGTCAGGCTGCTGCACCAGGCATCGAGCTATATCGTTGAATCGCAACCACCGCGCCTGTTGCTGAGTGATCTGAAGATTCCGCTGTCCCGTGACGGCTTGCTGCGTTTGGCCCCTGTCGATATCAGCGAACATGAGGCGCGCACGATCTCGGCCATCGACATCATCAGGGATGGTTCAACGCGCAGCAGGCTCGCAGGTGCTGTCGCGTTTGTCGGCGGTTCGGCTCCCGAACTCGGGGGATTGCGCGAAACGCCGGGTGATCCGCTGGTGGCTTCGGTTCAGCTTCAGGCTGATGCGATGAAACAAATTGTGGCGCAGCAGGTACCGCGACACGTTCCGTTTCCGGCGGAACTCGCGTTGACGCTCGTTATCGGTGTCATCGGCCTCGTCGCGGCAGTTCTGTTTCCGCCGATCTTCGGCGTGTCGCTTGTGACAGTCGCCATTGGCGCGACCTGGCTTGGAGCGGTGCTGCTCTCCGTTGCTTCGGATCGTCTGGTCGACCCGTTGATACCATCGCTCGGTGCCTTTGCCGCATTTGCAACGACATCGGTGGGTTCCTATGCGGTGGTAAGCCGGCGCGAAGCCCGGATCCGCAGCCGGTTCGAGCAGCATCTTTCCCCGGAGGTCGTTCGCCGGATCGCCGAAGAACCCGGCATACTCAAACTGCGTGGCGAGAGACGCGAGGTGACAGCCCTGTTCACGGATATCGAGGACTTTACCGCCATGACCCATCGCGCCGAACCGGAGCAACTGGTCGCTGTCCTCGACGGCTATATCGAGGGTGTGGCGACCACCGTGATGGCGCACGGCGGAATGGTCGAGAAGATCGTCGGTGATTCCGTTCATGCATTATTCAATGCCCCGGTCGACCTCGCCGATCATCCGCGTCGAGCCGTCGACTGCGCTATCGAAATCCGCAACTGGGTCAAGACCTATCGAACGCGTCCGGAGGCGGTGGATATCGGCCTTGGCCGAACCCGGATCGGCATCGAAACCGGACCTGCGATCGTCGGAGACATCGGGATCAGGTCGAAGCTCGACTATACCGCCCACGGCGACGCCATCAACTCCGCCGCGCGTCTCGAAGCACTGAACAAGCAGTTTGGTTCGACAATCTGTGTTGGACCGATGGCGGCGTCGCGTTGCGAAGCTTCGCTTTTCCGACCCCTTGGTGTTGTCGTTCTGCGCGGGCTCGATGCGCCCGTGGCGGTCTTCGAGCCCTGGCCTTCCGAAACTTCAGTCAACTGGCGCGAGCGCTATCTGGCGGCTCACCAGGCGATGGAAGCCAGGCCCGCGGAGGCGGTCCTTATTCTTCAGTCGCTGGTCGCCGATTGTCCTCTGGATCCGGTCGTTCAACTCCGGCTGAGCCGGCTAACTGGCACGCATAACACTTGACGATTGTGAGGGGGTTCACACCTATTTGCCGGATTATGCGGCTTCTTAGCGGCATCGCCAGCCGTGCAAGGGCAGCCACAATTCTCACCCGGACCGGCCATCCATGAACCCACCGACCGTCACGCCCTCGCAAGTCCGCTGCGCGCTGCTGCTGCGCGATGAAATCGCCCTTCTCGATTTGCGGCACGAGGCCGCCTATGCCACCGGCCATCCGCTGTTTGCCGCCAGCATGGCGGCCGACAGGATCGCGCTCGAAGCCGCGGCCAGGTTGCCCCGCAAGGATGTGCCTGTCGTCGTCTACGACGCCGGCGAAGGCCTTGTTTCCGGGGCGGCGGATCGACTGAGGGCATTGGGGTACACGGACGTTCGCCAGCTCGACGGCGGGCTGCAGGCCTGGCGGATGGCGGGCTATGAACTGTTCCAGGACGTGAATTCCTACGCCAAAGCTTTTGGCGAACTGGTCGAGTCCCGCCGGCACACGCCCTCGCTGCCCGCGGAAGAAGTCGCAGCGCTGATTGCGAGCAGGGCCAATATCGCCATCCTCGATGTCAGGCGGTTCGACGAATATGCGACCATGAACATCCCCGGCTCCGTCAGCGTGCCCGGCGCGGAACTGGTGCTGCGCGCCGGCCGCGCCGCGCCGGATCGAGAGACGACCATCATCGTGAATTGCGCCGGCCGCACCCGCTCGATCATCGGCACCCAGTCGCTGATCAATGCCGGTGTCGCCAACAAGGTGCGGGCGCTGCGAAACGGGACGATCGGCTGGACGCTCGCAGGGCAGGATCTCGAGCATGGCGCCGACCGGCGCGGCGGCATCGGCCTGTTCGAGGGCGCGCAAACCAATGCCCGCGAGGTGGCCTATCGCGCCGGTGTCCGGCACGTCGGCGTGGCGGAAGCGACGGCGCTCGAGGGGCAGCGTAACCGCACGCTCTATCGCTTCGACGTTCGCGCGAGCGAGGATTACGCGGCCGGTCACATCGAAGGCTTTCGCCACTATCCGGGAGGGCAGCTGGTCCAGGAGATCGACATGGCGGCACCGGTGCGCGGGGCGCGCATCCTGCTGACCGACAATATGGGCGTCCGCGCCGACATGACCGCGTCCTGGCTCGCGCAAATGGGGTGGGAGACCTATGTGCTCGATGGCGGCTATGACCGCGCGCTTGAAATCGGGCCGCCGGAGGTTTTGCCAAAGCCCGATCCGTTACACCGCTACCGCCGTCCCTACGAGGGCACCGACGTCGATCCCGGCGCGATGCAGGCCTATCTCGATTGGGAATACGGCCTCGTCGAACAGCTCCGGCGCGACGCAACCCATGGGTTCTTCGTGATTTGAGGGTGTGATTTGAGGCCGGACAGGCGATGGCGGTGGTTGGGCGACAATATCGTAGCCTCCCGGCCCTGGCAGGGCGTCGACCTGGCGCAAAATAGCCGGGGGTATTTCGAGGCGGGAAACGCTGGCTGTGATGCCATACAGCGATTGTATCTCGACCATGGCTCGTAAAAGCGAAATTGGCGCCTATCTGTAGATCATCAATGAAGCACTTGAGAGCGTGTCAGCGAGGTTGACCCAATGATTGACAGATATCCGTTGAGCTTCCTTCGCCGCATTGAACGGCAGTGGGTTGAACGAATTCAGTCGCTAGGACAAATCCGCGGTCAAATTGTTGTGGCGACCGGGCGAACGTTGCAGCGCGTCTTCAACGATGGTGGTTCGTTGATTCCAATCCCGGTCAGAACGGTCGTGGACCGACGGCGACTTGACCAGTGTCGATCACGTGATTGATTTTCCAAATCATAGTCGTTCATATGACCAAACGCGGCGCGCCGTGCGATTTTGGGGGCACGATAGTGCAATAGAGGCATCATTTTTTATCAACGAAGATGCATTGAGGCGGATTCAACCAGATGCCCGCCCCGATGAGTCGGGCTTTCTGAGAGCCTTTGATTCTAACCGCGATTTGATATGTGCCGCCGCTGCCAAGGTCTATGTTCGCGGAAGCAGAGGTTCTTATGATCTGGTTGCCGCAAATTTTTGAAACATTGCGTGCGGGTCAAGAACAGATCCGTTATCGATGAAAATCTTTATCGGCTGACTGTATGTACCTCTTGTCCGATACTGGACGAACGACCACCGGCAGGCACAATAAAACACTTCTTTTGGCGACGGTCGCTGCTCTCGCATTCGCCGCGCCTTCTTTTGCGGCTGAACCGGCCAAGAATGTCGGTCAAGCGCCGCCATCAGCCGCAGCTCCGCGACCATGAAATATCAAATCGTTGAGGCTCAGCCTGTTGCTGGCGGCAGCATGAAGGTTGTCGGTGCCGCTCACTCGACAAAGGCTTCAGCAGAAGCGGCTTTGAAGGTGGACAAGACTTGCGCCAAGCAGTTGAGTGACGGCGCCAGTACCGGGGCGGGTCTATCGGTTCGACTTGGAATTCCGAAACTACTGACCCGCCCCGCGCCGGCAACACTGGTTGTTCGATGGATGGAACGCTAGGCACCGACGCTTTTGATCAATATCGGCGGCATCGCCGTGAGCCGCGCGGCTACAGCCAATTAATTCCCGCCAGTGGCAGCACCCGTTGAAGGATCGCCGCCAGGCAGAGCAGCCCCACCAACAATTTGAGAAGGCTTGCCAAGCGTGATTCACTGACAAACTTATCAATGGCCCAAAAACAAATTGCGCCGACGACGCAAATAATCAAAATCCCGATTAAGAGTGAAAGCATGGAAACCCCCTGTACTGCTGCGGCAACGACACTCGTGCGACACTCCGGATGAAAAGGAAGATCAGCTTTGACTTATGCGCAGGCCGCAGCTTCGCGGTGTCTCTAAGAGGTAAATGAAGTCTGTCCAGTTGGTGCGCATTCATGTTGAGCTAGATCAATTGCATGGAACCCTTTCGGGACCAATACGACCGCTCCGCTGCAAGTGGCGGTGCTGCTCGAAAAACATGTGGAGAATTTGTCATGAACAAATCGTCCCGAACTATCCTTCTTGCATTAATGGTCGCCGCGACGCCGTGCCTCGTCGCGCCTGTCGTCGCAGCGCCAATGACATCCCCCCTGATGCTGCGAAACGCCGTGGTGCCGTCGGTGGAGACCGTGCGATACCGCCATCGCCATGGCGGCGCAGCCGTCGGCCTCGGCATCGCAGGCGCACTGATCGGCGGGGCGATTATTGGCGCAACGCAGCAGCCCTACGGCTATTATGGCTACCCGTCCGGCTATTACGGTCCGGCCTACGTCGTTCCGGCTCCCTACATTGGTGGCGACGCAGTTGCTTATTGTGTGCAACGCTTCAGGTCCTATGACCCGTATTCCGGCACTTATGTCGGTTACGACGGCCTGCGACATCCATGCCCGTGATGATGGTAACCTAAGTCTCGGCCCGTCTGACGAGGCGCGGACTGACTGGTCAATATTGCTTAGCCACGAAAATTGCACTGAATCTGATGGTGCACTCGACGGGCTTGGCTGCTTCAACTGCTATGTTCGGTTTTGGACACCGCCTGTTCGGCGATCATTACGCCGCACGACGTCCACCTTGCTCATGAGCACCGAGTGGCATGGGAAGCTTCATCGCGATTTTGATCAGGATTTCTGGGCCGCGTCTCGAAATCACAGAGCCGACTGTAGTCAACTCAACCCGAAACTTCCAACGAACCACGTCTTCACGACATGCGTCAGGATGACATAGCTTGGAAGAATAAGACAAAGCGCAATCCAGTAGGTCGGGGGCAGCGGGATGAAACCCAAAACGCTGGCGAGCCAGGAGTATGGGAGGGTTATTCCGATCGCGGCAATGATGAGGGTTGTCGTGATGAGCGCTGTGCTGGCCCGACTTTGGAAAAACGGAACCTTCGCCGTGCGAATAATGTGGATGATCAAGGTTTGGGTAAGCAGGGATTCGACGAACCAGCCAGTCTGGAACAATGCCGGGTTATTCCACGCATTGAAGACGTATAGCATCGTAAAATAAGTGACATAATCGAAGATCGAGCTGATTGGACCGATGAACAACACGAATTTTGTGATATTGCCAATGTCCCATCGCCGCGGCACCGCCAGAAACTCCGCATCGACGTTGTCGGTCGGGATCGCGGTCTGCGAGAAGTCGTAGAGCAGATTGTTGGTGAGCACCTGAATCGCCGTCATCGGCAGAAACGGCAGAAAGATACTGGCTCCGAGCACGCTGAACATGTTGCCAAAATTGGAGCTCGCGCCCATCTTGATATACTTGGTGATGTTGCCGAACACCTTTCGGCCCTCGATGACACCTTCGCCGAGCACCGCCAAGCTCTTCTCGAGTAATATGATATCCGCGGACTCCTTGGCGATATCGACGGCACTGTCCACGGATATGCCGACGTCCGCGGTCTTCAGCGCCGGTCCGTCATTGATGCCATCCCCCAGGAAGCCGACGACGTGCCCCTTGCGGTGAAGGGCATCGATAATGGCCGCCTTTTGCGACGGCGACACCTTGGCGAACACCGTCGCGGTCTCCGCCAGGTTCGCCAACTCTTCCGGCGACAGCGCCGCCATCTCGCTGCCGAGAACGATGCGGTCCACTGGCAGGCCGACATCGTGGCAAATCTTGCGCGTAACAATGTCGTTGTCGCCAGTGAGGATATTCACCTTTACGCCGCTGACCTTCAATGCGGCAATCGCGGGGGCGCATGTCTCCTTCGGAGGGTCAAGGAACGCGATGTAACCGAGCAACGTGAGATCGGCCTCGTCAGCGACAGAGTATGTCGCCTGAGTTGGTGGCATCTCCTTGGTGGCGACGGCAATTACCCGAAATCCATCCGCATTGAGCTTGGCTGTGGTCTCGATCGCCGAAGCGAGATGGCTCTCATCGAGCGGACCAGTCACGTCGCCGATCGTGTAATGCCTGCACACCGCGAAGACTTCCTCGACAGCGCCCTTACAAATGAGGACATGAACCCCGTCGTCGCGCCCGAGAACGACGGACATCCGTCGCCTCTCGAAGTCGAACGGTATTTCGTCGATCTCCTTGAACCGCTCCCGAACCTTCAGGCCTCCTTCGAGATCGCCATGCTTCAGAACCGCAACGTCGAGCAGGTTCTTGAGCCCGGACTGGTAGAAACTATTCAGATAGGCGTACTCGAGCACACTGTCCGAATCGGCGCCCCTGATATCAAGGTGGCGCTTGAGGATAATCAGGTCCTGAGTGAGTGTGCCGGTCTTGTCCGTGCACAACACGTCCATGGCCCCGAAGTTCTGGATTGCATTGAGACGCTTAACAATGACCTTCTTTCGGGACATTGCCATTGCGCCCTTTGCCAGATTGACCGTCACGATCATCGGCAGCATCTCAGGCGTTAGACCTACCGCTACCGCTACCGCAAACAAAAGCGCTTCGAGCCAATTGCCCTTGGTCAAGCCATTGATCACGAACACAAGAGGCGCCATTACCAGGATGAACCCGAGCATCAACCAGGTAAAACGAGTGATGCCCTTGTCGAAGCTCGTGAGTTCCCGCGTCTCTGCGATTGCAGTGGCCACGATGCCGAAAGCAGTTCGCGGTCCGGTCAGCACCACGACGCCGCAGCCGATGCCGCTGACGACCGCGCTGCCCATAAAGCAGATATTGGGGAGGTCAAATGGCGTCTCGGCCGTGCCTTCATGGGCCGCGGCGAATTTCTCAAGTGGCATTGCCTCGCCAGTGAGGGTTGACTGGTTGATGAAGAGATCCTTGGCTGAAATCAGCCTGAGGTCGGCGGGGATCATGTCTCCAGCCGACAGCAGAACGATGTCGCCGGGCACAAGTTGGTCGATCGGAATATCGACCTGGTCGGCATCTCCTTGTCGGCGCACAGAAGTGGTTATCGAAACCATCTTTTGCAATTCGTCGGCAGCCTTATTCGAACGATGTTCCTGAATGAAGCCTAGCGTGATGCTCAAGACCACCATGATCGCGATCATGATCGCGGCACGCTGATCGCCGAGGAAATAGGATGCCGCCGCCAGCGATAGCAGAAGAATATTCAACGGATTGATCGAGCGCGCAGCAAGCTCGCCGAGAACCGTATAGCGCGCTTGGCGAGCCACCCGATTGGGCCCAACTGAGCGGAGCTGCTCCTCGACCTGACCAGGCGCGAGGCCCGCCGCCGTACTGGACAACCGTTGCAATGCCTCGTCAGGCGAAAGGCGAGCGACTTCGGCCAGGGCTTCTCCGCTCGCGATCGATCCTTCGGGTACGCTTGGCGGCTGCCGCCGCACAGGGGCTACGGCAGGCGTTACCGTTATCGGACCCGGCTTGTTCAAGCAAACGTCTCCTTGCAGCGACGGGAGATCCGGCTAGATCAATGAAAAGAGTCACCGGCACGAGTAAGCGTGCCTTCTTCTGAGTATTTCTGAGTATATTGAGCCGGTGTTCACTGCGACAAAGCTGCGATTGATGAAGCCGCCGCATCTCGCCGCTCCGGTATTTGCAGGAAACAGGCCGGCTTAGCCAACGAACCACTTCAAAGGATATCGGCTGAGGAAGTGCGAACTTTGATAAGGATCAAGGACTACTCGCGCGCACACCGGCAGAAAGTGAACGGTCTCAGAGTCAAGCCCTTCCGTGGCTGTCATTGATCTAAGTCAACGACGCGCCAAAAACAAATCCGTCGTGGCAGGAACCATTGTCGGTCGACTCTATTCGTTCTTCGTCCGATGTCGGACGCACAACAATTGGTGAACAATGAAGTGACGGTGCGAGTACCGGGGCGGGTCCGTTGGTTCGCCCAGAGCTGCGGAACAACAACCGCTTTATAGCAGTCTCGACGATCAGCAAAAGCGCCGCTTTGCCGACGCACTTTTTCGCAAGGATCGTGATCGCCACTCCTATTGAGCAACGAAATTGAATTGCGAACTGCCCTTCCGGCTGCTCGCGACTGGAAGATTCCAATGAACCACGACTCTGGAGGGTCCAATGCGTAAACTACTTTGGGTTGGCGCGGCTGCTGTGGCGCTCGCAATGAGCTCGAGTAGCGGGAATGCCATGTCAGTCAACATCGGCGCCGGACTGAAACCCGCGCTCGATGCCACCGACCTGGTACAAAAAACGGCGGTCTTCATTGTCGAAGGCTACCGCTATTGCTTCTATTTCAATGGCTGGCACGGACCCGGCTGGTATCGCTGCGGCTTTGCCTGGCGGCGCAACCTCGGCTGGGGCGGCGAATATGGCTGGCAGAGCTGGAGCTACGGACCGGCCGAGCGGCGTTACCGCCACGGCGGAAGGGATCGCGGAACGATCGAAGGCCCGGGCAAGAACGTCGAGGGCGGTCCCACCATTCGCCGCAGCCCGCCGGTAGCGGGACCGAGAGGCGGCGCAGAAATCAACACTGGCGGCCAGATGCAGAAGAATGTTGCGCCTGTCGGCGGTAGCCGGATGCAGAAGAACACTGCGCCCGCCGGCGCCAACCAGGGTGGCGGCGAAGGCCGCGGTCAGGGCGGCGGCGAAGGCCGCAGTCAGGGCGGCGGCGAAGGCCGCGGTCAGGGTGGC
>NZ_JBAVNZ010000600.1:0-15169 GCF_049691595.1 Bradyrhizobium sp.
CCGCCAAAATGCCCACCCCCACGGCCACCGCCACCGCCACCGCCACCGCCACCGAAATGCGCGCCACCTCCATGACCGCCGTGGCCACCGCCGCCTCTTGCCGCGGCATGTTCGGCGGCCGGCAGCAAGGTCGCGAGAACAAGAACGGCTATCCTGATATTGAGCGTCGACATGGCACTGGCACCGGTGCGTTGCGAACTTGCAGCTTGTTCGAACAACGCAAGCCCGACAATATGGTTCCCTTGTGGCCGCTGCATGGTTCCGTTGTGGCGGCCGCGCGGCGACAGCCCGCGCGACGAAAGACACAAGCCTCATTCGATCGGCATTTGTCAGCAAAAATGGAATTTGAATCATGCACGTCAAGGACAGGGTATGTGTGGTCACGGGAGCGGCGAGCGGCATTGGCGAGGCGACCGCGCGGGCCTTTGCCGGGGCCGGCGCCCGCGGCGTGGTTCTTGCCGACCTCAAGAGCTCGCGCGAGCGGCTCGCCAAAGTCGCTGGCGACATCGACGGCCTCGCGGTGACCGCCGATGTCGGACGGGAAGAAGACATCAAGGCGCTGATATCGGCGGCCGAAGCCAAATACGGACCGATCGACGTGTATTTTTCCAATGCCGGCCTGTCGCGCAAAGGGCAGGAAACCGCCAGCGACGCCGACTGGGATGTGAGCTGGCGCGTCCATGTCATGAGCCATGTGTTCGCCGCGCGCGTGCTGGTGCCGGACATGCTCGCGCGCGGCTCGGGCTATTTGTTGAACACCGCCTCCGCGGCCGGCTTGCTGGCGTCTCTGAACTCCATGCCCTATGGCGTGACCAAGAACGCGGCGATAGCGCTCGCCGAACATCTCGCCATTCAATATGGCGACCGCGGCATCCGCGTCTCCGTGCTGTGTCCGCAATCGGTGCAGACCGGCATGACGACGCCGGGCCCGAGTGCCGCGCGCCTCGACGGCGTGCTGCAGCCTTCCGAAGTGGCCCGCATGGTGATCGAGGCGATGGAGGAAGAGCGCTTTCTGATTCTGTCTCACCCGCAGGTGCACGAATACATGCAGCGGAAAGCCTCCAGCCGTGAGCGCTGGCTTTCCGGGATGCGGCGGCTGCGCGACAAGATCCATGGCGCGCAGCATGCCGGCTGAAACCCGGCAGAGCTCAGCGGTTGAGCGCGGCGACCCACGCCGCGAACGCGTCCAAAATCTCCATCATCACCTCGCGGTCGTCGCGGCCCGAGCGCACCGGCACGTGGAAGGAATGATCGGCGTCCTTGACGAGATGCAGCGTCGCCAGGGATCCGAGGTTCTTGACGACGGGTTCGAGAAGCGTCAGTTGCGCGAGCGCATCGCGCGTCCCCTGCAGGAACAACAGCGGGATCCGGACCTCGGACAGGTGCCTCGCCCGATCGCTGGACGGCTTGCCGGCCGGATGCAGGGGAAAACCCAGCAACGCCAGTCCCTGCACGCCGGCCAGCGGCGCCTTCGCCTGCGCCTGCGACGTCATGCGTCCGCCGAACGATTTGCCGCCCGCGATCAACGGCAAGCCGGCGCAGCTTCGTGCGGCTTCCGCGACCGCAGCCCGCACCGCCTGATGGGCGACATCGGGCGCATCGGGCCGTTTGCTGCCCTTCTCCATATAGGGAAACTGATAGCGCAATGTCGCGATGCCGCGTTCGCCAAGGCCGGCTGCAATCGCGTCCATCGACGGATGCGTCATGCCGGCGCCGGCCCCATGCGCCAGGACATAGCACGCGCGCGCCTGCGGCGGCCGAAGCAGCAGCGCGGAGACCGCGGCGGTACCCTCGATCTCGATCGCGAGCGGCCGCGCGTTGACGGCCTTCATCCGATGTTACCGGTGTTCACGGCACAACCCTCGCTCCACGGCAACCTTCAGCTCAATTCGAAACGTTTGGCTGTTCCGCGTCGGTGAAATAGCTCACATTGCGGGAATTCAGTCTATGGACGTATGATGCACGGCTGTCGGATAGTCTGATACTCGATGCACGCGAGAGATGAACGGCTGTTGGCGATTTTTTGACCGCGCGCGAATATTGCACGCGCAAAACGGATGAGGGGGCGGGGCCATGCGTCGCAAGACGACAATTTTTTTCGGCTTGTTGGCTGTCACGGTTGCCACTTATCTCAAGGACGACATCAAGAAGGTCTGGAACGATATCCATGTCAGGATCGTGGAATATCAGCCGCCGGCGAAAACCATCTGGCTCAACCAGAATGTAGCCAAGGACAGGCTTAGCTGGTTCTATCACGCCGATCAGGGCACCCGGACGTTCGGCATCCCGTTCGAATGGTTCATGGCGCTGGAGCAGCCGACTGTTCCCTGGCTGTTGTTCACCGCCGCCGCGCCCTTTCACGAGACCGCCTATCTGGATCGTTACGGCTTCATTGCAGATACCGTCGTGCCCCTGGCGCCAGGCAAGCCGCCGCCGCTCCCGATCGGTTTCGCGCGAGGCGGCGCGATATTGGACGAGACCGGCGCGCCCTGGCGGAACCCGCGCACCAAGGCGGACATGACCGCGATCGGCTTGACCTGTGCCGCCTGCCACACCGGCCGGTTGACCTACAGGAACACGGCTGTCGTCATCGACGGCGGATCGGCGCTGACCAACCTCTATGAACTAAAAAAAGGCCTCGGCCTGTCGCTGCTGCTGACGCGATACTGGCCGGGCCGCTTCGCCCGGTTTGCCGATGCCGTGCTGGGCGCGGGCTCGACCGCCGAAGACCGCGTCATGCTGAGAGTGCAACTCGACCAGGTGCTGAACCAATACAAGGCGATCAAAGCGCTCGAAGACGGCGTGGCTTCCGCCAGCATCGTGGAAGGTTACGGCCGGCTCGACGCGCTGAACCGGATCGGCAACCAGGTATTTTCGATCGACCTGAAGAATCCGAGCAACTACGCCGCCCATTCGGCGCCGGTGCATTTTCCCAGGATATGGAACGCGCCCTGGTTCACCTGGGTGCAATATAACGGCTCGATCGCGCAGCCCATGATACGCAATGCCGGCGAATCGCTCGGCGTGTCGTCCGAACTCAATTTGACCGAACCGGCGAGGGGATTCTTCAAGTCGAGCGCGCGGATCGACACGCTTTACGAGATGGAGAAAATGATCGCCGGCGATCCGCCGCTCAAGGAATTTTCCGGCCTGACGTCGCCGAAATGGCCAGGGGAAATCCTGCCTCCAATCAACTGGGAATTGGCGAAGGCGGGCGCCGCGCTCTACAAGAGCCATTGCCGGGAATGTCACTTGCCGGCGGTGGAAAGCAAGGCTCTGCCGCCCGAAGACAGGGACGAGTTCTTCAGGAACCGGAAATGGTGGACGGTGAACGACGCGGGCCAGCCGCTGCTCGACGTCGAGCGCATCCCGATCGGGCACGTCGGCACCGATTCCGCCCAGGCTGACGACATGGCGAGCCGGATTGTCGCGCTTCCGGCCGATCTCGGACTGAAGGACAACCGGTTCGGATTTGCGCTGCGCGATGTGGTCGAGAAGGTCGTCAATTCATGGTACGAGCAGAAAAAAATATCCGGCGAAGACAGGCAGCGCATGAACGGGTATCGCCCGAACGAGATCGACGCGCCGCGCAAGTACAAGGTGCGTCCGCTCAATGGCGTCTGGGCGACGCCGCCCTATCTGCATAACGGCTCGGTTCCGAATATTTACGCGCTGCTGTCTCCGATCGAGGAGCGGCCGTCGACATTCTATCTCGGCAACCGCGAATACGATCCCGAAAAGCTCGGTTATCGCTCGGAAGAAAGGATCGCCAACGGCTTTCTGTTCGACACCTCACTGCGCGGCAACTCCAACAGGGGGCACGAATTCAGCAACGCCAAACGCGAGGGCGTGATCGGACCGGCGCTGTCGGAGGGCGACCGGCGCGCTTTGATCGAGTTCATCAAGACGCTCTGAATTCGGACCGCGGGCCTCAGGCGACCGGCAGGCTGACCGGCACGCTCCGGGCGTGGTGAAACAGATTGTCAGGATCATATTGCTGCTTCACCGCGACCAGGCGGCCGAGATTGTCGCCCCAATAGGCGCGGGCAAAATCGGGCAGGTCGAGATCGCAATAGTTCACATAGGATGCGCCGGGCGTGCGCGGCCGCATCGCGGCATAGACCCGCGCGACCGCCGGATCGACGATCGGCGCATGGTCGGGATGGATGATGTGCCAGCCTCGCAAATGGTTCGAACCCCGGACACGAACGCGGCAGGCACAAATTTTGGTCTTTATTTAAAGTTGTTTTTGAACTAACTTAACGCTAGTGATTGCACGATCATTTTCCGGTGCATCGAAGGCGCGACGCGCTTGCGGGGATCGGAGAAAATGGTGGCAGATATGGCGCTGGGCAAGGAAAGCGATGGCGATCCCGGGAAGACTCGAACTTCCGACCTACGGTTTAGGAAACCGTCGCTCTATCCGGCTGAGCTACGGGACCGCGAGCCCCGCGGGCAGACGCGGGCGTCGCATCCCATATCAGAGCGGGCGCCTGACCGCCAGCCTCTGGAAGGTGCGTCGTCTCCCACGAATTTCCCCAGCAATTCCAACAACGCGCCGCGGTGTTCCATCCGTCACACCAATCGGATAGGCTCGCAACCGGCACTGAAAAAAATAGGGTTGGCTGACAAGCCGCCACAAAAGGGCGAAACTCCGCTGAAATCGTGTCTTCAAGATTCGCCCCGGGAAAATTCATCTGTGATCGCATCACGTGCATCCGCCATTGCAGTCGCCGCAGCGCTCGTCATGCTGGCACCGACGCGCGCGCACGCGCAATGGTGGCGCGGCGCGCCCGCCGATTTCGAGGAATGCGCCGACGCGGCCGAGAAGGCGGCGACCAAGGAAGAGAAAACCTCGGCACTTGCCGAGTGCAACGCGAAATTCGCAGGAAGGCGCAAGCCGGGCGGCGGCTACACTTATTACGATTTTATGCAGGATCGGACCTTCGATCTTGCCGGTCCAAACCCGACGCCGGAAGAGCAGAAGAAGATCGACCAGCAATATACCGCCTATCTCGAAAAGCAGCGCCGCGACAGCATCGCCGCCGCGTTGACGGCCAAGCAACAGCAGCAGCAGGAATTGCAGCCGGTGTCGTGGCGGACCGGGACCGAAAAGACCCCGGTGCCGGTCGCGGCTCCCGTGAGGTCGCAGGCCGCAATGGGCGACATCCGACCGCCGCGGGCAAGGGCGAACTGCGTGAAGGGCTCGTTCTCCTGCAACTGGCCGCGACTTTCGGACGGGCTCAACGACCTGAAAAGGCTGTTTGGCGCGCCATCGCCCAACAAGGCCAAGCGGAGCTGAGGGCGCGACGCCGGTCCAACCGGCGTCATTCCCGGCCAACCGGTCCGCGTCAATCCGTGATCACCATCGCCCAGAATTTCCGATAGGGCGATTTCGGATTGTCCACCGATGCGACGCCGAGCCGGCGCGCGCCCGGCATCAGCAGGTTGGCGCGGTGGCCGGCGGAATCCTGCCACTGCTTGAGCATTTCGGAAAATGTCAGGAACCCTGCGCCGATGTTTTCCGCGGCGCGCGATTTGCGCAAGGGCGCGACGCGGGATGAAAAGCTTCCGGCCGCGCTGTGACTGACCGCGCCGGTTGCGGCCATGGCCTGCGCCTGTTTGAGCGCGACCGCGTTGAGCTTGCCGTCGAGCTTCACGGCGGAAAGACGGTGCGCCTGGCGATAGGCGCTGATCGCGCCGGCATAATCCGCGGCGCTGGCCGTGGCGGCGAAGCCGAGCGCGAGGCAGAGCGCAAGGAGAAACGGCATCGACGTGAATCGAAACGGCATGGACCAGATCAGTGCTTGTGGGTCCGCTTGCCGTGGCGGCGCCAAACCGGCGGGACCGATGGGACTGGCTGATAGACTTTGGCCGCCGACGCCGCCCTCTGCTCCTGCAGGCGCGCATCGTAGCCGGGCGAAGGGACAACCGTTGGCGGCGCGGCATGAGCGGCCACGGACGATAGCCACAGGCCGAGGCCCGCAACGGCCATGAGCGCCACGCTGGTTGGTTTCATGTGATCCCCGCCACTGTGTTTCCTGGCAAACAAAGTGGCACTTGATCGTCGCCATTTCAAGGCAACCACCGATCACGGCCGGATCTGATCCGGCGTCAGCGCCGGGGAGCCCTTGCGGCGGTTCTCTTTTGATGGGCTCAGGTTCGCTTGGCAGAACGGCCGCGTGGTGCCTATCGCGCAGGCAAGGGCTATCGCGGCCGTGCCTTGTAACCGTCATGGGCCACCGTTATGTTTTGCCGGCGGGGCCGACATGCGGCAGGAGACGACAATGGGTTTACTCGACGTACTCAACGGCATGCAGCAGGGCCCGCGTGGCCCGAGCACGCCGAGCGCGCCATCCGGCAGCGGCGGAATGTCACCGATCACCATGGCGATCCTGGCGCTGCTGGCCTGGAAGGCGGTCAAGCATTTTGGCGGCAGCCAGCCCGGCACCGCGCCGAGGCCGATGCCTGCCCCCTCGCCCGGCAATGTCACCGCGAGCCTGCCCGGCGGATCGGCCGGCGGCGGCCTCAGCGATGTGCTGAAAGGCGGATTGGGCGGGCTGCTCGCGGGCGGCGCGGCCGGCAGCGTGATCAGCGGCGGACTTGGCGACCTGCTGAACCAGTTCCAGCAGAAGGGTCACGGCGACACCGCGAATTCCTGGGTCAGCAACGGTCCCAACAAACCGATCTCGCCGGGCGACCTTGCCAACGCGCTGGGCGCCGATCAGATCAACGCGCTGTCCGCGCAAAGCGGCCTGTCGCGCGATGAACTGTTGAATGGCCTCAGCCAGTATCTGCCCGACGTGATCAATCACCTGACGCCGGACGGACGGCTGCCGAACGAAACCGAATTGTCAGGCCGGATTTGACCGGGCGCCGCCCGCGGCGCGGGTGCGTCGCGCGGCATCACCGTTGAAGCATCAGCAAAGGAACGGCAGCCATGAGCGGCATTCTCTGGGTCATCATCGTCGGCTTTGTCGCCGGCATTATTGCGCGATTGCTTTCGCCGGGCCCTAACAATCCGAGCGGATTCATCCTCACCACGGTGCTCGGCATCGCCGGCGCGTTTCTGGCGACCTTGATCGGCCAGACCATCGGCCATTACGGTCCCGACCAGGGCGCGGGCTTCATCACCGCGACCATCGGCGCGCTGGTGGTGCTGTTCATCTGGCATCGGCTGGTGGCGCGCGGGGTGATCCCCGATATGAACAGGTGACGGCGTAAGCCAACCCCGTCATTGCGAGCGAAGCGACGCAATCCATAGAGCGGCAACAGAAGTATGGATTGCTTCGTCGCTTCCGCCTTCGCTCGTTGAGCTACGGCGGACGAGTCGCGCCTCGCAATGACGGCCCCAAGTCTCACAAAATCAGATGCATGCCCGCATCCATCCGCACGATTTCGCCGGTCATGTTGCTGGAGCCCGGCGTCGCCAGGAAACAGACGAGCTGCGCGATATCCTCCGCTGACGAGGCGACCTTGAGCGGCACCTTCGCCACCACGGAATCGCGCACCTGCCTGGCGGCGGCCTCGCCGCGGCCCTTGGTGAACCAGGGCGTATCGATATAGCCGGGACAAACCGTGTTGACGCGGATCAGCGGCGCCAGCGCCCGTCCCAGCGACAGCGTCATGGTGTTGAGCGCGCCCTTGCTCGCCGCATAGGCGACCGATGAGCCACCGCCAGAGATGCCGGCGACCGAGGATATATTGACCACCGCCGATGGCCGGCCCGACGCCCTGGCACCGACCTCGAGCTGGGATCGCGCCGCGCGGATCATCTGGTACGGCCCGATCGTATTCACGGCATAGATGCGCTGAAAATCTTCCGCCGAAAGGCCATCGAGATTGTCATGCGGCACATGCTTGGTGGTGCCGGCATTGTTGATCAGCGCGTCGAGATGTCCGAAAGGCGCGGCGGCCGCGGCGATCTTCCTGCAATCCTCATCGCGCGACACGTCGCCCTGCACCACGACGATTTCGGCCCCCGCGGTCCGGCAGAGGTCGGCGGTTTGTTCGGCCTCCTTCCGGCTGCTGGAATAATTGACGACGATGCGCGCCCCGCCGCCCTTGGCCATAATCGCCGCGGTGGCGGCGCCCAGGCCGGAGGCAGACCCCGTGACGATCGCGCACAAACCATCCTTCGACATCCGCGTTTCCTCTTGTTGTTTTGAGCCGTCCCGTTTGCTGCGATCTACCATATCGCGCGGCGAAGTCGCTGCAAATCCGCCAAACCCCGTCGCGCGGAATTTATTCTTCGCAAGCTAAGGCGTCATGCCGCCGTCGCAGGATGCGAATGTCAGAACCGGGACGCTGCCCTGCGGACAGCGCTTGTCACGGCGCTGGCTTTTGCTCATCATAGAGCGCAAGAAAAGGCCGCGCGAGGTCGGGACGGATCGGCCCGGCTTGACCTTGCGCCAATTCAATATCGGGGAACGTCGTGGCGGAGAGTGAGAACATTGTTGCCGGGACCGCGGAGAAAATCTTCGCCGATCTCGCCGACGCCCAAACCGTCAATCGCGACAAGAAAGGCGCCTGGAAGGCGCCGCTCTGGCAGGCGCTGACCGCGGCCGGCCTGCCGCTGGCATGGGTGCCGGAGGATTGCGGCGGCTCGGGTGCGAGCCTTGCCGAAGGTTTTTCCGTGTTGAGCGCGGCCGGACGGTTTGCCGTCGCCGTGCCGCTCACGGAGACCATGCTCGCCGGCTGGCTGCTGGCGCAGGCCAAAATCGCCTCGCCCGACGGCGAGATGACGGTGGCGCCCGCGAGCCCGAAAGACCGCATCGCGCTCAATGCCGACGGCAGCCTGTCGGGCCGCGCCCGCGGCGTGCCGTTTGCCAAGGCCGCCCGACATATCGCGGTTGTGGCCAGCGGCAATGGCGGCCTCGCGATCGCGCTCGTCGACGCCACGGCGTGCCGGATCGAGGCCGGGCTCAATCTCGGCGGCGACAACAGCGATACCGTGACGCTGGACAAGGTTCATCCGGTGACGATCAGGCCGGCGCCGAATGGTTTTGACCACAACGCGCTGATGCTGATGGGCGGCGTGGCGCGCAGCCTGCAGATCGCAGGCGCCCTGGAATCGATGCTGGACATTTCCGTGCGCTATTCCAATGAGCGCGTCGCGTTCGAGAAGAAGATCTCGAAATTCCAGGCGGTGCAGCACAATCTGGCGCGGCTTGCCGGCGAATCCGCGGCGGCGCTGGCGGCCGCGACCTCGGCGGCGGACGCCATCGCCAACAGCACGTCGTTCAATGACGAAGTGTTCCTGGAAGCCGCCTCGGCAAAAATCCGCTGCTCGGAAGCGGCCGAAAAGGGCGGCGGCATCGCCCATCAGGTGCACGGCGCGATCGGCTTCACCATCGAGCACATCCTGCATCGCTATTCCCTGCGCGCGCTTTCGTGGCGCGACGATTTCGGCTCCGAGAGCTACTGGGCGGTCGAGCTCGGCAAGCTCGTGGCTGCGCGGGGCGCCGATGAATTGTGGCCGCTGGTGGCTTCGCGCTGACATCGAAAAAGATCGCCTGCACAGAAGTCGAGACCAACCATGACCGCAGCCCTCCGTTTCGATCCGATCCGCCTGCCGCCCGAATGTGAACGCTTGCGCAAGGAAGTGCGCGCCTTCCTGGCCGACGAAATCGCCGCCGGCACCTTCGATCCGCACCAGCCCAACCGCGAAGACACCGACGCGCCGGAATTTTCCCGCCGGGTCGGCGAACGCGGCTGGCTGGGGATGACCTGGCCGAAGAAATATGGCGGCCATGAACGCTCCTTCCTCGAGCGCTATGTGGTGACCGAGGAAATGCGCGTCGCCAATGCGCCGACAAGGCGCTTTTTCGTCGCCGACCGGCAGAGCGGCCCGGTGCTGCTGAAATACGCCCCCGAGCATATCAAGATGGACATCCTGCCGCGGATCTGCCGCGGCGAGGTCTGTTTTGCGATCGGCATGAGCGAGCCGAATTCCGGCTCCGATTTGTTCGCCGCCAAGACGCGCGCCACCAAAACTGACGGCGGCTATCTGATCAACGGCACCAAGATCTGGACTTCGTCGGCGCATATCGCCGATTACATGATCGCGATCTTCCGCACCTCGCCGCCGACCAAGGAGAACCGCCGCCACGGCCTGACCCAGTTCCTGGTCGACATGAAGACGCCGGGCATCAAGGTCAACCCGATCGGCCAGATCACCGGCCAGTTCGAATTCAACGAGGTGGTGTTCACCGACGCCTTCGTGCCGGACGATCATGTACTCGGCGAAATCGACGGCGCCTGGAAACAGGCGACAAGCGAGCTCGCCTATGAGCGAAGTGGCCCGGAGCGCTTTCTGGAAACCTATTACGTGCTGACCGAACTGGTCCGCGCGGTCGGAAAGAATCCGGATACCCGCAGCGCCGAAGGCATCGGCCGCCTGGTCGCCCAGCTTCACACCATGCGGCGGATGTCGGTCTCGGTCGCGGGCATGCTGCAGGCCGGCAAGGAGCCGGTGGTGGAAGCTTCCATCGTCAAGGACATCGGCACGGTGTGGGAGCAGCAATTGCCGCACCGGGTGCGCGATCTCGCCGCCTTCGTCGAAGCGGACGCAACCAACCGCGAGACGCTGGAAAACCAGCTGTCGTTCGCGATCAAGACCGCGCCGAAACTGACGATCCAGGGCGGCACCACCGAGGTGCTGCGCGGCATCATCGCCCGCGGGCTCGGCTTGCGCTAATTCAACGAGGAGACCTCATGAGCAAGTATACGGACATCGGCGTCGAGAAGCACGGCCACGTCGGCCTGATCGAAATCCGAAAGCCCCCGCTGAATTTCTTCGACGTCTCCCTGATCAACCAGATCGCGGACGCGCTGGAGGAATTCGATCGCGATATCGAAATCCGCAGCTCCGTGCTGGCCGCGCAAGGCAAGGCGTTCTGCGCCGGCGCCAATTTCAACGATCCGTCGCGGCAGGAGCAGGAAGAGCGCGCCAGGTCCGATCCCGCTTCCAACCTGCCGATCAATCATCTCTACGTCCAGGCGGTGCGCATCTTCCGCAACAAGAAGCCGATCGTGGCCGCCGTCCACGGCGCCGCCATCGGCGGCGGACTGGGCCTCGCGGTATCGGCCGATTTCCGCGTCACCTGCCCCGAGGCGCGTTTCTCGGCGAATTTCACCAAGCTCGGCTTCCATCCGGGCTTTGGCCTGACGGCGACGCTTCCCGAACTGGTCGGCAAGAACAATGCGGAATTGATTTTCTACACCAGCCGCCGCGTCACCGGCGAGGAAGCCACCCGCATGGGCCTCGCCAATGTCTGCGTGCCGCAGGACCGGGTGCGCGCCGAGGCCATGAAGCTTGCGCAAGAGATCGCCGAATGTTCCCCGCTCGGCCTGATCTCGACCCGCGCCACCATGCGCGCCGGTCTCGCCGACCGGGTGCTGGCCGCCACCAATCACGAGCTGGTCGAGCAGACCAAGCTGCGCGCCACCGAAGACTTCAAGGAAGGCGTCAAGGCCACCACCGAGCGCCGCGTCGCGAATTTCCGGGGGCGGTGAATTTCTTGCGCTGACACTTCGGCACGTCGTCCCGGCGAACGCCGGGACCCATACGCCGCGGCCCGCGGAAAGGGCACAACGGGAGACGGCCTCTTTTAACAATGAGCATCGGTGGTTATGGGTCCCGGCGTTCGCCGGGACGACAACTGGCTTTTTCCCACTATCAACGCGCAGCCACGATCGCGTCCGCGTAACGCTCATGCCGCGAGGTGAAACGTCACGCCGCAGAGATCGAATCCGTCGCCGGTCACCGCGAGGCCCTTCGCCCTGGCAGCGTCGCGCACCTTCGCAATATCGGCGACCTTGAATGTCAGGCCGGTCATCAGGTCGCTTCCGCCCTTGACGAAGCGAAAGCTGCAATTTGGCAGCTTCAGCTCGGCCTCGCCGTTCGCATTCCTGCTCGCTGCAATGCCGATGATCTTGCCCCAATGCGCGGCCAGACCTTCCGGATCGGGGCCTTGCATCTCGACCCCCAGCAGGGCCTGCGTCACATCCTTGCGGATCGATTTCGGCCAATCCGGTCCGGCCGGCGGATAGGGTCCCAAAATATCGTCGCTGCCGTCGGTGTGATTGAATTCGATGAACGCCGCGCGGCAGTCGCGCGGATGCAGTTGCACGCCATGATAGGGCGCATGGGTGATCACATTGGCGGTGCGCACGCCGATCGCATTCGCATGTTTGCCGCGTTGATCGGGATCGTCGCAGCAGAAGATCGCCATGTAGCCGCCGCGGCCGCCGGTCTTGTCGAGAAAGCGCCCCGCCGCCGTATTGGGCTGGGTTGGCGCCACCACTTCCAGAAGGATGGTGTCGACCGGCAGTAGCGCGTTCTCGAGGCCATACTTTGCCACGTTGCCGTCGCGGTAGCATACGCTGAGCCCCATGATATCGGCGATATCGGAAATCACGGGCTCGAGCCGCGGCGCCACCAGGCAGATTTGCCGCAGCCTCACATAGCCGGCCATGGTCAGTGGCCCACGAAAACGGGTTTGCGCTTTTCGACAAAGGCTTTTGCGGCTTCCTTGTGGTCGAAGGTGTCGCCCGAGCGCGAGTGATGGATCGCCTCGGCGTCGAAACAGGCTTCCAGCGATAGGGTTTCGGCGTTGTTGATGTTGCGCTTGATGTAGCCGAGCGTCACCGAGGGTCCCTGTGCCAGCGACATCGCCAGTTCATGCGCGGATGCCTCCACTTCGGCATCGGGCACCACCTTCGTCACCATGCCGAGATGGCAGGCCTCCTGCGCGCTCAGCACCGGCGAGGTCAGATAGAGCTCGCGCGCCCTGGCGCTGCCGAGCAGATGGGTGAGGAAATAGGTACCGCCGTAATCGCCGGACAGGCCGACCTTGGCGAACGCGGTCGTGATCTTGCAGGACGCGCTGGCGACGCGCAGATCGCAGGCAAGCGCGATCGAAAGCCCGGCGCCGGCGGCGGCGCCATCGAGCTGCGCCACCACCGGCTTTGGCATCTGGTGCAAAATGCGGGAGACTTCCATGCCGCGGCGAAGATTGGCCAGTTTGGCCTCGAAGGCGAGAGGCGCCCGCCCCTCGGCCATCGATTTGACGTCACCGCCGACGCAGAAGGTGCCGCCGGCACCCCTGAGCAGGACGGCGCGGACCTCGTGATCCTCCGCCGCGCGCCGCGCCGCATCGACCAGGCCGCGCGTCATCTCGGGGTTGAGCGCATTGCGCCGGTCGGGGCGGTTCATGGTGATGGTGAGCAATCCGGAATCGAGTTTTTGCAGCACCATTTCGTTTTCGTTCATGTGCGGTGGCTTTCGTTGTCGGTGGTCGATTTTGTCATTCCGGGATGGTGCGCCAGCACCAGACCCGGAATCTCGAGATTCCGGGTTCGCGCTTGGCGCGCCCCGGAATGACGTCGTGACTTCGTCACTCCGTCACTTCTTCACCAGCGGGCAGCGCGACAGTTCCAGCGACTGGAACGCTTCGTTGCCGGGAATGGTCGCGAGCAGCTTGTAGTCGTCCCAACGCGCTTTGGATTCCTGGGGCTTCTTGACCTCGAACAGGTACATATCGTGCACCATGCGGCCGTCCTCGCGGATCCGGCCGTTCTTGGCGAACATGTCGTTGATCGGGGTCTCCTTCATGATCTTGATGACGGCGGCCGAGTCGGTGGTGCCGGCGGCCTTCACCGCTTTCAGATAATGGGTGACCGACGAATAGGTGCCGGCCTGCACCGCCGATGGCACCCGCTTGATGCGCTCCATGAAGCGTTTGGAAAAGGCCCGGGTCTCGTCATTGAGGTCCCAGTAGAACGCTTCGGAAAGCAATAGCCCCTGCGCGGTTTCCAGGCCGACGCTGTCGATGTCGGTGACGAACGCCAGCAGCGGCGACACTTTCTGGCCGCCCTTCATCAATCCGAATTCGGCGGCCTGCTTGATCGCGTTGATGGTGTCGCCGCCGGCGTTGGCGAGCCCGATCACCTTGGCCTTCGAGCTCTGCGCCTGCAACAGATAGGACGAGAAGTCCGAGGTGTTGAGCGGATGGCGGACGCTGCCCAGCACCTTGCCGCCGGACCTCAGCACCACGTTGGTGGTATCCTTTTCCAGGTCCTGGCCGAACGCATAGTCCGCGGTCAGGAAGAACCAGCTACCGAGGCCGGCTTTGACGGCCGCGAAACCGGTGACGTTGGCCTGCGCAAAGGTGTCGAACACGTAGTGCACGGTGTAGTGACCGCAGGCTTCGTTGGAGAGACGGATCGAACCCGGGCCGTTGAACATGTTGATCTTGCCCCGCGCCTTCGAGACCTCGAGCGCGGCCAGCGCCGTTGCCGAAGCCGCCACGTCGAACAGCATTTCGACCCCCTGATTGTCGAACATGTCGCGGGCGATGTTGGCGGCGAGATCGGCCTTGTTGAGATGGTCGGCCGCGACGATCTCGATTCTGCGGCCCAGCACCTCGCCGCCGAAATCCTCGACCGCCATCCTGGCGGCCATCTCGCTGCCCGGCCCGGTGATGTCGGCGTAGAGCCCGGACATGTCGAGGATGCCGCCGAGTTTCAGCGGCGGCTTGCCCTGCGCCAGCACCGCGGTGGCCGACACCGCCAGCACGCCGGCGACAACGCCCGTCAATAACCGTTTCATGAAGGCCTCCCTGTCGAGGTGCCGCTTGGCCCGCGGCTTTTTCCACTGGCGCGATCATGCCGCATGGCACGCACAGCGGCAAGCCGGGAGCCGGATGCGATCATCGTGCGGTCGCTTTCAATGCGTGCATTTTCCGCAAAGCGGAAGATCGAGGACACGCGCCCGAACTTATGCGAGCCTCACGCCAGAGGTCCTTTTCCCGGAACCTGGTGAACTCCGGCCTTTCCATCGGGCCACTGCCCATCGCTGACTTGCTGGCTGGCGATGCCATTGAGGACAAAGTTCGCCGGTCGGCTTACCTAGATGATGCGCCTCCCCCTTGGAGACACAAGCTTCCAGGGAATTATTGACAAAAAGCGATTTATGCCCTATCTAAACGTCAAATGGATTGGGAATGCTCGATCGGCGCTGGGCCTCGGTGAATACCGGGGCCCTTCGCTTTTAAGGGAAGATTTTGAGACCATAGCCCAGGATGTTGCCCTCGGCGTCTCGCCTGAATTTCGATTCCAACACGTCATAGGCACGGTTGGCCTGCGCCTGATCGATGACGTGCTT
>NZ_JBAVNZ010000601.1:0-1662 GCF_049691595.1 Bradyrhizobium sp.
CGCGTAATTGCTGTCCATGACTTCAGCACAGCCCGCCCGCGAGCCGATGCCGCCTTTGGCCTCGGCGCATGACAAGATTCTGATTGTCGATTTCGGCAGCCAGGTGACGCAGCTGATCGCGCGCCGAGTGCGCGAGGAGGGCGTCTATTCCGAAATCGTGCCGTTCCAGAAGGCGGAAGCGGCGTTTCTTGAGATGAAGCCGAAGGCGGTGATCCTGTCCGGCGGACCGGAATCGGTCCACGAGGAAGGCTCGCCGCGGGCGCCGCAGGCGATCTTCGATTCCGGCGTCCCCGTGCTCGGCATCTGCTACGGGCAGATGACGATGGCGGCGCAGCTCGGCGGCGAGGTCGAGGGCGGGCACGCCAGGGAATTCGGCCGCGCCGATCTCGAGGTGAAAGCCGCGAGCAAACTGTTCGATGCCACCTGGGGCATGGGCGAGCGGCATCCGGTGTGGATGAGCCATGGCGACCGCATCACCAGAATGCCGCCGGGTTTTGTCGTGGCCGGTACCAGCGCGAATGCGCCATTCGCGGTGATCCAGGACGAGGCGCGCAAATATTACGGGCTGATGTTCCATCCCGAAGTGGTGCATACCCCGGACGGCGCCAAACTGATCCGCAATTTCGTCCGCAAGGTCGCAGGCCTGACCGGCGACTGGACCATGCGCGCCTTCCGCGAGGAGGCGATCGAAAAAATCCGCGGCCAGGTAGGCCGAGGCCGGGTGATCTGCGGCCTGTCCGGCGGCGTCGATTCCGCGGTCGCCGCGGTACTGATCCATGAGGCGATCGGCGACCAGCTCACCTGCGTGTTCGTCGATCACGGCCTGCTGCGGCGGAACGAGGCCGAGACCGTGGTCGACCTGTTCCGCCACCACTACAATATCCCGCTGGTTCATGTTGATGCTTCGAAGCAATTCCTCGGCGAGCTCAAGGGCGTCACCGACCCGGAAGCGAAGCGCAAGACCATCGGGCGGCTGTTCATCGACGTGTTCGACGCGGAGGCGAAGAAAATCGGTGGCGCTGAATTTCTCGCGCAGGGCACGCTCTATCCCGACGTGATCGAAAGCGTCTCCTTCACCGGCGGCCCCTCGGTGACGATCAAGTCGCACCACAATGTCGGCGGCCTGCCCGCGCGCATGAACATGAAGCTGGTCGAACCCTTGCGCGAATTGTTCAAGGACGAGGTCCGCGTATTGGGGCGCGAACTCGGCCTGCCCGAAATTTTTGTCGGCCGCCATCCGTTCCCGGGACCCGGCCTTGCGATCCGCTGCCCCGGCGAGATCACGCAAGAAAAACTCGACATCCTGCGCAATGCGGATGCGGTCTATATCGACCAGATCCGCAAAGCCGGCCTCTACGACCAGATCTGGCAGGCCTTTGCCGTGCTGCTGCCGGTGAAGACGGTCGGCGTGATGGGCGACGGCCGGACTTACGATTACGTCGTCGGCCTGCGCGCAGTGACCTCGACCGACGGCATGACCGCGGATTTCTACGCGTTCGATATGAAGTTCTTAGGGGAAACCGCGACGCGGATCATCAACGAGGTCAAGGGCGTCAACCGGGTGGTGTACGACGTGACGAGCAAACCGCCCGGGACGATCGAGTGGGAGTAGAGGCGAAGCCTCCGCCTGGGGAGAACCCTTGAAAACGAGGGATATTGATG
>NZ_JBAVNZ010000602.1:0-1768 GCF_049691595.1 Bradyrhizobium sp.
AGCATGACGCGCCCGTGCCGTTCTTCCATTTTTACGGCGGCAAGATGCAGAAGGATGTGCTGGGGGCGTAGGCTCTCTCTCGTCATTGCGAGTTTGGTACCGGCCGTTGGCCGACCCTACTGGATGAAACGTTATCGGCGGTGGGATATTATAGCGTGTCCGCCGGCAAGGAGGTCGATATCTCCCTGGTGCGTAAGAGCCCGGTTGCGAGTTGGACCCGGGGTGCCGTGATGACCCTCACTGGCGCCAAGGGCAGCAATGCCCTGGAGCACGCTTCCTAGGTTTCCTTTGTTCAGGCTCCCCACGCTGGCGGCGCAGCTTGAGGAGGAATATGCGATGGAGATCATGTACGAACGGGTTGCCGGTCTTGACGTTCACAAGGCGACGATTGTCGCCTGCGCGCGGCTTGGGACGGGTGGCAAGATGACGCGGGAATGCCGGACATTTGACACGACAACGGATGGCTTGCGGGCCTTGTCGGCGTGGTTGACGGAATGTCGCTGCAGCCACGTGGCAATGGAGGCAACCGGGGTCTACTGGATGCCGGTGTGGAAGATTCTGGGCGAGGGAGACTTCGCCCTGATCGTCGCCAATGCGGCGCACATCAAGAACGTTCCGGGCCGCAAGACCGACCTGAACGATGCGATGTGGATTGCCGACCTTTTGGCCTGCGGATTGATCAAGCCGAGCTTCGTGCCGGAAGAGGAGATGCAGGAACTGCGCTCGCTGCTGCGCACCCGCAAGCAACTGGGGCGCGAGCAGACCCGGCACGTCCAGCGGATCCAGAAGACGCTCGCCGAGGCCAACATCAAGCTGGACTCGGTACTCTCCGACATCATGGGCGCCAGCGGGCGGCGGATCATCGAGGCGATGATTACGGGCGTGCGCGATCCGCGCCGGTTGGCAGCGCTGGCCAGCGCCCAGATCAAGGCGACGCCGAAGCAGTTGTACGACGCGCTGCATGGACGGCTGACGGATCATCACCGCTTCCTGCTGGGGCTTCATCTGCGGCAATGGGATGGCCTGGATGCGACGATCCGGGAAATCGATGTCGAAGTCGAGGCGCGGATCGCGCGCATCGACCAGGAGGTCAAGGCCGGCGAGGCTCCGTTTCGAGAATTGATCAGGCTTGTGTGCACGATCCCGGGGGTGAGCACTTTATCGGGGACGACGATCCTGTCGGAAATCGGTCGTGACATGAGCCGGTTCCCGACCGCCGGGCACCTCGTCGCCTGGGCTGGCCTCTGCCCCGGCCAGAACGAGAGCGCCGGCAAGCGAAAACCAGCGCGCCTGCGCAAGGGGGCGCCATGGCTGAAGACCATGCTGGTCCAATGCGCATGGGCGGCCAAGCGGAAGAAGGACAGCTATTACAAAGCCCAGTTCTTCCGGCTGCAGAGCCGGCGCGGGCCGCAGAAAGCCATTTGTGCCGTCGCCGCCTCGATCCTCACAGCCATCTATCACATCCTCAAAGACGGCACCGAACACCACGACCTCGGAGCCGACCACTTCCATCGCCGTTCCACCGAAGGCCAAACCAAACGCCTGGTTGCCCAGCTCGCCAAGCTTGGCTTCGAGGTCCAACTTCAACGTATCGCCGAGGCCGCATGATGACCTAGCTTTTCCAAGTCCTAGTTTCTTCCTAGGAGCATAGCGACGAAGCAATCCAGATTTTCTTTGCGGCGCCATGGATTGCTTCGCTTCGCTCGCAATGACGTGCGATAGATCGAGGTTGAGCGTCCTACAGCCAAAGCTTCTTGCTGCGCTGGCC
>NZ_JBAVNZ010000603.1:0-4975 GCF_049691595.1 Bradyrhizobium sp.
GGTGCGCACCAGCGCGAACATGCGGTTGGCATGATGGGCATGGGTGGTCCAGATCTTGGTGCCGTTGACGAGGTAGTCGTCGCCGTCGCGCACCGCCCTGGTCTTCAGCGACGCAAGGTCGGAACCGGCGCCCGGCTCGGAATAGCCCTGGCACCAGTAATCCTCACCTGAAAGAATCCGCGGCAAATAAAAATTCTTCTGCTCCGGCGAGCCGAAGCCGATGATGACGGGGCCGACCATCTTGACGCCCATCACATTGACAGACGGCACGCCGGCGCGGGCGCATTCGGCCTCGAAGATCCAGCGTTGCGCCGGGGTCCAGTCCGGCCCGCCATGTTCCACCGGCCATCCCGGCGCGCCCCAGCCCTTTCGGTGCAGCGATTTCTGCCAGGCGATGCCGATGTCGGGATCGGAGAAGACCGACGGCGTCAGCGCCTGCGCGCGCTTCATTTCGGTCGACAGATTCGCGGCGATGAAGTCGCGCACTTCTTTCTCAAAGGCGCGCTCCTCGGGGCTGAAGGTGAGATCCATGATGCGCTCCTCAGGTGTGACCGGTTGCCCGCCCGCCCAATGCGGCGTGACGGCGATAATGATGGGCGCTGCCGCCGAACAGGGTGTCGAAGGCGAGCAGCCGCTTGAAGCAGGAACCGATCTCGAGCTCTTCGGTGACGCCCATGGCGCCGTGAAGCTGGACCGATTGCTCGGCGACGAAACGCGCGCATTTGCCGATCTTGGCCTTGGCGCCGGAGGCGGCGCGGCCGCGCGCCACCGGCTCGGCATCGGCCATCAGCGCGGCGCGCAGCGCCATCGAACGGGCCTCGTCGCATTGCATCGCCATGTCTGCAAGGCGATGCCGGATCACCTGATTGGCCGACAGCGGTTTTCCGAACTGTTTTCGCATCTTGGTATATTCGAGCGTGGCGTCGAGCAGGGTCTGCATGATGCCGACGGCTTCGGCGCCGAGCGCGGCCATTGCGCGATCGACGACGTATTCGATTCCCGGCAGGGCGTCCTTGCCTTCGCCGAGCAGGGCGTCGGCCGGAAGGCGAACATCTCCAAGGTCGAGATTGCAGGCGCGGCCACCGCCGAGCCGGGAAAAATCCCGCAATGTCAGGCCGGTTGTCGCCGACGGCACCAGAAACAGGCACAGTTTTCCTGGCCTGCCATTGTCACCTGTGACGCGCGCGGAGACGATGATCTGGCCCGCGGCGTTGCCGTCGAGCACGGCGGTCTTGTGGCCGTCGAGCCGCCAACCCTGCGGGGTTCTCGTGGCCGTCGCGGCGACCTTCGCCAGATCGAAGCGCGCCGCGCGTTCCGAATGCGCGAATGCCAGATGGAGCGAGCCGTCGGCGACTTTCGGCAGGATCGCCTGCTTCTGCGCCTCGGTGCCGCATTCGGTGACCAGCGCCGCGCCGATCACCACCGTCGACAGATAAGGCTCGGTGACCAATCCGCGCCCGAACGCTTCCATCAAAATGCCGATCTCGATCGCGCCGCCGCCGAGTCCGCCATAGTCTTCCGGAACCGGCAGCGCCAGCCAGCCGAGATCGGCGAACTGCTTCCAGATATCGGCGCTGAAGCCAAGCGGCTCGCCCGCGATGCGGCGGCGATGATCGACGCCAAAATTTTCCGCCACGAAGCGGTCGGCACTTTCGCGCAGCAGGCGCTGCTCGTCGCTTTGGTTAAGGTCCATCTGATCTACTTGGCTGCGGCCGGTTTCCTGACGGAGGGATGGAGGCCCGCGGGGTCCACCACCATTCCGAATTCCTGCAGATTATGCGCATGGCATAGCTGATGCAGCGCAAATGCCTGCTCGATCGCCGCGGGCTGTCCCATGATATCGACCGAGCGATTGACGGCCTCCTTGGTCAGTTTGAGCGCGAAGGAAGGTTTTGCGGCGATCTTTTGCGCAAGCCGCATCACGAAGGACGAAAGCTCGGATCTTGGCACGACGTGATTGACCATGCCGAGCCGATGCGCTTCCTCCGCGCTCCAGACGTCGGCGGTGAACAGCAGTTCCTTGGCCTTGCGCGGACCGAGTTCCCAGGGATGCACGAACCACTCGACGCCGCAGACGCCCATGGTCACCACCGGATCGCAGAACTCCGCATCGTGGCTTGCGACGATCAGGTCACAGGCCCAGGCCAGCATCAGCCCGCCGGCGATGCATTTGCCGTGCACTTCGGCGATCGTCGGTTTTGCCAGATTGCGCCAGCGCCGGGTGATCTGGAGATAAATCTCCTGCTCGCGCGCGAAGCGGCCATGGGCATTGGGCTCGGCAAAACCGCCCCAGTTTCCGACCGGCGGAAAATCCACGCCGGCCGCGTTCTTGCCGCCGGGGCGCAAATCGTGGCCGGAGGAAAAATGCGGACCTTGGCCGGCGAGAATGATGACCTTGACCGCGTCGTCCTGCACCGCGGAATCGAAGGCGGCGTTGAGATCATAGGTCATCTGCAGGTTTTGCGCGTTGCGCGCCTCCGGGCGGTTCATCACGATCCGCGCGATGGCCGGCTCCGGCCGTTCGACGATGATGGTCTCGAAATTCATGCGCCCTCGCGTTTCCTTATTGTTATCAGGCCATGTTGTTATCCTGGCAAATGATAGGCAAGAGCAATGAAGCGCAAAAGGGCAAGCCGTCATTCCGGGATGGGCCGTTAGGCCCAGACCCGGAATCCCGAGATGATTGGCACAAGATTCCGGGTTCGTCCTTCGGACGCCCCGGAATGACGAAGAAAAGGTTACAGGCCGTGGTATCGTTCTGATACTTTGCCGAAAATCCTGGCGGGAGAAAAAGATGCGCAGATTATGGACCGTGCTGGCGGCGCTCGCGAGTTTGAGCCTGACCAATTGCGGCTACAACGCGATCCAGACCAATGACGAGCAGGTCAAGTCGAGTTGGTCGGAGGTGGTCAACCAGTACCAGCGCCGCGCCGACCTTGTCCCCAACCTCGTCAATTCCGTGAAGGGTTTTGCCCAGCAGGAGAAGGACGTGCTGCTCGGCGTCACCAACGCCCGCGCCAAGGTCGGCAGCATCCAGGCGACGCCAGAGGTGCTGAACGACCCCGCCGCGTTCCAGAAATTCACCGCGGCGCAGGGCGAGCTCTCCAGTGCGCTGTCGAGGCTATTGGTCGTGACCGAAAACTATCCGCAGCTCAAATCCGACGCGCTGTTCAAGGATCTGATGTCGCAGCTCGAAGGCACCGAAAACCGCATCACGGTTTCCCGCAACCGCTACATCAAGTCGGTGCAGGACTATAATGTCGGCATCCGCACCTTCCCGAACAACCTGACCGCAATGGTGTTCGGCTACAGGGAAAAACCGAATTTCTCGGTCGAGAACGAGAAGGAAATCTCGAAGGCGCCGAAGGTCGATTTCAACCCGGCACCGGCACCGGCGGCGCCGGCGAAATAATTCGACAACCCGATTGACCGTGATGAACGCTGCAAGAGCCCTGATTCTTGCGCTGCTGCTGGGATGGGTTTTTCCGACGCTGGCCGACGTCGCGGTGCCGCGGCTGACGGGGCCGGTGGTCGATCAGACCGCAACGCTCTCGGGCGGCGACATCGGGTCGCTGACGCAGACGCTGAAGAGTTTTTCGGCGCGGAAGGGCAGCCAGATCGCGGTTCTGATCGTGCCGACCACCGAGCCGGAAACCATCGAGCAATATTCGATCAGGGTCGCCGAAGCCTGGAAGATCGGGCGCAAGCGGATCGATGACGGCGCGCTCTTGGTCATCGCCAAGAACGACCGCGCCCTTCGCATCGAGGTCGGTTACGGCCTCGAAGGCGCGCTCACCGACGTCGCCTCGAGGCGCATCATCGACGAGGTGATCGTGCCAAGGTTCAGGTCGGGCGATTTTGCAGGCGGCGTTGCCGCCGGGATCGACCGCATGATCCGGGTGATCGACGGCGAGGCGCTACCAGCTCCGCAGCCGCGGCAAGGATCGGGTGCGGCCTCGCCGGAACATTTCGATCTGTTCAATCCTTTCCTCATCATCCCGGTATTGCTGTTCGGCGGTCTGATGCGCAGCATACTGGGACGGCTGGTCGGTTCGGCCGCGACCGGCGGGCTGGTGACGCTGATCGCATGGTATTTGTTCGGCTCCTTCGTCCCGGCCGCGCTGGCCGGCCTGATCGCGTCGATCTTCGTCCTGTTCAGCGACGCCATTTCCTCGCCGGCGGCGGGCCGTCGCGGCGGCGGCTGGTCCGGGGGCACCTGGTCAGGAGGCGGCGGTTCGAGCGACAGCGGCGGGTTCAGCGGCGGCGGTGGTAGTTTCGGCGGCGGCGGCGCGTCGGGGAGGTGGTAGGTGATGGGCGTCAGGCGGATCGGCAGGCACCTTCTCGAACACCGCTGGCGGCTGCGACGTCAGTTTCCGCCACACGTGCTGGCGGCGATCGAGCGGGCGATCAAGGCGGGCGAGGCGATGCATTCCGGCCAGGTGCGCTTTGTCGTCGAAGGCGCGCTCGATGGCGCGCCGCTGTTCCGCGACCAGCCGGCGCGCGAACGCGCGGTGGATTTGTTTTCCCATTTGCGCATCTGGGACACCGCGCACAACAACGGCGTGCTGATCTATCTCCTGCTCGCCGACCGCGACGTCGAGATCGTCGCCGATCGCGGCATCGATGCCAAGGTCGGCGCCGAAGGGTGGGAGAAGATTTGCGTGGAGATGGAGAAAGATTTTCGAGCGGGAAGTTTCCAGAGCGGCGTCATCAAGGGCATCGAGGCGGTGTCGCGGCTGCTGGCGGCGCATTTCCCCGCCCAGGGCGGCGGCCGCAACGAACTGCCGGACGCGCCGGTGGTGATATAGGAAGGGCTTACTCTCTCGGTCGTCATTCCGGGGCGCGCGTAGCGCGAGCCCGGAATCCATACCCCCGATGGTGGCTATGGATTCCGGGCCCGCGCCAAGTGGCGCGTCCCGGAATGACATGCTGATGAATTGTTCCTTCTCAGAAGTCCGTTCCCCGGATGCTGCGC
>NZ_JBAVNZ010000604.1:0-27262 GCF_049691595.1 Bradyrhizobium sp.
GGCCTGCGCCGGTCGTTGCAGCCCGCGCTGATCCCGAAGCCATTTTCGGCGACACCCAGGCATATATCGCGGCAGGGATCGACGAAATCGGGCAACTGGCCGATCACCTCCTCGGCGCTGGCGTGGCGGCGCAAAAGGTCACGATCCTGGGGACAGCTGCGAGCGAGAGCATCGCCCGCACCGCGCTGACGCTGGCACGGCTGATGGCGCGTGAGAGGAATGTCGTGGTGGTCGATCTCGCAGCATCCCGGCCGAGGATCCCGGCGGTGTCGGTCGATCCGAATGCGCCCGGACTGGCGGAACTGATGCGAGGCGAAGCCTCGTTCGCGCAGATCATCACCAGGGACCAGCTGTCGCGAGCCCATCTCGTCGGCGCCGGACGCCCGGGCTTCGATCGCACCCGCCTGCATTCGCCGCGGCTGAGGCTCGTGATCGACGCGCTGCTGGAAGTCTACGACCATGTGCTGCTGGACGCCGGCGCGGCCTCCGACCTGCCGGCGGAACTCTTGACGGCGCAGGCCCGCGCGGTGGTGGTGCCCGACGCGTCGATGGCGGCGAATGCCCGCGCCCTGATGGTAGAGCAGCTCAAGGCCGTGGGCTTTTCGGAGGTGACGATGCTGAGCAAGCCGTACCGGCCTTCGGACGCGGTCGATCCCGGATGGCATGTGGCGGCGGCGTGACCGCGGGATGGCCGGGGTTTCTTGATCGGCTCTTTTGTCTTGTCGCCGTTTTCTTCACGCGAACCGGCACCCAGCCGGCGATCCAGGTGCGGGGAGGCTTTGGCCGGCAGGGCGACTTCGGCGGTGGACTGCCGGATTGCGGTGACAACGCATTCAGTTCAATTTGCGGTTCGGCGAGAGCGAAACAAATCAATTGAGCGCGCTGCCACCGTAGTTTCGGGCTAACCGAATGTTGGAGTTTCATGCTGACGATCGCGAGAACGCTTTCGGTGCTGTCAGCCGTGTTTACCTTGGTATTCACTGTCGTCGTGATTGGTGCCGGGCGTTTGCAACTCCTGCGGTTGGGCTTCGAGGGCACCGGCATTGCCGCTGGCCTGTCCTCTACTCTTGCGGCCGTGGCCGCGCTTCTTGCTCTCGTGATCGTGATCGTGCGTGTGCGATGGGGAATGCGAGCAGGGTTCGCTCAGGTAGCGCTGATTTCCGGCATTTCCTTGCTTGTTCTCGGCGTTGTCATGGTGATCGGATAGCCCGTAGGCGGATTTGAGCGTAGCGTGATCCGCCGTCCCGGCCAGCGCGCGCAATCCTCGTCGTTGGCCCGACATCGCCATTCGTGTCGCTGTTGCCGCGCAGCGCATCCCGCCTTCTTGACACCCAATCACCCCACGGAGCCTCGGGATGGCCTGGGAGGGCATCGGGCTCGCTCGTCGGTCGATGGCGTCTACGGCTGCTTAGCCTTCACGCACGCCAAGCGGTCACGGCCCGACCTGCCTAAAGCTGAATGATTCGGCCAGGCGAAAGTGCCTTATCGACAATCTCCTCGGTAGAATTCGTAGGGGTGGGCAAAGGCGCGCTTGCGCCGTGCCCACCATCCTTCTTTCCATCCGCGCAAGAAATGGTGGGCACGCGCAAGGGCGGCGCTTTGCCCACCCTACGGCGGCTCCTTTGCATGGGGTTGTTTTCCATATTTTGAGGCGGACTCAGCTATTGATCGAATACGATCCGAGGCCGCCGTTCGATGCCAGGAAGAAACTGCAAGCTAAGTTACTGATTTTACTGGTTCCGGAAAAACGTGAAATCCACCCCGCGGTTCGTTGTTTCATCCACCAGGGTCGGCCCGTCAGGTCGGTACAGAACTCGCAATGACGGCCTGCAAAAGAAAGCCGCCGCCGTTGGCGTCGAACCGACTCTCCAAAATGGTAGAAAACAGCAACCCGCGTCTTGAAGCCCTAACGAAACATGCTGCGCAGCCTTTGCGCGATCTCGAACAGCGCCGCATTTTGCTTCACCGCCCGCTTGGCGCGGTTGATGCCCGACATCGCGCCCGCCGCGAGCCTGCCCCGCGGGCTGAGCGGGATAAAACTGTCGAAGATCGGCTCATCATCCTTGCAGAACAGCCGCTTGTATTCGTCGGATCCGATGCCGAGATCGAAGGCGCGATAATCCTTGCCGGCGAAGTGATCGATAATGTCGCGCATCAGGATCAGGCCGGGGCTGTATCTGGCGCTCGCCGACATGGTGTAGGTGTTGAACATCATCGAAAAGCGATGGCTGTCGGCGACGCCGGCGAAGATTGCGATCACTTCGTCGTCGCATTCGAGCGCGTGGATGTCGATGGCCCGGCCGCCAGTTGCAAGCGGCGCCATGCAGGCGGCGCGGATGAAATCCTCCACGCCCGGTTCGGCGAACACGTTGGGCAATTTCTGCTCGGCCATTCGCTTTGGCTTGACGCGGAAGAACCAGTCGAGCAGCCGCGTGACGTCCGCATCCGTGGTCGCGACGTGATAGCGATAGCCGGGCAGGGGCTGCAGCTTGCGCTCCTTGCCCTTCAGGCGCCGCCGGAACGAGTTGCTGATCAGGGTCGCCGGCGCCGCGCCGGGCTCGATCGTCAGCAGCGGGCAGTCATTGACCGAGGGCTGGTGCGGCAACAGCGCCAGCGGATTTTGCATGTCCTGCCAGCGCAGCGGCTGCTGGTGCAGTGCGAGCAGGTCGGCTTCCGATCGCGCCGATATCGCCGATATCAGTGCTTCGAGATCAGCCGGCGTGGCGCTTGTGGCAAAATCCCTGTCCCACAACGCCATGTTGAAGGTGGCGTGCTTGCCTCCCATGAAACTCGCGCAGCGCACGCCCCGCGCGGCCTTGCGCGCAAGCGGGAGCAGCATCAGCGGCCGAAATTCGCTGTCATGGGCGATCACGATGAAGGGCTGTAAACCCTTGCGCTCGCCGACCTGGCGCTGCCAGGCGGCGAGGAAGTCAAAGCGCTGGTACGGCGTGCAGGATCGCTTCGGGCTTTCGAGGCTGCGCCAGCTCGCCTCGGCCGCAGCAAGATCATGCACGACGTCGACGCCGGCAATACGGCCCGGTTTCGACCACGCCCTTGCTTCCGCCGTTCGGCCTTCAATGGCGGCAGCCATGGTCATCGCGGTACCCGTCAAGAATACTTACAATTATGAGCCTCGGCCGAACTTCTCAGGTAATTGTCAACAAAGCGTAATAACAATGCGACCGCGGTGGGCCGGAACCCGCCGCCTCTTGGGGACAAACGTTGGCATCGGATAACGCGTTCCTGCAGCGGGCCGAGATGGAGCTCGCTTACTTCAGCGGCTATTTCAGGCTGAAGGCGCGCCGGACCGGCGGCGCCGGCGTCGTGCTGCGGTTCGAGCGCGTCCGCCCGCGCCGGGCCGCGCTGTTCCAGCCGCTCAAATCCCGGGAAATCACCCCGAAATTCCTCGATCGAACGATCCGGGCATTGAAGCGCTGGAAATACGATATCGTTCCGATTGACGAGGCTTGCCGCAGGGCTGTCACATTGCCGTCGCGATCGCGCTTCGTCTGCCTGACCTTCGATGGCGGCTACAAGGACGTGATGAATTCGGCCTATCCCGTGCTTTCCAGGCACGGCGTTCCCTTCGCGATCTATCTGCCGACCGCGTTTCCCGACGGGCTCGGCGAGGCGTGGTGGGTCGCGCTCGAAGACATGATCGCGCGCGAAAATCGCATCAGCCTGGTGATCGACCGCAAGGAACGGCATTTCGCCATCCAGGGCACGTCGGAGAAATACCAGCTCTACGAATTTCTCTCCGGCTGGATGCGCACGCTGACGCCGCCGGACCTGTCATTTGCCATCCACGACCTTTGCAAGCGCCACTCGGTCGATCTCGCGGCATTGTCGCGCAGCCTGTCGATGGATTGGGACGATCTGGCCAGCCTCGCGGCCGATCCGCAGGTGACCATCGCAAGCGCGACGGTGAATTATCCCGCGCTGGCGAACTTGCGGGATGTCGAGGCGCAACGCGAGATGGCGATGGGGAAGGCGGTCGCGCAAGCCGCGTTCCAGCGCGATGTCAGGCATTTCGCCTATCCGTTCGGCGATCGGGGCTCGTTCTGCCGGCAGCATCTGGCGATGGCGGAACAGGCTGGCTTCATCAGCGCGGCGACCGCGATCCCGGGGGTCGTCCAGGCGCAGGGAAGCACCAACCTGCACGCGCTGCCGCGCCTGGCCTGGGACGGCCGGCAGCGCTCGCTGCGCATGATGCGCGTATTGCTTTCCGGGATGACGTTTGCGCCAGCAAAGCCTGCGCGGACCGCAAATGGCTAGAGCATGATCCGGAAAAGTGGGAACCGGTTTTCCGAAGAGATCATGCTCAAAAAAACTAACTATCGGGCCGCGACATCCAGCTTACGATCGGCATCGCCGGCAAGACCCATCCGATTCCCGCCACGACGTAAAACACGGCCTGCAGCAGGCCTGAATTGGCCAGCCACGGCGTTTGCGCGACCGTCATTCCCATCAGCGACCAAAACACCACCAGCATCAGCAGCGCGATGGTTCCCAGCAATTTGCGGGTGCGTATCGTCATGGCGGATATCTGCAGCTCGCGGCCGGAGCGCGCCTTGCGCGCGGGAAGGAGCGGACTATAAGGGGCGTGCCAATTCGAGCAAGCGCGGCCGCGATGACCGGAATTCCCGCACCAGATGCACCCCAGAACCGCGCCGTCCGCTGCTGGCTGTTCTCGGTCGCAGCCCTGATTGCGATCATGGTGCTGGTGGGCGGCGCCACCCGCCTGACCGAATCCGGATTGTCGATCGTGGAATGGAAACCGGTCGCCGGCACGCTGCCACCGCTCACCGACGCGCAATGGACGCTGGCCTTCGAGGGCTACAAGACCATCCCGCAATATCGCGAACTCAACGCGGGGATGACGCTGTCCGAGTTCAAGACGATCTTCTGGTGGGAATGGAGCCACCGCCTGCTCGGGCGCGTGATCGGCATGGTCTATCTGCTGCCGTTCCTGTTCTTCCTCTGGCGCGGTGCGTTGAGCGCCGAACTGAAGCGGCGGCTGTGGCTGATCTTCGGGCTGGGCGCGCTGCAGGGCGCGGTCGGCTGGTGGATGGTGGCCTCGGGGCTGTCGCAGCGGGTCGAGGTGTCGCAGTATCGTCTCGCCGTCCATCTGATGCTGGCGTTGCTGATTTTCGCGGCCGTCGTCTGGACGCTGCGGCGGCTCGCCGATCGGCCGCACATCGCCGCGCCGCCGCGGCTGAAGATCACCGGCGTGGTTCTGCTGGTCTTGACCTTGGTGCAGCTTTATTTCGGCGCGTTGGTCGCGGGCCTGCGCGCCGGCAGGGTCTACAACACCTGGCCCGAGATCGATGGCGCATGGGTTCCCTCCGCGGAGCGCTTGTTGTTCGAGACGCCGTGGTGGCGCAATCTGTTCGACAATACGCTGACCGTGCAGTTCGAGCATCGCATGGCCGCTTACATGCTGCTTGTGCTGGCGGTCCTGCACGCGGTTGACGCGGTCCGTTGGCGGGTCGGGCCAGCGGTAATCGGCGGCGCATGGTGGCTGGTGGCAGCGATCGCACTGCAGGCGGCACTCGGCATCCTCACGCTGCTGCATCAGGTGCCGATCGATCTCGCGCTGGCCCATCAGGCCATGGCGATCGTGGTCCTGACGCTGGCGATTATTCAGGTCGAGCGACTGGCGGCGCGGCGCGCCGCAGCGGATCCGCAAAAGCTCGCCGTTGCGCTCGGACGGCCCGGCTGAATTGAGCTATTCTAATCTGTCGCAATCGGCAGAAGTGCCCGGTTTGCAGGGCTTTTGCCGCCGCGCGATCCCGTCGACGCGGTCGCGTGAAACGGACCGCTTTACTTGAGATTTGGGGACGATAAAACCAGCCGAAACACGGATCATTTCATGTCCTCAGCATTCATTCAGGCGGCCGTCATCCTGCTCCGCGAGGGGTTGGAGGCCATGCTGGTCATCGCCGCGCTCGCCGGCTACCTGACCAGGGTCGGCTCCGGTCATCGCATCCAGGCGCTCTACGGCGGTGCGCTCGCCGCGGTCGGAGCCAGCATCGTCGCCGCCTGGCTGTTCGCGGTAATGAATTCGGGCGAACACAGCGACGTGCTCGAAGGCGCCATCATTATCGCCGCCGCCGCGCTGATGCTCTATGTCAGCGGCTGGCTGATGGTGAAGCAGGATCCGCGCGGCTGGCAGGACTACCTCGCGCACAAGGCCGACAGCGCGCTGGCGCAGGATACGGTCTGGGCCGTCGGGGCGCTTGCCTTCCTCGCCGTGTTCCGCGAAGGCGCCGAAACCGCGCTGTTCGTCAACGCGCTGGCGACGACCGAAGGCGGCTGGCGCGTCGGCCTGTTCGCGGGCCTGGGGGCGGCAACCGCCGGACTGGTGGTGCTGTTCTATTTCATCAATCTGATCGCCCGGAAGCTGCCGTTGCGGCCGTTGTTCATCATCACCTCCGCCTTCCTGTTTGCGATGGCGATCAAGTTCATCGGCGAGGCGGTGCAGGAATTCCAGGAAGCGTCGATGCTGCCGTTCACCGAGCTCAAGCGCATGTCCTGGCTCGGCGCCCTCGGACTGAACCCGACGCTGGAGGCGTTGTCGGCCCAGTCACTGGTGATCGTGTTTGCGCTGGCGACCTATTCGATCGTCCAGCGCAGCAGCCGGCTGAGCCGCGAAGACAAGGCGGCGGTCCGCACGGCGAAGCCGTAGACCGGGTGCGGCAAGCGCGTTTCCTGCGCGCGCTGCGCAAGTTCAATTCATAAAGGGATTTCGGATCGTCAGCCCGCCGATCGCGCGGCCGTGCTGCATGTCCTCGGTGTACAGCGTGTCGCAGCCCGCCTCGATGGCGGAGGCGACGATCAGCGCGTCGTAGAACGACAGGTGGTGGCCTTCAGCGATCGCTCGTGCGGCGGTATGCACCTCCAGCGTCAGCGCAAGCGGCGAGCCGACCAGTGCGATCGCATCGGCGATCGCTTCGGCGACCTCGCCCCAACTCTTTCCTTGCTTGCGCCGCGAGACCGCGGCGAACTCATTGAATACCTGAACGCTGAGTGTGCCTCCTTCCGCGAACAACGCGCGCGCCCGTTCGGCCTTGTCTCCCGCTTGCTGGGCATAGACCAGAATGTTTGTGTCAAAGAAGGCGTTCACCGTTCGTTGGCTTCCTCGCGATCGAAGCGATAGCCTTCAGGAAGCGTCCAGTTCCGGGCAGCCATATTATCGAGCGCGCGCTGTCGTTGGGCCTCTCTCGTCTCGACCGCGATGGTGCCATCCTTGACGGCAACCACGTTCAACTCGTCGCCTTCCTTGAGCCCGAGTTGATCGACCAGTGCCTTGGGCAGCCGAACCGCGAGGCTATTGCCCCATTTGGAAATCAGCATTTCCAGTCTCCATGATATACATCGTAATTTCGTGTATCATATACCGGATATCCTTGCCTTTCAAGGTGGATCGGGAGCGTACTCGGCGGTTCAGCAATAGCCGTAGACGCCGCAGGCGTAGGGCAGGCGATTCCAGTAGCTGACATCGCGGCCGCGGTAATAGGCGCCCTGATAGTCGTAGGAGGAAGCCCGCCCATAATAGCCCGGCAGCGTCGCAGAGCCCGGCAACAGCGGCGCGCCGACCACCGGCGGGATGTAGGGCACGATGCCGCTCGATGGCGTGAACAGCAGCTCCGGATCGGTCTCGACGTAGACCCGACGGCGGTGGAGCGGCGCGGCGGGGGCAACCGTGGTCCGGTATTTGTGGTGGACGAGCGGCAGGCCCGGCGGCGATCGGCCGGCGGCGCGATCGGCGGCACGCTTGGTCGCGACGGGACCATCGGCGGCGGCAGCGGGTCCGGTCGCGAGAACCGCGATCAGAAATGGCGTCATCCAGCGCAACATCGTTTGCTCCGAATCATCGAGGGTAATTCAGTGCACTATGCCAGCCTGACCGAGCCTGGTCGCGCTGCTGCTCGCCTTGACGGCAAGTCACGCGCCAAGCGCCTGCTCGAGGTCCGCTATCAGATCTTCCTTGTCCTCGATGCCGATGGACAGCCGGACCACGTCGGGCGCTGCGCCCGACCTCACCTTGGCGGCGTCGTCGAGCTGGCTGTGGGTGGTCGAGGCCGGGTGGATCACCAGCGAACGGGTGTCGCCGACATTGGCGAGATGCGAGAACAGCTTCAGGTTCGACACCAGGCCGACGCCGGCGTCGTAACCGCCCTTGAGGCTGAAGGTGAACACCGCGCCGGCGCCCTTCGGGGCATATTTGCGCGCCAGGTTGTTGTATCTGTCGCCGGCGAGGCCGGCGTAGTTCACCGCCGCCACCTTCGAATGGCCCGAGAGGAATTCCGCGACCGCCATGGCATTCTCGCAATGCTTCTGCATGCGCAGCGGCAGCGTCTCGATGCCGGTGAGGATCATGAACGCGTTGAACGGCGACAGCGCCGGCCCGAGGTCGCGCAGGCCGAGCACCCGGCAGGCGATCGCGAAGGCAAAATTGCCGAACGTCTCCTGGATCTTGATGCCGTGATATTCCGGCCGCGGTTCGCTCAGCATCGGATATTTGTTGCCCTTCGACCAGTCGAAGGTGCCGGCATCGACGATGATGCCGCCGAGCGAGTTGCCGTGGCCGGCCAAAAACTTGGTCAGCGAATGCACGACGATGTCGGCGCCGTGATCGATCGGGCGGATCAGATAAGGCGTCGCCAGCGTGTTGTCGACGATCAGCGGCACGCCGGCCTTGCGGGCGACGGCGGCGATCGCTTCGATATCGGTGACGCTGCCGGCCGGATTGGCGATCGATTCGATGAAGATCGCCTTGGTGTGCGGCGTGACCGCGCGCTCGAAACTGCCGACGTCATCGGGGTCGGCCCACACCACGTTCCAGCCGAAGCTCTTGAACGCGTGGGTGAACTGGTTGATCGATCCGCCATACAATTTGCGCGCGGCGATGAACTCGTCGCCCGGCATCAGAAGCTGCTGGAGGGCTACGACCTGCGCGGCGTGTCCCGACGCGACCGCGAGCGCGGCGGTGCCGCCTTCGAGCGCCGCGACGCGTTCTTCCAGCACCGCATTGGTCGGATTTCCGATCCTTGTATAGATGTTGCCGAATGCCTGCAGCCCGAACAGCGAGGCGGCGTGATCGGCGTCGTTGAACACGAATGACGTGGTCTGGTAGATCGGCGTCGCACGCGCGCCGGTGGTCGGATCGGGCTGGGCGCCGGCATGCACGGCAAGGGTCGAAAATCCCGGCAGACGATCGGTCATTCTTTTTTCCTTTTGTGGCTGGCTCATCCGGTCAACGACGCGTGTGATTGCGTCGGGAAGGATGAACGATGGGCGCGCTCTATAAGGGCGCTCTGATAGTTTGAGGCGGCGTGAACCCGCCATCCTCCAGACGGGAGACAATCACGTCAGCGGTGCCGCTCGTCAAGGCGGCGCGGTGCTGCAGGCGTCAATGGGGACGAACGTACTTTAGGATGGCGCGTTTTCGATATGATCGTTTCGTATTTGCGTCACGTAAGTTCGGCCTTGTTTTTCGCGGCCCGATCGGATGCGGCGGTTTCGCCGCCGCCGACGCTGGTCCGGTTCAGTGACAGCCGCATGCCCTGCGTCGGGATCGGTGCGCGCTTGGAGCTCAGCGTTCGTGAATTGACGCCCATCCAGGAAATCTCCGATGACAGCCTGCCATACTCGATCTTCGGGCAGCGGTTCATCACGACCTTGAGGCCGGCCGCCTCGGCCTTGTCGGCCGCGGCATCGTCGCGCGCGCCGAGCTGCATCCAGATCACCTTCGGCAGTGGCGACAGTTTCAGCGCTTCATCCACCACCGGCATGATATGGCTGGAATTGCGGAAGATGTCGATCATGTCGACGGGGCGGCCGATATCGGCAAGCGAAGCGACGAACGGCTTTCCCATCAGGCTCTTGCCGACATGACCGGGATTGACCGGGATCATGTCGTAGCCGCGCTGTGCCAGATACTTGAACGCAAAATAGCTCGGCCGCACATTGACCGGCGAGGCGCCGACCATCGCGATCGATTTCACGCCGTTGAGGATCTCGCGGATGTAATCGTCGGGATAGGCATCGTGGTTCATTTGCGCGCTTTCTATCGCGTCATTGCGAGGAGCGAAGCGACGAAGCAATCCATTTTTCGTGTGGCATCGATGGATTGCTTCGCTGCGCTCGCAATGACGGGAAACTGAGTTTTAGCGATCCTGCCATTTCGGCGCGCGCTTCTCGATGAAGGCGCCGATGCCTTCCTCGGCGTCGCGCGCCATCAAGTTTTCGGTCATCACCTCCGCCGCATAGCGATAGGCCTCGGCAAGGCTCATCTCGGCCTGGCGATAGAACGCGGCCTTGCCGAGTTTGATGGTGTAGGCGGATTTCAGCGCGACCTTTTGCGCCAGTGCGATCGCCGCCTCCCGTTCGCTGCCCGGCGCGACGACGCGGTTGACGAGGCCGATGCTCTGCGCCGTCGCCGCCGTGATCGGCTCGCCGGTCAGCAGCATCTCCATCGCCTGCTTGCGCGGGACATTGCGCGACAGCGCCACCATCGGCGTCGAACAGAACAATCCGATATCGACGCCGGGGGTCGCGAAGGTCGCGGCTTCGGACGCCACCGCCAGATCGCAACTCGCCACCAACTGGCAGCCGGCGGCGGTCGCAACACCCTGTACCGCGGCGACCACGGGCTTCGGCAACTGAACGATCGCCTGCATCGTCGCGCTGCAGGCGTTCATGATCTCGGCGAAATAGGCCCGCCCGCGGTCGGGATCGCTGCGCCGCGCGGTCAGCTCCTTCATGTCGTGTCCCGCGCAGAAGGCGGGGCCGTTGGCCGCGATCACCAGTGCCCGCACGCTCGCATCGTCGTGAATGACCTTCAGCGCCGCGCGGAGTTCGGCGATCAGGCCTTCCGACAGGCTGTTGCGCGCCGCGGGCCGGTTGAGGGTGAGCACGGCGATGTGGCCTGTGGTCTCGCGCAACAGGATCGGCGATGGCGGCTTGGGCGCGCGGGCGGTTTGGGCGGGCATTTCCAAAATTTCCACTAGGGCCTTTTTGACAACTTAATGTAACAGGCCATTTGAATCGAGGGCAGGGACGGCATGGCGATCGCGAAAATGAGCGTGGCTGAACTGGATAGGTTCCTTCACGACGAATTCCCCCAGGCGTTCAAAGGCGGCGACATCACCATAGAGCACGCGGATGGCGAAAGCTGTCTGCTTCGTCAGCGCTACGGCGAGCAGATGCTGCGGCCGGGCGGCACGGTGTCGGGGCCGACGCTGATGGCGATGGCCGATTTCGCGATGTATGTGGTGCTGTTGTCGGCGATCGGCCCAATCGGGCTTGCGGTAACGACCAATCTCACCATCAATTTCCTGCGCAAGGGCCAGCCCGGGCAGGATGTGCTGGCCGCGGCCAGGCTTCTGAAGCTCGGCAAGCGGCTGGCGGTTGGCGAGGTCAACCTGCTGTCGGGGACATCGCCCGATCCGATTGCCCATGTGACGGCGACCTATTCCATTCCAAACAAATAGCCTTTTGCACGGTATTATTACACCATATTTATAATCTATTGTTTTTGCTTGTATATTTGAGGAGGCGCGGCATTGACGCGTCGCGCGGCGTTCTCTAGAAACCCGCGCAGTCCGGCGCAACCAGCGCCGAACCCCCTTTCACGGATTTCCTCACATGAAAACGTTTTCGGCAAAGCCCGCCGAGGTGACGAAGAAGTGGGTGTTGATCGACGCCAAGGGTTTGGTGGTCGGCCGGCTCGCCTCTCTGGTCGCCATGCGCCTGCGCGGCAAACACTTGCCCACCTATACGCCGCATGTCGATTGCGGCGACAACGTCATCATCATCAACGCGGCGCATATCGTGCTGACCGGCCGCAAGCGCGACAACAAGGTCTATTACAATCACACCGGCTTCATCGGCGGCATCAAGGAGCGCACCGCGAAGTCGATCCTCGAGGGCCGCTTCCCCGAGCGCATCGTCGAGAAGGCGATCGAGCGCATGATCCCGCGCGGCCCGCTCGGCCGGGTGCAGATGGGCAATCTGCGCGTCTATCCCGGGCCTGAGCATCCGCATGAAGCCCAGACCCCCGAAAAGGTCGATATCGCTTCGATGAATCGCAAGAACATGAGGGCCGCATAAGATGTCCGACACCATGCAGTCTCTCGACCAGCTGTCACAGCTCAAGCCGGCAGCGGCAGAGGCGCCGAAATACGTCAAGAAGGTCGACAAATACGGCCGCGCCTACGCCACCGGCAAGCGCAAGGACGCGGTCGCCCGCGTCTGGATCAAGCCCGGCGCCGGCAAGGTCCTCGTCAACACCCGCGAAGTCGAAGTCTATTTCGCCCGCCCGGTGCTGCGGATGATGATTCAGCAGCCGCTGGTCGCCGCCGCCCGCGCCGGCCAGTATGACGTCATCTGCACGGTCGCCGGCGGCGGCCTGTCCGGTCAGGCGGGCGCCGTTCGTCACGGCATCTCCAAGGCGCTGACCAATTTCGAGCCGGATCTGCGCGGCGTCCTGAAGAAGGGCGGCTTCCTGACCCGCGACTCCCGCGTCGTGGAGCGCAAGAAGTACGGCCGTGCCAAGGCGCGCAAATCGTTCCAGTTCTCGAAGCGTTAATTGCTTCGCTAAAATTTGCGGCGCTTGCCGTATTCGTGGAATCAAAGAGGGCGCCGGGAAGCGCCCTTTTCTGCGACCGGCCTTTGCAGACGAATTGACGCAGTTTTCCCGAAAAATTGCCTGCCCTTAAAAACCTGTTGCCAACTCGGGGGCGTTAGCGTGGGACACCGTAATGGCGCGTTATCCGTTTCGGATCGCGCCATGCAACGTTGCATCACATGCGCTCGGGTGGCCTATGACCTTCGATACATCCACGCTTTATCTGCTGGCGACCATGGTGGCGGGCATGCTCGGCGCCATGCTGGTGTTCTTCGGCAGGCAGGAGAAGATCCCGGCTCTGACATGGTGGGGTGCCGCCTATCTGCTCGGAGCGACCTCGGTTGCGGTCTGGACGGTTGCGGGTACCACGCTTGGCGGCCCGCTGTCGCTGGCGCTGAATGCGGTGGGCTTTCTTGCCTGCGGCATGGTCTGGAATGCGGCGCGCGTCTTTCACGGGCGCAAGCTCAATCTCCCCGGCGTGGTGCTCGGCGCGCTCACCTGGATCGCCACCGTCCAGACGCTGCTGCCCGACGAGTCGGCCTTGCGCCTGACCATCGGCGCGGCGATCATCGCGGTTTACGCGGCGCTGACCGCGTCGGAATTGTGGAACGAGCGCCGCCGCTCGCTGCAAAGGCGCTGGCCGACGATTGCGGTTCCGGTGCTGCATGGTTGCGTGCTGATGCTGCCGATCCTGCTCGGGGATATGCTGCGCCCGCACGACGAGACCTTCGTCACCAGCATCTGGGTGACGGTGTTCTCGATCGAACTCGTGCTCTATGCGATCGGCACGGTATTCGTCATCTTCATGCTGGTGTCGGATCGCGCGGTCACCGTGCACAAGACCGCGGCCTCGGTCGATCCGCTGACCGGCATGTTCAATCGCCGCGGCTTTGCGGAGGCCTGCGGGCGGGTGATCGAGCGTGAGGCCGATGCCGGCCGTCCGGTGACGGTGATGATCTTCGACATCGACCACTTCAAGTCGATCAACGACCGCTTCGGTCATCCCGCGGGCGACGAAATCCTCAAACTGTTCGCGGTCATCGTGATCAACAGTTTGCGCATCAGCGACCTCTCGGGACGGATCGGCGGCGAGGAATTCGCGGCCCTGCTGCCGTGTCCGCTGGAGGAGGGCGTGATCGCCGCCGAGCGGGTGCGCGAAGTTTTTGCGGCGTCCGGAATTGTCTGCGAGGAAGGCCCGGTCGACACCACCGTCAGCATTGGCGTGGCCGGCGGCCCGGCAGGCACCGAACTCGAGGTGCTGTTGGCCGCGGCCGATACCGCGCTTTACCAGGCCAAGCGCAGTGGCCGCAATCGGGTCGAGGCGGCCGAGGAACTGCCGCTGTCGCTGGAAAACTGGCGGCGCAAAACGGCGGGACGTTCGGCTCCGGCGCGTCAGCAACCGGCCTTGCCAAGTCCGGCGTAGCGATGAAATTGTCGCAGTAACCCCGCGTTTACCATTCGATCCATATCATCTCCGCCATGGACACGATCCGCCAACGCAATCCGCAGGCCGCCCTGACGTCGCTCGAAGCGGCAGCGGCTTCCGCCCGCGGCGGGTTCGCCTGCATGTTCTCGACATCGGATGAATATGAGACCGCGCTGATCGCGGAGCGACGCGCACAGGGCCGCTATGATCACAGGCGAAGCCGCTGGCCCGCGGTGATGCTCGTCGGCGGCATGCTGATGGTCGCCGCCACGGTGCTGCTCTTCAACTGAGCGGCAGCGGACCGAACCTGCGTCTTTTCGTTTCGATCGGCTGGATGGTTTTTTTGACGCGTTTTCTCGACGCAAACCGGTGTCCAGGTCGCTCGAAAACGCTATAGAGGCGAGCATCTCAACAAGAGGCACCAGCCACATGATCACCGAAATCGCACAAATCGACGTCAAGCCCGGCACCGAGAAGGATTTTGAAGCCGCCGTCGCCAAGGCGCGGACGGCCTTTGGCCGGTCCAAGGGATTTCACGGATTTGAACTGCATCGCTCGATCGAGAAACCGCAGCGCTATCGCCTCATGGTCAAATGGGAAACCGTCGAAAACCACACCATCGATTTCCGCGGATCGGAGAATTTCACGGAGTGGCGCGGATTGGTCGGGCCGTATTTCGCGTCGCCGCCGGAGGTCGAACACACCCAGACGGTGGTAACGACGGCGGCGTGAGCGTCTGCGCTGCGTCAGGTCGCCGTGGCACCGGATGGAATGTCGTCCGCCTTGAAATGATCAATCATGACTTTCACGATCGCCAGTAGCGGCAGCGCGAGCGCCAGGCCCCAGATGCCGAACACCACGCCGAGCAGGATCTGGAACCCAAACAGCGTGGCAGGCGGAATGTCGAGCGCCTGCCGCTGGATGATCGGGGTCAGTATGTAGCTTTCCAGCGCATGCACGCCGAGAAACAGGATGAAGGCGCTGAGCGCGGCCACCCATCCCGAGGCGAGGCTCGCCAGCACCACGATCAGCCCGGCGAGGATCGCGCCGACGGTCGGGACGAAGGCCAGCAGGCCAGCCTGGATGCCCAGGATGAAAGCGCTCTGGATGCCGATGATCTCAAGGCCGATCCAGGTGACGAAGAACACCGCGGCCATGGTGATGATCTGTGCCATCAGCCAGCGCTCCAGCGTTTCGCCGACACGATCGACGATCATGGTGGCGCGTGCGCGGTGTTTTGCCGGGGCCATGAACAACAGGCCCTTGCGGTACACGCGAGGCTGCGCGGCAAAGGCGAGGCCGAGAAACAGCACGATGAAGAAGTTTCCGACCGCGTTCACCGTGCCGAGCAGCAATTTGAGGGTCTGGCTCACGATCGCGCCGCCGCTCGAAGCAATCGCGCCCGCGCTCGGAAGGTTGCGAGCCGGCGGGCCAGGCGTCGCCGGCATCGAAGCGTCCGCGGGCGCCGCGGCCTGATTGCTGAAGTCGAGATAACTGGTATCGATACCTTTCTTCTCCAGAAAGGCTTTGACGTTCACCAGCTGCGACTTGATCGTGTTGCTCAGCACCGTGGCCTGCTGCGCGATGGTGGCGCCGCCGAGGAAGACCACGCCCGACAGCATTGCCGAAAGCACGAGGCAGACGACCGTCAGCCGCAGCGCGTGCGGCAGTTTGACGACGCGGCCGACCATTTTGGTGATGGCAGTCAGTGCGACGCCGAGCAGCATCCCGGCGAAAATCAAAAACAGCGTCGTGGCGTAGTGCCAGGCGAACAGCAATAGCGCGGCAAACGACACCACGCCGATGCCGCCGGCCGTGATCGCCCACGCCAGGTCGCCGCGGGCCTGGATACGATCGTCGGTCGATACTGCCACGCTGATTCCTTACGCGTCGGTTTCCTCGACGGTTACTCTGTCGTCAAAACACCGCCGGGATCAAGCCGGGCGGGCACCGGTTTGACGCTGCCGCATTCCCTGTGCCAAGCGATGGTGCGGACGGGACCGCGGTTACGGCGAGGGATCAATGAGTTTCAAGTGGTTCGGGCCGCTGGCGCTGTTGGCCGCGCTCGTCATTGGCGACCAGATCAGGATCAACCGGCCCGGTCACAAATACCGCCTGACCGTCGAGGTCGAGACGCCCGCCGGCGTCAGATCTGCGTCAGGCGTCCTGGCGGTTCATCCCGACCGCAGCTACAGCCGCGGCGGCCATACCCGCACCTCCGGCGACGCCATCTTCGTCGATCTCGGCGGCGGCAGGAACCTGGTCGCGCTGCTCGCGCATATCGACAACAAGCTCGATCTGGACGGCGTCAATTACGTCGCGCTCCGTGCCTATACCGCGGCCGGCGGCAAGCGCGTGTCGTTTAACGAGATGAGCCGGCTGACCGGCATCGAGCCGGTCAGGGACGCGCTGGTACCGGTGCTCGTGAGCTTCGCCGACCCCGCCAACCCCGCCACGGCACGCACGGTGCCGGCCGATGACGCGGAGACCGTGCTAGGGCGGGGATATCGCCTCCACGGTATCGCGGCCGAGGTGGTGCCGAACGGATATTGGCCGCTCGATTTCGGCGGCGCGCTGGGCGAGCCCGTGACGCGGGCGATTTTGGCGAGACTGCCCTGGCTGAACGGAACAGGCGATCCCGCGCTGACGGCGCTTCGGGCGGCCGGATTGCCCGGCCTGGAGGCGATCGACGCCAAAGCGGCCTTTACGCGCAAATAGCAGGGCAGGCTCCCGCCGGGTCGTGAGATATTGATCCGAGGCTGGCGGGAAGGCATGATCGGCAGGAATCGTGGCTCATACAGAAAATCCCTTTTTGCCCGGGACCATGACAGCGGAATTCAAGTGATGAAACGCCCCGTGGTCGGCGTGATCGGAAACGCCTATCGGGTTGAAGATCGTTTCGCGACGCAGATGGTCGGCGAACGCAACCTTCGCGCCGTGGCCGAAGTTTCCGGCGCGCTGCCGCTGATGTTTGCCGGATCGCCCGACATCACCGACATTGGCGCCTTGCTCGATGTGGTCGATGGCGTGGTGCTGACCGGCGCCCGCGCCAATGTGCATCCGACGCGCTTTAGGACCGAGCCGGATGAGAAGCACGAGCCCTACGATATCCATCGCGACGATGTCGCGCTGGCGCTGACGGAAGCCTGTGTTGCCCGCGGCGTGCCGATATTCGGCATCTGCCGCGGCTTGCAGGAAATGAACGTCGCTTTCGGCGGCTCGCTTCATCCCGAAATCCGCGAACTGCCAGGACGCATCAACCATCGCATGCCGCGGCTGGAGAGCGGCGAAATCCACCCCGATCCCACCGTCGTGTTCGCGGACCGGCATCAGGTCAATCTGACGCCTGGCGGGGCTTTCGCCAAGATCCTCGGCTGCGAAACCATTCGCGTCAACTCGCTGCACGGACAGGGCATCCTCGAACCCGGCAAGCGCGTCGTGGTGGAGGGCGTGGCCGAGGACGGCACCATCGAAGCGATCCGGATCGCGGATGCGCGGGGTTTTGCGCTCGGCGTGCAATGGCATGCGGAGTATGATCCGCAGCGCAACCCGATCAACCGCGCGCTGTTTCAGGCGTTCGGCGCGGCGCTGGTGGCCCGCGGACGGGCCACCTAGACTGTCGGCTTCCGAAACGACCTCTGTCAGGCCGCCTTGTCCACTTTCTCCACCTTCACGCCGCCGCCTTCGAGCAGCATCACCTTGTTGAGAAGCTTGACCAGCGCATAGACCGATTCGATCGCTGGTGCCGCGGTGTTGGTCAGTTTGGCCATCTCCAGAATGGAGCCGATCAGCGCCTCGGTTTCGAGCGAACGGCCGGCTTCGACGTCCTGCAGCATCGACGTCTTGTGCGCGCCGACGGCTTCGGCCCCGGCAATGCGCTTGTCGATGCTGACGCGGAAGGTGACGCCGAGTTTCTGCGCGATATCCTGCGCCTCCTTCATCATGGTCGCGGCCAGCTGGCGCGTCTCGGCGAACTGGCAGATGTCCACCAGCGTGGCATGCGTCAGCGCCGAGATCGGGTTGAAGGAGAGATTGCCCCACGCCTTCAGCCAGATCTCCGAGCGGATATCCGGCAACACCATCGATTTCAGTCCGGCCTTGATGAAGACGTCGTGCAATTCCTTGACGCGTCCGGTTTCCTTGCCGTCGAGTTCGCCGATCGGGAAGCGGTCGCCCTCGACATGGTGGATCACGCCCGGCGCGGTTGCCGCCGCCGCCGGGTATACCACGCAGCCGACAAGGCGGTTCGGATCTATCTTCCGGGTCAGTACGCCGGAGGGATCGAGGCTTTCCAGCCGGTGATTGTCATATTGGCCGCCGAGCTTCTGGAAGTACCACCATGGCAGGCCGTTTTGCACGGTCAGCACGATGGTGTCGGGACCGAGCAGCGCATCGATGTCGCGTACCACCTGATCGAGGAAATGCGCCTTCACCGCCAGCACGACGATATCCTGCTTGCCGGCTTCAGCCGGCTTGTTGACCGCCTTCATTCGGGCGGTCTGGACCTTGCCGTCATGCCATTCGAGCTGCAATCCGTTTCGCTGGATCGCGGCGAGATGCGCGCCCTGGTCGATCACCGTGACGTCCTCGCCCGCAAGTGCAAACTTGGCCGCCAGCAGCCCGCCGATGGCGCCGGCGCCGACCACGCAGATCTTTTTCTGCTTGGGCGGCGCGCCCAGGAGATACGGGCTCGGCAGCACCTGGTCGAAAACGTTGCTGAGGCTGCCAACGCCATCGATCGCGATCTCGACGACGTTATGGGCGTCGGCCATCGTGCCGGCGCCGAGCGAGGTACCGCAGGCGATGACGTCACCGGGCATCAGCGTCACGTCCCTGGAAATCGCCGCGACCAGCTTGTGCGGCGGGAAAAACATGTCGGCGACGGGATAGTTCTGCCGCTCCTTGCCGTTCAGGATGGTCCTGATCGACAGCTTCATCGGATCGACGCCGGTGGCGATCACGGGACCGAACACGCCGAACGTGTCGAAGCTCTTGGCGCGCGCCCATTGTTCGAACGACTTGTCCTTGCGCAGGAGATCGACAGCGGTGACGTCGTTCACGCACGTGTAGCCGAAGATGTACTCACCGGCCTCGGCTTCGCTGATGTTGAAGCATTTCTTGCCGATGACGACGCCGAGTTCGCCCTCATAGATGATTTTTCCGGCATAGGTGGCCGGACGCTCGATCGGCTTGTTCGCCGGCCAATAGGCATTCGGCGCCTTAAGGAACCACAGCGGCTCCTTCGGCTGGGTGAAATCGTTCTTGGCCGCGAGCTGGTGGAAATTGTTCCACAGGCAGATCATTTTCGAAGGCGCGCACGGTGTCAAAACCGTGACGTCGGAGAGTTTCAGCGTTGCACCGCTCGGCTTCGCACCGGCGAACAGGTCGCCGGTGTGAACCGCGATCGTATTGCCTTCCAGCGTGCCGAAGCCGGTCTTTCCACCTTGCTCAAAACGAATCCATTTCGCCATCTGCGACCTCCCGGTATGGGGTAAAGCCGGCGTCGTTGGAAAGCGCGGCCGTTCATTCATTCTAATCTTCGCGCCGATCTCCGCAATCATGCACTGCATCATTGGGAGCGCAGCCAATATCGGCTATAGACATCGACCGCGGCGGTCGGCGACCGGCCGCGTCATCCGTGGGAGGATGCCCATGCGAAACCGAAATTGGTCGAGGCGCGACGTGCTCAAGGCGTCGACAATATCGGCGGCGGGTATGGTTTTCGCAGAACCGCTGCGAGCGGCTGCGCCGCCGTCGACCGAGGTCACGCCGGCTCTGATTGAGGCCGCCCGCAAGGAAGGCAAGCTGTCGTTCTATTCGGCCCTGGAACTCAATGTCGCCGAACGCCTGGCGAAGACGTTCGAGGCGAAATATCCCGGCATCAGCGTGCGCGTCGAGCGCTCCGGCGCCGAGCGGATTTTCCAGCGTATCGCGCAGGAGCAGGGCAGTGGCATCAGCGCCGTCGACATCGCCAACTCTACCGATCCCGCCCATTATCTCGACTGGAAGAAGAACGACTGGCTCGCGCCCTATGTCCCGGAAGACGTCGCCAGGCACTTTCCCGCCGATCAGGTCGATCCCGATGGCATGCACGCGACGTCGTGTGCCTGGTTGGAGGTGATCGGCTACAACACCGATCTGGTCCGGCGCGAGGATGCGCCGAGGAGCTACGCTGATCTGCTTGATCCCAAATGGCAGGGCAGGATCGTCAAGGCCCATCCCGGCTACAGCGGCGCGATCATGACCGCGACCTTCGTGCTCGCACGCGATCTCGGCTGGCCGTATCTGGAAAAACTCGCGCAGCAGAAGGTCATGCAGGTGCAATCGGCGGCCGATCCGCCGAAGAAAATCCTGCTCGGCGAGCGCGCCGTCATGGCCGACGGCAACGACTACAATCTGGTGCTGCTCAAGGACCAGGGCAAACCGGTCGAGGTCGTCTATGCAAGCGAGGGCTCGCCGCTGATCATCGTCCCCTCCGGCATCTTCCGCGGCGCGCCGAACCCGAATGCTGCAAAACTGTTCCAGCACTTCTTCTTCAGCGCGGAGACCCAGCAGATGCTGGTCGATGTCTTCGCCCATCGCTCGTTCCATGCGCAGGTGAAGGAAAAGGGCGCGCATGTTCCACTCGCAAGTCTGAAACTGCTCAAGGCCGATCCCGCCGCCGTGCAGGCGCAGAGCGAGGAAATCAAGGCGCGCTATTCCAGGCTGTTTAAGGTATGAGCGATCCCGGCCGGTTGGTCTCCCGCGGGGTGCTCGGGCCAGTCTCCGTAATTCTACGGGGCCGAAAGTTGGGGATCGCGAAGCCGGACTCGGCTAAGCAGCGGGCCGTATTCGAGGGCGCCGAAGAGATGCCCGTCGTTGCCGATCCAGGCCGGGAAACCGGCCGCGCATGCATTCTCCCGGACCGTTGGTCGTTATGACGCTGTCGGGACGTCTCGCGTTCGCGATGGTCTTGCTGGTCGCGGCGACCACATGCGCCCTCAGTCTGTTCACCTACTACTTCGTTAGAGAGGCGACGATTCCGCACGCGCTGGACCGCCTCGCCACCAAGGCCGCCCTGGGCGCGACCGAACTCGAGGCCGCGCTGAGCGGTGCGCGCCAGGACGCGCTGATGATCCAGGGAGGCGTGGCAGTGGAGCAACTGGCGGCAACGCGAACCGCTGGCCCGATCGTCCCGCAGGTTGACGCCAAAATCCGCGAGAGCATCACGGCACGTTTCCTGTCGATACTTCGGGCAAAATCCGAGTATGCGCAGTTGCGCATCATCGCCGCCGCCGACGGCGGACGCGAACTGGTGCGCGTCGACCGGGGAGGGCCGGGCGGCGCGGCCCGCGCCGTTCCCGACATTGAACTGACGCAGGAAGGTGAGCGCGACTACTTCAAGCGCACGATGTCGCTATCGAGGTCCGATGTCTACGTATCGCCCACGATGTCCGGCACCGACGGCGGTTCGGGTCATCCCGCCACACCCATGCTTCAGATCGCCACGCCGCTGCCGGCGCCTGACGGCCGGCCGTTCGGGATCGGCGTGATCGATCTCGACCTCGGACCGAGGTTCGAGCGCATTCGTGCCGGGATTGGCGGCGTCAACCATGTCGCCATCGTCAATGCCGCCGGCGACTATCTGCTCGATTCCGGCCCCCCGCGCGAAATCGCTTCCGGCGCCAGGTCTCCGGCGCGGATTCAGGACGATTTCCCGGAGTTCGATCGATCGTTGACCGGCGGCGGCAGCGGCAGTGGAATCTGGCGGGATCGTAACGGGGAGCAGTACGGCGTGGGGTGGCAGACCGTGCGCATGGCGGGCGGACCCGGCGCCACCATCCTTGTGGCTACCCGGTACCGGGTGCTCAATAGCGGTTTCTCGGCGGTCAGCCGTTCGGCGCTGGCCGGCGGCGGGATTGCGGTTCTGCTCGCGCTCGTTCTCGCGATCGGGATTGCCAGATCGTTGTCGAGGCCGCTGACCCAAATGACGCGGGCGGTCAAGGGCCTGTCGCGTGGCGAACTGGTCGCGATGCCTTCGAACGGCGGCCAGGAAATCGCCATTCTTGCCGCGGCGTTCGCCGAAATGTCGACCCAGCTCGGCACCAAACAAAAACTGCTGGAGAATACCGTCGAAAGCATACGCGACTCCGTCGTGGTGGCCGACGAGAACGGAAAGATCGTCGTTGCCAACGCCGCTGCCCGGCGGCTGCTTGGCGTGGACCCCGGTTTCAGCAGCGCAGCGGGAGCGCAAAAGTTCACCCGCTTCTTCGCCGACGGCGTGACGCCGCTGCCGGTTTCGAGCTCGCCGCTGATGCGGGCGCTGCGCGGCGAAAATGTCGATGACTTTGAGCTCGTGGTGCAATTCGAAGAACCGGGGGTCAGGGCATACATCGTCGCCAACGCACGCCCGTTGCGCGACGAACTCGGCACCCTTCGCGGGGCGGTAACGGTGCTGCGCGATACCACCGAACAGAGGCGGGCGCACCAGGCGCTGGTCGACAGCGAGCAAATGGCGCAGGCGATCATCAAGACCGCGCTCGACGCCTTCGTCCAGACCAATGACAAGGGCGTCGTTCTCGACTGGAGCCCGCAAGCGGAAGCCTTGAACGGATGGACCCGGGCGGAGGCTATCGGCAAGAAAGTGGTGGATCTGGTTTTCCCGGAATCGCTCCGCGCCGGGCACCGGCAGCGCATCGCGCGATTCCTGAGTGAGGCCACCGGCGGCGCCACGGGCATGCGATACGAATCGCGCTCGCTGCACAAGGACGGCCATGAATTCCTGGTCGAAGTATCGCTCACGGCGCTGCGTCGCGGTGACGGCTTCATCATCAACGCGTTTATCAGGGACATCACCCGCAAGCGCGCCGCCGAGGAGCAATTGATCCAGGCGCAGAAGATGGAATCGGTCGGGCAACTCACCGGCGGCATCGCCCATGACTTCAACAACATGCTCACGGTGATCACCGGCACCATCGAAATCCTCGCCGATGCCGTCAAGGACAATGCCCCGCTTGCGGCGATCGCCAAGATGATCAGCGAAGCCGCCGATCGAGCGGCCCAGCTCACGGCAAACCTGCTTGCCTTTGCCAGAAAGCAGCCGCTCCGCCCGCTCGAGATCGACATCAACGCGCTGGTCAGGGAGGTCGTCAAACTGCTGTTGCCGACGCTGGGAAGGCAGATCAAGATCCAGACCACGCTGAGCGATCAGGTTTGGCCGGCACTGGCCGATCCCGGCCAGCTGAGTTCAGCGATGGTCAACCTCGCGATCAACGCCCGCGATGCCATGCCATCCGGCGGGACGCTAATGTTTACGACGAGCAACATCAGTCTGAGCAGGCAAGAGGCGGCGGCAAGCGGGGTCGATGCCGGCGACTACGTCGTGATCGAGGTTGCCGATACCGGCCACGGTATTCCGGAAGCCATCCGCGACCGGATTTTCGACCCGTTCTTTTCGACCAAGCAGGTCGGCTCGGGCACCGGGCTCGGACTGAGCATGGTGTTTGGCTTCGCCAAGCAGTCCGGCGGCAACATCGAGGTCCGCAGCGAGGAAGGAAGCGGAGCCAGTTTCCGGATCTACCTTCCGAAGGCCGACTTCGAGCCGGTTCAGACATCGCCGGTAACCGATGGCGAATTGCGCGGCGGATCTGAAACGATCCTGTGTGTCGAGGACGACGACGAGGTGAGGGCCTACGTCACCGGCCAGCTCGAAAGTCTCGGATATAAGGTGATATCGACCTCGGGCGCCGCCGAAGCGCTCGCGGTCGTCGAAGCCGGGACGGCGTTCGATCTTCTGTTTAGCGATATCGTCATGCCCGGAATCCTCAATGGCAGGCAGTTGGCTGACAGGATTGCCGAACAACGGCCGACGCTGAGAGTCCTCTTCAGCTCTGGCTACACCGATGGGGCGATCCCCTCGCAAGGCCGTGCGGGCCGTGACATGCCGCTTCTGACCAAGCCCTATCGCCGCGCCGAGCTTGCGCGCGCGTTGCGCCACTGCCTCGATACGGCGCTCGACCCGGCGGGCGATCCCATACCGCTGCCCTATTCCGTGCTGCCCGACCTCGAGCGCTTCCTGCGGGAGAATCCGCCGAAGAGGGGATAGTTCTTGTTCGCGGTGTCAGCGGGCGAGGGAGCGCTCCACGCAAACAATGAGGAAAGCGCGTCGCTGCAATGTGAAAAGGCGCCCCGTCTGGGGCGCCTTCGTCCTTCTTGCCGTGACGGGCGTTACAGTTACAGCGAATAGTACATGTCGAATTCGACGGGGTGCGGCGTCATCTCGAAGCGCGCCACTTCGGTCATTTTCAGCTCGATATAGCTGTCGATGAAGTCGTCGTCGAACACGCCGCCGTGCTTGAGAAACGCGCGGTCCTTGTCGAGATTTTCCAGGGCCTCGCGGAGCGAGCCGCAGACGGTCGGGATCGCCTTCAGTTCCTCCTTCGGCAGATCGTAGAGATCCTTGTCCATCGCCGGGCCCGGATCGAGCTTGTTCTTGACGCCGTCGAGACCGGCCATCAGCATGGCGGCGAAGCCGAGATACGGATTGGCCATTGGGTCGGGGAAGCGCACCTCGACACGCTTGGCCTTCGGCGAAGCGGTGTAGGGGATGCGGCAGGAGGCCGAGCGGTTGCGCGCGGAATAGGCGAGCAGCACCGGGGCTTCGTAACCGGGAACCAGGCGCTTGTAGGAGTTGGTCGACGGGTTGGTAAAGGCGTTGATCGCCTTGGCGTGCTTGATGATGCCGGCGATGTAGGACAGGCAGGTCTCCGACAGGTCGGAATATTTGTTGCCGGCAAATACCGGCTTGCCATCTTTCCAGATCGACTGATGGCAGTGCATGCCGGAGCCGTTGTCGCCATAGACCGGCTTCGGCATGAAGGTGGCGGTCTTGCCGTAGATGTGCGCCACCTGATGGATGCAGTATTTGTAGATCTGCATCTGGTCGGCCATCAGCGTCATCGTGTCGAACTTCATGCCGAGTTCATGCTGGGCGGAAGCGACTTCGTGGTGATGCTTCTCGACCTTGACGCCCATCTTGGCCATCGCGCCGAGCATTTCGGAACGCATGTCCTGCACCGAGTCCTGCGGCGGCACCGGGAAATAGCCGCCCTTGGTGCGGATGCGGTGGCCGAGGTTGCCGCCTTCATATTCGGTGCCCGAATTGGTCGGCAATTCCGCGGCGTCGAGCCTGAAACCGGTGTTGTAGGGATCGGCGGCAAAGCGCACGTCGTCGAACACGAAGAATTCGGCTTCGGGCCCGAAATAGACGGTGTCGCCGACGCCCATCGACTTCACCATCGCCTCGGCCTTCTTGGCCATGCCGCGCGGGTCGCGGTTGTAGGGCTCGCCGGTGGTTGGCTCCAGCACGTCGCAGACGAGGACCATGGTGGTTTCGGCGAAGAACGGATCGATCGTCGCGGTGACGGGATCGGGCATCAGGCACATGTCGGATTCGTTGATCGCCTTCCAGCCGGCGATCGACGAGCCGTCGAACATCAGGCCCTCGGCAAAAGTATCCTCTTCGATCATGCCGACGTCGAATGTCACGTGCTGCCACTTGCCGCGCGGATCGGTGAAGCGCAGGTCGACGTATTTGACGTCGTTGTCCTTGATCGATTTGAGGACGTCTTTGGCGGTCTTCATGAATACCCCTCTTGGCTGCGGGTCGGTTTCCAGGATTCATCGATGATGGTGAGATTTCGCGAACGAAATCAGGCGGCCTAGGCAGCCCTGTTCTGATTTTTAACTCGCAAAATGCGGGATAGCACCCGGCTCAGATAGCGTCCAGCCCGGATTCGCCGGTCCGGATGCGGATGGCTTCCTCGATGTTGGATACGAAAATCTTGCCGTCGCCGATCCGTCCGGTTTGGGCGGCGCGCCTGATCGCGTCGATCGCTTTTTCGACGAGGTCGTCGCCGATCACGATCTCGATCTTGACCTTGGGCAGGAAGTCCACGATGTATTCGGCGCCGCGATAGAGTTCAGCGTGACCCTTCTGCCGTCCGAAACCCTTGGCTTCGGTGACGGTGATGCCTTGCAATCCGACTTCCTGAAGCGCCTCTTTTACCTCGTCGAGCTTGAACGGCTTGATGATGGCTTCGATTTTCTTCACTGGGCGCCTCCCGGGCATTTCTAGAATTCAGAGTGCAGATGGTTCGATGCGCGTGGCGCAGCAAGTTCGATCCTTGGGTTCGGCCTACGGCCGGAACGCTGATGGAGGGCCGCCTGGCGCGGCCATCCCGAGCGGCTTCCTCAAAAGCAGGGTCTATGCCAAGTTGTTAGCGGCGCCGATTACGGAACGTTATCAGACTTTTAACGGGCAACCCGCTGGGGTCGACCCGGGGACGCATGATACTTTAGCCTATGAAATAGGCAAAATGATCAATCGGCATGCAATTGTGTGGGGAAGCGCTACGCGCTGGATGAGATTTGCCTCCGGAACAGGCGGTTGGATTGAGGATTCGGCATGGAAGTTCTGACCACGGCTGAGATGGAGCGTGCCGACCGGCTGACCATTGCCGCCGGCACGCCCGGCTTCGCGCTGATGATGAGCGCCGGCCAGGCCGTCGCGGAAGCCGCGATGGATCTGGTGGAGGAGGGGCCGATCGTTGTCGTCGCCGGCGGCGGCAACAATGGCGGCGACGGCTTTGTCGCGGCCGCCGAGCTCGCCGCGCGCGGGCGGGAGGTTTCGGTCATCCTGTTGTGCGAGCGGGATAGCTTGCAGGGCGACGCGGAGCTTGCCGCCCGCGGCTGGAAATATCCGGTGCTGCCGTTCAACCCGCAGGCGATCGGCAAGCCGGCGCTGATCATTGATGCGCTGTTTGGCGCCGGTCTCAACCGGCCGGTGAAGGGCGAACCCCATGAAATGATCGAGGCAATCAACGGCAACGGCGCGCCGGTTCTCAGCGTCGATCTGCCAAGCGGCATCAACGGCACGTCGGGCGCCGTCATGGGCGTTGCGATCCGCGCTACCGAGACGGTGACGTTCTTCCGGCGCAAGCCGGCGCATTTGCTGCTGCCGGGAAGGATGCATTGCGGCCGGGTGCGCGTCGCCGATATCGGGATCGATGCGGGGGTGCTCGACGAAATCCGGCCGCAGACATCGGAAAACATTCCGCGGGCCTGGCAAAGATCCTTTCCGGTGCCGCGGATCGATGGCCACAAATATGCGCGCGGTCACGCCATCGTCGTCTCCGGCGATACCGCCTCGACCGGCGCGGCGC
>NZ_JBAVNZ010000605.1:0-2310 GCF_049691595.1 Bradyrhizobium sp.
GGGTCTGGCCGGTGGCCGGCTGCGACGAGGCCGGGCGCGGCCCGCTGGCGGGGCCGGTGGTGGCCGCCGCCGTGGTGCTCGATCCCAGGCGAATCCCGAAAGGCATCGACGATTCCAAGCGGCTGACCGCCGGGCGGCGCGAGGAGCTGTTTGAGGAGATTTGCGCGACCGCATCGTTCGCGGTTGCCTTTGCGCCGCCGGCGCGGATCGATCGAGACAATATCCTGCGCGCCTCGCTGTGGGCGCTGGCGCGCGCCGTGCACGCACTGCCGGAGACGCCGAAGCATGTGTTGGTCGATGGCCGCGACCGGCTGGCGACGCCGTGCGATTGCGAGGCCGTGATCGGCGGCGATGGTCTGGTGATGTCGATCGCGGCAGCATCCATCATCGCCAAGGTGACGCGCGACCGCCTGATGTGCGCGCTGGCGCAGGATTGCCCGGGCTACGGCTTCGAGTCCCACAAGGGTTACGCCGTGCCCGAGCATCTCGAGGCGCTGAGGCGGCTCGGACCAAGCGCCCATCACCGCCGTTTCTTCGCGCCCGTGGTCGCCGCGCGGGAAAAACACCGGCCGGCGCCGGTCGAATGCGACCTTTTTGCAATGGAAGCGCCGATCGATGTCGAGATTTCGGTTGCGATCTAGCGAACTCGCGCCCGACGAACTGACCTGACGCCGGTTGCCTCGGCCGCCCGCGCGCTCTATCAAACGTCCGGATCGAACAAAGCCGCCTCGCCGAGCGGGCTTGGGGCATTTCGGGCGTATCATGCGTTTCACCTCGCTTGTTATCGAACTGATCCGCGCCCGGCCGCGCCTGCTGGTCTGGATCGTGGTGCTGGCCCAGGCCGCGCTTTGGCTGGTGCTGCCGCTGTTGCTCTACCGCAGCCCGCCCGGCGACCTCGCCACCGTGCTGGCGTTTGGCCGGGAATATCAGGTCGGTACCGATCTCGGGCCGCCCCTGGCATTCTGGCTGGCCGATATCGCGTTCCGCGCCGCGGGCAATCACCTGTTCGGCGTCTATCTCGTGGCGCAGCTTTGCGCGATCGCGACGTTCTGGACGCTCTACCATCTCGCCCGCACCATGGTCGGCGGATCGCAGGCGGTGCTCGCGGTGCTGCTGACCATGACGGTCGCGGCCTTCGGCTCGCCCGGCGTCGAATTCGGTCCGCTGATCCTGGCGCGCCCGCTCTGGGCGCTGCTGTTGCTGCATTCCTGGCAGTTGCTCGGCCAGAACCGGCGCAGCGTGTGGTTCGTCTGGTCGATCGAGGCGGGCCTGTTGCTGCTGACGACATCGGCTGCGATCGGCCTGTTGCTGCTGATCGCGGGATTTGCGGCCGCCACTGCGCGCGGGCGGCGCGTGCTGATGTCGTTCGATCCTCTTTATGCGCTATTGGTGATCGTCGTGCTGGCGCTGCCCTATCTGATCTGGCTGATCCGATCGGACATTTCGGTGATGCCGCATTGGCCGGCGTTCGCAGCGTTTGGCGAACGCGCGTTGCACTGGGGCCAATTGCTCGGCGGCCTGGCGCTGGTGATGTCCGGCGCCGCGCTGCTGGTGATCCTCAACTCCGGCTGGCTCGGCCCCAACGCCGGGGAAGCGCCGATCATCTATCGGCCGCCGGTCGATCCGCTGGCGCGCCAGTTCGTCTATTTCCTTGCGGTCGGCCCGGCGCTTGCCGGCAGCCTGATTGCCGGCCTGTTCGATCTCGACCGCGTGGTCGGCGGCGCGGGCATCGCGCTGTTGATGTCGGGACTGGCCGCGGTCGTCGCCACCGGCGACCTGATCTACCTCAGGCGGCAGCGCCTGCTGCGCTCGGTCTGGGCCGCCGCCATCGCCGCGCCGGCGGTGGCGGTGATTGCGACCACGCTGGTGCTGCCCTGGACCGGCGGCGCCGAAGTGCCGACCTCGTTGCCGGCTTCCGCGATCGCGCATTTCTTCGGCGACAGTTTCGAGCGCCGAACCAACCAGGGGCTGCGCGCGGTGACCGGCGATCCGCAGCTGGCCACCCTGATCGCCATGAATCCCGGCCGCCCGCATTTGCTGCTCGATGCTTCGCCGCAACGGACCCCATGGCTGACGCCGGCGAAATTCAACGAAACCGGCGGGGTCGTGGTCTGGCGCGCCTCCGACACCTCGGGCACGCCGCCCGCCGAACTCGCGCAACGCTTTCCCGGCCTGGTGCCGGAGGTTCCGCGCGCGTTCGAGTGGATGGTGAACGGCCGGCAACCGCCGCTGCGCGTCGGCTGGGCCATCGTGCGGCCGAAGGCGCCTTGACCGGTCTCGTGCCCCGGACGCAGCGCACCGCACTTGCGG
>NZ_JBAVNZ010000606.1:0-4147 GCF_049691595.1 Bradyrhizobium sp.
CGGCGCGACCGCGATGAGGTCGGTGCGCTCACCGCCCCTCGCGCAGCCAGGTCGCGGCGAACGCGCCGAGCAGCAGCAAGAGGCCGATCAGGCCGGCGAACATCGGCAGCACGCCGACGCCCTTGACGACGCTGGCGTCGCGCATCTTCACGCCCATCCAGCCGTCACCGCGAAAAATGCCCGACGCCCGCACCGGCACGATGCGGGGCAGATCGATGCTCGTGCCATCGACCACGCGCCGGGCGTCGCCGCCGGTCGCCTGCGCCAGCGGCCTCAGCATCTCGGTGGTGGAGGTGACTTCGGAAAATTCCTTCGGATTGGTCGGCCCGACATTGATCAGCGCTTTCAGCGTGCCGTCGGTCGCCTGCCACAAGCCGAGTTCGCCGGCCGGGAGCGTCGCGCGCCATTCGCCCGGTTCGCTTGCGCTCAAGGTCAATTCGCGCGTGGCGCCGCTCGGCGAGGTCACCGTCACCGGCGTCACGCTGTCGGCCATCGTTTGGCGCACCACCGCCAGATCGCGGCCCTGGATCTGTAGCCGCAGCGCTTCCTCGTCCAGATCAGGCTGCTTCATCAGCCAATGCGACATCCGCCGCAACAGGTCGAGATGCGGGCCGCCGCCCTCATAGCCGCGCGCCCACAGCCAGATATGGTCGGACAGCAAGAGCGCGACGCGGCCTTCGCCGAACCGCGACAGCAGCAATAGCGGCTTGCCGTCGGCGCCGGTCATGACCGGCGGGCTGATCGCGTTGCGGGTCTCAACCGTGCGGAAGAACCGGCTCCAGCGCGGCGGCTCGGTGGCGGAACCTTCCAGCCCGCGCGTCACCGGATGGCGTTTGCCGGTATCGCTCAAATGCGCATAGAACGGCTTTTCGGTGACGCCGACGGGTTCTGCCGGCAGCACCGAATCCAGCGGCGTGCGCCAGATGCTGGTGGTCGAGGCATAGTCGGGACCGGCCGACACCAGCACCGCGCCGCCGGCGCGGACATAGCGCGCGATATTGTCGAAATAGGCGATCGGCAGCACGCCCTGGCGGGCGTAGCGGTCGAAGATGATCAGCTGGAATTCGTTGATCTTCTGCTGGAACAATTCGCGGGTCGGAAACGCGATCAGCGACAGCTCGTTGATCGGCGTGCCGTCCTGCTTCTCCGGCGGGCGCAGAATGGTGAAATGGACGAGGTCGACGCTGGCGTCCGACTTCAAGAGGTTGCGCCAGGTGCGCTCGCCGGAATGCGGCTCGCCCGAAACCAAAAGCACCCGCAGCTTGTCGCGCACGCCGTCGATTGCGACCACCGCGCGGTTGTTGACCAGGGTCAGCTCGTTCTCGAGCGGCGAGGCCTCGATCTCGACGATGTTCGGACCGGCGTGCTTGATGTCGATCTCGATATTGGCGGTCTGGCCGCTCTGCAACGTGCGTTCGTTGATCACCTCGCCGTCGCGGCGCACCACGATTTTTGCGCGTTCGCCGGTGACGCCCTGATCGTCGAGCCGGTAGGTGATGGTCTGGGCCTGTCCGACGATGCCGAAGCGCGGCGCCGCCGAGATCGCGATGCGCCGGTCGCGCTCGTCCTTGCGTCCGGTGATCAATGCGTGCACCGGGGCCTGGAACCCGACCGCGCCGGCGTTGGCAGGAATATCGTGCACGCGGCCGTCGGTGATCAGGAAAGCGCCGGCGACCCGATCGACCGGAACGTCCGACAGCGTCGACGACAGCGCGCCGAACAGCTTGGTGCCGTCGGTCTCGCCGTCGGCCTGCCCGGCCTCGACAATTCGCACTTCCAGCCCCTTGATCTTCTTCAGGCTCTCGACCAGGGCTTGCTGCGCCTTTGCGGTCTCCTGGTTGCGGGTGCCGAAATTCTGGCTCGGGCTCCTGTCGATCACGACGGCGGCCACCGACGACAGCGGCTCGCGGTCCTCGCGGGTGAAGGAGGGATTGGCGAGCGCCAGCAGGATCAGCGCCAGTGCCGTGATGCGCACCGCGGCGCCGCGCGAACGGCCGAGCAAGAGCAACGCCGATATCACGGTGATGGCCGCCAGCGCGAGCCACAGCACGAGCGCGGGAACGAGGGGGGTGAACGCGATGCCGTAATTCATGCCGTCGCCCTATTGTCCCAACCGTTCGATGAGCGCGGGCGCATGCACCTGATCGGCCTTGTAGTTGCCGGTCAGCGTGTACATCACGATGTTGACGCCGGCGCGGAAGGCGAATTCGCGCTGCCGCGGTTCGCCCGGCGTCAATGGCAGCATCGGCTGGCCGTCGGGACGGATCGCCCAGGCGCCGGCGAGGTCGTTGGAGGTGATGATGATCGGCGAGACGCCGTCGCCGCCGCGCGCCGGCCGGGATGCTGCCTCGTCATCGTCTTCGCGCGGCAGGGTTTCGACCCAGGTCTGGCCCGAGCTGAACCGGCCGGGGAAATCGCGCAGCAGATAAAACGTCTTGGTCAGGACGTGTTCGCGCGGCACCGGCTCGAGCTCGGGAACGTCGAGCGAGGAGAGGATTTCGCGCAAGCTCGCCATGCCCGGCGTTTGCGAGCCGCCATTGTCGCCGGGCGGCGCCTCGATGGCGTCGCGGGTGTCGAACACCACCGTGCCGCCCTGCTTCATATAGGCGTCGATGCGGTTGATGGCGTCCTGCGGCGGTTTTGGCGCGCCGGGCACCACTGGCCAGTAGATCAGCGGGAAGAACGCCAGTTCATCCAGCGCGGGATCGACGCCGACGGGATCGCCGGCTTCGAGCGCGGTGCGCTGCGCCAGAAACAAGGTCAGTCCGGCCATGCCGGACTTGACGATGGAATCGACGTCGGCATTGCCGGTGACGACATAGGCGAGACGGGTCTGCGAAACCGCCTTGATGGCGAAGTCGTCATTGTTGGCGGCGCGGCCCGGCGATGGCGCGGCCGACAACGCAGCCAGCAGGAACGCGATGGCGAGCGCCGCCGGCGCCGCGCGCCGTCGCAGCAGCGCGGCGAGGCCTGCGCCCAGCATCGCGACGATGATCGCATCGATCAGGAACAGCGCCAGCGATGACGACAGCAGGATGCCGCGCAAGTCGCGCGGTTCGGCGTTGGTGTAGCTCGCACGCCGCGCGCGCAAGCCGGATGTGTCGAGCGCCGCGATGCGATCCCCTGACGCCAGCGTATTGACCGCGATCGGGCCTTCGGCCGGGCCGTAGAATCCCGGCGGATGATCCGCGGTGGCGCGATCGCGATAATCCGCCGGCATCGGCTTGGCGGTCGAGGGCGGCGGTCCGAACGCGCCGAACCCGTCGAGCGTGCGCAGCGGCGCCACCGTCTCGACCTTGCCCTCGCTCTCGGCGCCGGCGCCCGGCGTCGACGTGTAGCCGGACATATCGACAAGGCGCCGCAGCATCTCGACAAAACTGCCCGACATCGGCAGGTCGGACCAGCGCATGTCGGCGCCGACGTGGAACAGGCTGACGACGCCCTTGCCGCGACGCTCGCCGGTGACCAGCGGCGTGCCGTCTTCCAGCGAGGCCCAGCTCTTGGTCGACAGCACCGCATCCGGTTCGGCCAAAACCTGGCGGCTGACGGTGATGTCTTTCGGCACCTGCAGGCCCGCGAACGGTCCGTCGGCGGTAAAGGAGGCCATGTGTTGCGGCTTTTCCCAGGTCAGGCTGCCGCCCAGGCTGCGGCCGCCGCGGCGCAGCCTGACCGGCACCAGATCGTCATCGGCCTGCGCCAGCCGCGGACCCGCGAAACGCACCAATACGCCGCCCTGGTCGATCCAGGCGTTCAGACGCTCGCGGGTTTCCGGCGACAGCGTGCCGACATCCGCCAGCACGATCATCGGCAGCCGCTGATCGAGGAATTGCGCGATCACCTGCTGCGGCGCGCCGCGATCGCCCAGCCGCACGTCGGCGAAGGGCGACAGCGCGCGGGTGAGATAGAAGGTCGATGCCAATAGCGGCTGCGCGGTATCGCTGGTCGCGCCGCTGACGACGCCGACGGCGCGCCGCCGCCATCTCTTGTCGAGCAGCTGGACGGCGCCGGCCGACCGCTCGCCCGAGATTTCCAGCCGCGCGATATCGTTGCGCAACTCGACCGGAAGATCGAACGCGGCTTCGGTTTCGCGGTCCCGCGGCCCGAAGGCGTAACGGGCCTCGCCGATCGGCGACCCCTTGGCATCGGT
>NZ_JBAVNZ010000607.1:0-1581 GCF_049691595.1 Bradyrhizobium sp.
CAGGATCGACATCCGGCATTCCACCTGTCCGCACGACTGCCCATCGGCCTGCGCGCTCGATATCGAGGTGATCGACGGCCGCGGCATCGGTCGGGTGCGCGGCTCCAAGGTGCAGACCTACACCGCGGGCGTGGTGTGTGCCAAGGTCGCGCGCTATGCCGAGCGCATCCATCATCCCGACAGGCTGATACACCCGATGCGCCGGACCGGGCCGAAAGGCTCCGGCCAGTTCGCGCGGATCTCCTGGGACGAGGCGCTGGACGAGATTGCGGCGCGGTTCGATCAGGCTGAACGCGACTTCGGCGCTGAATCGGTCTGGCCCTATTACTATGCGGGCACCATGGGGCTGGTGATGCGCGATGGCATCAATCGCCTGGCCCATGTGAAGAAATATTCGCGCTTCTACTCGACGATCTGCGCGAACATAGCGCGTATCGGATTCGCCATCGGCACCGGCAAGATCGCCGGCGTCGATCCGCGCGAGATGGGCGTCTCCGACCTGGTCGTGATCTGGGGCACCAATCCCGTGAATACCCAGGTCAACGTGATGACGCATGCGATGCGCGCCCGCAAGGAGCGCGGCGCCAGGATCGCGGCGATCGATATCTACAACAACGACACCATGAAGCAGGCTGACATCAAGATCATCCTGCGGCCCGGCACCGACGGCGCTTTCGCCTGCGGCGTCATGCATGTTCTGTTCCGCGAAGGCTACGCGGATCGGGCCTATATGGATCGCTACACCGATTGCCCGAACGAGCTGGAAGCGCATCTTGCGACGCGCACGCCGCAATGGGCGTCGTCGATATCGGGCGTGCCGGTGGAGGAGATCGAGGCTTTCGCCCGCCTGATCGGTCAGACCAGGCGTTCGTTCTTCCGGCTCGGCTACGGTTTTACCCGCAGCCGCAATGGCGCGGCGCAGATGCATGCGGCGCTGTGCATCCCGGCGGTGACCGGCGCCTGGCAATACGAAGGCGGTGGCGCGTTCTTCAACAATTTCGCGATCTGGCAATTCGATGAATCCATTATCGAGGGCCACGATGCGATCGATCGCACGACCCGCGTGCTCGATCAGTCCAGGATCGGGCGTATCCTGACCGGCGACCCTGAAGCCTTGGCAGGCGGACCGCCGGTCAAGGCAATGCTGATCCAGAACACCAATCCGATGACGGTGGCGCCGGAGCAGGCGCTGGTGCGCCAGGGTTTTGCGCGCGAAGACCTGTTCATGGCGGTGCACGAGCAGTTCATGACCGAGACGGCACAGATGGCTGATATCGTGCTGCCCGCGACCATGTTCATGGAGCATGATGATCTCTATTACGGCGGAGGCCACCAGCATATTTCAGTCGGCGCCAAGCTGATCGATCCGCCCGGCGAATGCCGGTCAAATCATGAGGTGTTGCAGGGTCTCGGCCGCCGCCTCAATGTTGTTCACCCGGGGTTCGAAATGTCGTCGCGCGAACTGATCGACGCGACGCTGAAGAAGAGCGGCCATGGCGATATCGAAACCCTGGAAGCGGACCTGTGGCGCGACGTTCAGCCGGATTTTCGCACCTCGCATTACCTCGACGGCTTCGCGCA
>NZ_JBAVNZ010000608.1:0-1699 GCF_049691595.1 Bradyrhizobium sp.
GCGAAATCGATCTCGCCGGCGCGGATCGCACGGCCCGCCGCGCCGACCGCATCGAGCCCGGAGGCGCAGAGGCGGTTGAGCGTCTGGCCGGGAACCGTCTCGGGCATGCCGGCCAACAGCAGCGCCATGCGCGCGACGTTGCGGTTGTCCTCGCCGGCCTGGTTGGCGCAGCCGAAAAACACCTCATCGACCGCCGACCAGTCGAGCTTCGGATGTCTCGCCATCAGCGCCCTGATCGGCGCGGCGGCCAGGTCGTCGGCGCGCACTTTCGCGAGCGAGCCGCCGAAGCGGCCGATCGGGGTCCGTACGGCATCGCAAATGTAGACATCGCGCATCGAATCTCTCCCTGAATGCCGCATTTTGGGCGCTGGAAGCCGCGGAATTGACGGCAAGTTTTAGGAGCGCGTTCGCGGCAGGTCAATTGACGGCTGCGCCTTCCGGCAGCGCTTTTGAGCGAGGTCTGTCATGTTCCCGCAGACCGGCCAAATCATGCAGCCTGGAGAGGGTGGAAAACCCTCATCGAGACGGCAAACCGATAGGACCGGCCGGCGAAATTTTGTAGTTTCCGCTCGCCATGACGATCCAGCAATCCATCCCTGTTCCACCCGACCCGGCGCCAAACGCCGAGACGCCGGCGCGCGTCACGCCGATGATGGAACAGTACCTGGAAATCAAGGCCGCCCATCCCGGCCTCCTGCTGTTCTACCGGATGGGCGATTTCTACGAACTGTTCTTCGAGGATGCCGAGATCGCCTCGAAAACGCTCGGCATCGTGCTGACCAGGCGCGGCAAGCATCAGGGCATCGACATCCCGATGTGCGGCGTGCCGGTGGAGCGCTCGGACGATTATCTTCACCGCCTGATCGAGGCCGGCCACCGCGTCGCGGTGTGCGAGCAGACCGAGGATCCCGCCGCCGCGCGGGCCCGCGGCAACAAGAGTGTGGTGCGCCGCGCCGTGGTGCGGCTGGTGACGCCGGGCACGCTGACCGAAGACACGCTACTGGATGCGCGCACCAACAATTACCTGCTGGCGATCGCGCGCGCCCGCGGCTCTTCCGGCGGCGACCGCATCGGGCTTGCCTGGATCGATATCTCGACCTCGGAATTTTCAGTCACGGAATGCGCGACCGCCGAGCTCGCGGCGACGCTTTCACGGATCAATCCCAACGAAGCCATCGTCACCGACGCGCTGTACGGCGATCCCGAGCTCGGGCCGCTGCTGCGCGAATTGCCGGCGGTGACGCCGCTGACCCGCGATGTCTTCGATGGCTCAACCGCCGAGCGGCGGCTGTGCGACTATTTCGCGGTCGCAACCATGGACGGGCTGAGCGCGATGTCGCGGCTGGAAGCCACCGCCGCTGCCGCCGCCGTCACCTATATCGACCGCACGCAAGTGGGCAAGCGTCCGCCGCTGTCGCCGCCGTCGCGCGAGGCCGCCGGCACCACCATGGCGATCGACCCGGCGACCCGCGCCAATCTCGAATTGACGCGGACGCTGGCCGGCGAACGCCGCGGCTCGCTGCTCGACGCCATCGACTGCACCGTCACATCAGCCGGATCGCGGCTCTTGGCGCAGCGGCTCGCAGCGCCGCTGACCGACAGCACGGCGATCGCGCGGCGGCTGGATGCGGTCGCAGCCTTCGTTGCAGACGGCGCGGCGCGCGATGACATTCGCGCCACCTTGCGCGCGGCGCCCGAC
>NZ_JBAVNZ010000609.1:0-4554 GCF_049691595.1 Bradyrhizobium sp.
TGGCCGGGCAGATCGAGCTCGACGCGCCGCGGCCCGCGATCGGCGCGCGGCAGCGCGACGTGGAGCTTTCGTGCCGCCGGGCCCAGCGTCCAGCCCTGCAGCAGCAGCGAGATGATGACGACGACAAGGGCAACGTCGAAATAGAGATAGGCTTTTGACAGCCCCACCAGCATCGGAATCGATGCCAGGAAGATCGCGACCGCCCCGCGCAGGCCCGTCCAGGCGATGAAGACCTTTTCCCGCCAGTTGAATCTGAACGGCGCCAGACAGAGAAACACCGCGAGCGGGCGCGCCACCAGCATCAATGCCAGCGCCACGACGACTGCCGGAATGATGCTGACGACCAGCCGCTGCGGCGAGACCAGCAGGCCGAGCAGGACAAACATCACGATCTGTGCGAGCCAGGTCGCGGCATCGAGGAACGTCACCACCGAATTATGCGCGCGGGTGGGCCGGTTGCCGATGATGATGCCGGCGAGATAGACCGCGAGAAACCCCGAGGCGTGCGCGATCTGCGCCGCGCCGAAGATCACCAGCGCCGCGGTCGTGACGAACGGCGCGTGCAGGCCCTGCGGCAGTGCAATGCGATTCAGCGCCACCCCTACCAGACGGCCGCCGATCACGCCGACGATGGCGCCGAGAATGGCCTGGCGGGCAAATTCCAGCACAATGTGCCACGGCGAGCTTTCTCCGAGCGAGATGAATTCGACCAGCATCAGGGTGAGGAAGATCGCAAAGGGATCGTTGGTGCCGGATTCGGCCTCCAGCGTCGCGCCGACGCGGGGACGCAGCCGCAGGCCCTGCGTGCGCACCAGCAGAAACACTGCCGCGGCGTCGGTCGAGGCAACCACCGCGCCGACCAGAAGCGCCTCGGTCCAGTTCAGGTCGAGCGCATATCTGGCGATCGGCGCCGTGATCAGCGCGGTCAGGAGCACGCCGACCGTCGCCAGCACCATCGACGGCGCCAGCACGGTGCGGATGCTTTGAAACCGGGTTCGCAATCCGCCATCGAACAGGATCAGCGCCAGCGCCACCGATCCCACCAGATAGGTGGTGCGGACGTCGTCGAACTGCAGTTGGCCGGGGCCGGAATGGCCGGCGAGCATGCCGATCAGCAAGAATACCAGCAGTAGCGGCGCGCCAAAGCGCAGCGCGAGCAGGCTCGACAGAATTCCTGCCATCACCAGAACCGCACCGAGCAGGATGGCTATGCTGACCTGGTCGAGGGAAGCCATGCGCCTCCGCGAACAAATGCAAATACCTCTATGTGCATCCTTATCGTCGCCACAGTTGGACGCCAACCCATTTCTCGTGACAGTGCCGGATTTTGCGGCCCTTACTCGCCTCTCCAATGTCCTGTATCGATGGTTCCCACCCCGCAGTTATGGAAAGCTGCCGGCCGTCGAATCAAGTTTGCCTGAACTGCCCCGACGCGAGATTCCGCCGATGGATATGGACCTGAAAGACATCATCGAGTTCCTGCACGCCACCGCGCGGTCGGTCGGTGCCGAGGTCACCTCGCCCTGGTTCTATCTGCAGCTGGGATTGATCCTGGCCGCCACCGGGATCGCCTGGGCCGCCGGCGCAGCCGTCCGATCGAGGTTCGACGTGACCTCGCTGGCGACCGGATGGCCGGTTCCATTTCGCCTGTTCATGCGCGTGCTGGTCGGCAGCGCGCCGACCGCGGTGTTCGCCGTGCTGGTGACGATCGCCCGCGGCGTGATGCTGGCATCGACCTGGCCCAGCCGCAGCTACCTGCTCGCGGTCGCCGCCAAGCTCGCCTTCGCGTGGCTGATTATCCGGCTGATCACCTCCGTGATCCGCAACGCCTTCATCGTCCGCCTGGTGTCGCTGTCGGCGTGGCTGATCGCGGCGCTGAGCATTGTCGGCCAGCTTGACCCGGCGATCGAGGCGCTCGACTCGGTCTCGGTCGTGCTCGGCGGCCTGCGGCTGACACCGCTGCTTTTGATCAAGCTCGGCGCGCTCCTGATCGTGGCGCTGTGGCTGACCAACATCGCCAGCAATTTCGTCGAGAACCGGATCACCCGCTCCTCCGACCTGACGCCGTCGATCCAGGTGCTGCTGGTCAAGATGATCCGGATGGGGCTGATTGTGCTCGCGATCACGATCGCCTTGGGCGCGGTCGGCATCAACCTCTCGGCGCTGGCGGTGTTCTCCGGCGCGGTCGGTGTCGGTATCGGCATCGGCCTGCAGAAGATCGTCGCCAATTTCATCAGCGGCATCATCCTGCTGGCGGACAAATCGGTGAAGCCCGGCGACCTCGTCACCATCGGCGACAGTTCGGGGCGCATCAGCGCGATGAAGACGCGCTATATTTCGGTCGCCGCCGGCGACGGCCGCGAGTTCCTGATCCCCAACGAAGATTTGGTGACGCAGAAGGTCGTCAACTGGACCTATACCGACAAGAACACGCTGGTGAAAATCGCCTTCGGCACCAATTACGACGCCGACCCGCGGCTGGTCTGCAAGCTCGCGGTCGATACCGCCGCCGCGGCGCCCCGCACCATCAAGGGCAAGCCGCCGAACTGTATCCTGACCGAATTCGCCGAGGTCGGGATGAAATTCTCCCTGACTTTCTGGATCGCCGATCCCGACGGCATGGACAATGTGAAGAGCGATGTGATGCTGGCGCTGTGGGATGGCTTCAAGCGCGAGGGCATCCGCGTGCCCTATCCGGTGCGCGAACTGCGCATCCATGGCGGCGCGCTGCCGGTCGAGACCGTCGTCGAGGTTTCCGGCTAACTCCATGCGCTGATCGGCGGTCCGGCTGACCAAGCCCGGCTTGCACTGACCGCGCCGATCATTAGATTAGGCCCTCAAATCACCCGCGGTTCCTTTGCCCGCCCAACCAAGACCCCGTCCATGAACTACGTCGAAGCCACCGATACGTCCCTGCGCAAGACCGGCCAGATCAAGCTGCATGGGCCGAGCGGGTTCGCCGGCATGCGCAAGGCCGGAGCGCTGGTCGCCAGATGCCTCGATGAGCTTACCGACATCGTCAAGCCGGGCGTCCCGACCGCGCGGATCGACGAGTTCGTGCGCGAATTCGCTTTCAGCCATGCCGCCTACCCGGCGACGCTGATGTATCGCGGCTACCGCCATTCGACCTGCACCTCCATCAACCACGTGGTCTGCCACGGCATGCCCGGCGACCGCGCGCTGAAGGAAGGCGACATCGTCAATATCGACGTCACCTTGATCGTCGACGGCTGGTACGGCGATTCCAGCCGGATGTACGCCATCGGCCCGATCGCGCGGAAGGCCGAGCGGCTGGTCGAGGTGACCTATGAGGCCATGATGCGCGGCATCGCCGCCGTCAAACCCGGCGCCACCACCGGCGACATCGGCCACGCCATCCAGAGTTTTGTCGAGCCGCAGGGCATGAGCGTGGTGCGCGATTTCTGCGGCCACGGCCTCGGCCGCATGTTCCACGATGAGCCGAACATCATCCATATCGGCCGGCCCGGCGAGGGTGTGGCGCTGAAACCCGGCATGTTCTTCACCATCGAGCCGATGATCAATCTCGGCAAGCCGCACGTCAAAATCCTGTCCGACGGCTGGACCGCGGTGACGCGCGACCGCTCGCTGTCGGCGCAGTTCGAACATTCGGTCGGCGTCACCGCGACCGGCGTCGAGATCTTCACGCTGTCGCAGCGTCATAGCGAGAAGCCGCGGGCGGCGGCGTAATACACCCGCCTGGCCGATTTATTCCGCAACTGGATACCTGCAAAATTCCCGTGATCGGACCGGAATCGTCGTCGGGGGCAGCTCCTCCCGTTATAAAACATCACGACAGCGTCCTCCGCCGGGGAGGCCGCCATGCATAAACGGCATAAACAGGGAGGCAGGCATGTTTGAGATTTCGCGCCGCGATCTCGTGCTCGGAAGCACCGGGGCGGCTCTGGTATTCGGATTGAAGGGACCTGTGTCATTTGTGGACGCGGCATACGCGCAGCGCGCCGCGGATAGCCTCAAATACAAGGTCGGCGAGATCGAAGTGTTCAGTTTGCACGAAGGCAGCATCGAGCGCGTTCTCGACGCGGGCTTCGTCAAGAACGTGGCGCTGGAAGACGTCAAGAAGGCGTTGACCGCCAGCGGGATCGGGCCGGACAAATTCGACAACCCGTTCACCGTCACCGCGGTCAGGACCAACGGCAAGCTCGTGCTGTTCGACACCGGATTTGGCGCCAACGGCCCGCCGACGGTCGGCAAGCTCGCCGACAACATGAAGGCGGCGAGCCTCGACCCCTCGACGGTCTCGACCGTCGTGATTTCGCACTTCCACCCCGACCACATATCGGGCCTGTGGGCGAAGGAGACCAGCGCGCAGGTATTTCCAAACGCGGAAATCCTGATGCCGGAGGCGGAATTCAAATTCTGGACCGATCCGTCCGTGGTGGAGAAGATGCCGGAAGGCATCCGCAACCATGTGCGCCGGATTCAGGCCACGTTCCCGACATGGAAGAACATCAAGCAATATGGCGACGGCGCCGAGGTTGCCCCTGGCGTGCGGGCCATTGCGACCCCAGGCCA
>NZ_JBAVNZ010000610.1:0-6580 GCF_049691595.1 Bradyrhizobium sp.
GCGCCAAAGGCGCTGCCGGCCGATGCGCCGCTGGCGCCATCGGTGCGCAAGCTCTCGAGCGAAAGCGGGATCGATGCCTCCACCGTTCCCGGCTCCGGCAAGGACGGCCGCGTGACCAAGGGCGACATGCTGGCGGCGATCGAGAAGGCGGCTTCGGCGCCGACCCCGATCGATCAGCCCGCCGCCGCGGTTCAGGTCCGTGCGCCGTCGCCGGCCGACGACGCCGCCCGCGAGGAGCGCGTGAAGATGACCCGGCTGCGCCAGACCATCGCGCGGCGGCTGAAAGACGTGCAGAATACGGCCGCGATGCTCACGACCTTCAACGAGGTCGACATGAGCCACATCATGGCGATGCGCGCCCAGTACAAGGACGCGTTCGAGAAGAAGCACACCAGCAAGCTCGGCTTCATGGGCTTCTTCACCAAGGCCTGCGTGCAGGCGCTCAAGGAGATCCCGGCCGCCAACGCCGAGATCGACGGCACCGATCTGATCTACAAGAACTACTATCACATCGGGGTTGCGGTCGGCACCGACAAGGGCCTCGTGGTGCCCGTGGTGCGCGACTGTGACCACAAGTCGATCGCCGAGATCGAGAAGAGCATCGCCGACTACGGCCGCCGCGCCCGCGACGGCCAGCTCAAAATCGACGAGATGCAGGGCGGCACCTTCACCATCACCAATGGCGGCATCTACGGCTCGCTGATGTCGACCCCGATCCTGAACGCGCCGCAGTCCGGCATCCTGGGCATGCACAAGATCCAGGAGCGCCCGATCGCGATCGGCGGCAAGGTCGAAATCCGCCCGATGATGTACCTGGCGCTGTCCTACGATCACCGCGTCATCGACGGCAAGGAGGCGGTGACGTTCCTGGTGCGCGTCAAGGAAAGCCTGGAAGACCCGGCGCGGCTGGTGCTGGATTTGTAGTGTGCCGGTCGTCGCGATCGTTGATGGGGTAAAGATCATGTTCTACGCCAATGAACATCCCCCGGCACATTTTCATGCAAAGATTGCCGAGTTTCAGGCTGTCATAGATATTGATAGCCTTAAGATTGTGGCTGGCCGGTTGCCTCCGGCGCAAACGCGTTCCGTACTCGCTTGGGCCGTTTCCAGGCAGGATCGTTTGCGGCAGACGTTCGTGGCGGCGCTGGCGCATGAAAAGATCGGACCGATCGAATGACGGACTTACCACGCATCAAGACCGCCGAACCGATTATTCCCGGTGTCCTGAAACTCGTGTTTCTGGACGGATATGAAGGCGTCGTCGACTTGCGGCCCTTGTTGTCGAAGGGCGGCGTGTTCAGTTCTCTGCAAGATCCGGCGCGCTTCGCACGGGTCAAGGTTGACGACTTTGGTCATTCGGTCGGCTGGGTCGATGACGACGGCTATGAGGTCGACCTGAGCGCTGACGGGTTACGTCGGGACTGCGAACGTCAGGCTGAAATCCATAAGCTGATGGTGGTATAGATGAGGTTGTTCGCTGTCGGGAAGATGGGCCGATGACGGATCGAGTCGTTGTCATCACCGGCGGCAGCCGCGGCATCGGCCGTGCCACCGCGATCGCCGCGGCGGCGCGCGGCTTTCGGGTCGTGGTCGGTTACGCCAGCAATCACGCGGCGGCCAACGAGGTGGTTTCCGCCATCGAGCGCAAAAACGGCAAGGCGATCGCGGTGAAATGCGACGTCGGCAGCGAGAAGGACATTCTGGCGCTGTTCGAGGCAGCCGACGATTTCGGAACGCTGGGCGCGCTGGTCAACAATGCCGGCATCGTCGGCCCCTCGGCGCGGGTCGAGGACATGTCGGCCGAGCGCATTCAGCGCATGATGGCGGTCAATGTCACCGGCAGCATCTTGTGCGCGCGCGAGGCGGTGAAGCGGTTGTCGACCCGCAACGGCGGCAAGGGTGGCGTCATTGTCAACCTGTCCTCGGTCGCGGCCAGACTCGGCGCGCCCAACACCTATGTCGATTACGCGGCTTCGAAGGGCGCGGTCGATTCCTTCACCGTCGGGCTGGGCCACGAGGTCGCCGGCGAAGGCATTCGCGTGGCAGCCATCAGGCCGGGACTGATCGATACCGACATCCACGCCTCGGGCGGCGAGCCCGATCGCGCCCACCGGCTGGCGCACATGGTGCCGATGCAGCGCGTCGGCACCGCGGAAGAAATCGCCAACGCCATCGTCTGGCTGATGTCGGACGAGGCGTCCTACGTCACCAGCGCGATTCTCGACGTGTCGGGCGGACGGTAAATACCTGTCACAGAATTCAACTGCAGGACCTCAATCATGGCCACCTACGATCTCGTCGTCATCGGCACCGGTCCCGGCGGCTATGTCTGCGCGGTGCGCGCGGCGCAACTCGGCATCAAGGTCGCCGTGGTCGAGAAGAGCGCCACGCTCGGCGGCACCTGCCTGAACGTCGGTTGCATGCCGTCAAAGGCGCTGCTGCATGCCTCCGAGATGTTCGAGGAAGCCGCGCACTCCTTTGCGAAAATGGGCATTGGCGTTCCCGCGCCAAAACTCGATCTGCCCGCGATGATGAATTTCAAGCAGCAGGGCATCGACGGCAACGTCAAGGGCGTCGAGTTCCTGATGAAGAAGAACAAGATCGACGTCATCAGCGGCACCGGCAAGATTCTCGGCGCGGGCAAGGTGGCGGTGTCGGGCGGCGACGGCAGGACGCAGACGGTCGAGGCCAGGAACATCGTGATCGCCACCGGCTCCGATATCGCGCGGCTAAAGGGCATCGCGATCGACGAGAAGCGCATCGTGTCGTCGACCGGCGCGTTGTCGCTCGACAAGGTGCCCGGGAAATTATTGATTGTCGGCGCCGGCGTGATCGGGCTCGAACTCGGCTCGGTGTGGCACCGGCTTGGGTCGCAGGTCACCGTGGTGGAATTCCTCGATCGCATTTTGCCCGGCACGGACGGCGAAGTCGCCAGACAGTTCCAGCGCATCCTCGAAAAACAGGGCTTTGCGTTCAAGCTCGGCGCCAAGGTCACCGGCGTCGACGCTTCGGGCAAGACGCTGATCGCCAGGGTCGAGCCGGCCGCGGGCGGCGCGGCCGAATCGCTGGAGGCCGACGTGGTGCTGGTCTGCATTGGCCGCGTGCCTTACACCGAAGGCCTCGGCCTGAAGGATGCTGGCGTCGCACTCGACAATCGCGGCCGGGTGCAGATCGATTCGCATTTCGCAACCAGCGTGAAGGGCATCTACGCGATCGGCGACGTCGTCGCGGGTCCGATGCTCGCGCACAAGGCCGAGGATGAAGGCGTGGCGGTTGCGGAGATGCTCGCGGGAAAGGCCGGCCACGTGAATTACGACATTATACCAAGCGTTGTGTATACCACGCCGGAAGTGTCGTCGGTCGGCAAGACCGAGGAAGAGCTGAAGCAGGCGGGCGTGGCCTACGCCTCGGGCAAATTCCCCTTCACCGCCAACGGCCGTTCCAAGGTCAACCAGACCACTGACGGATTCGTGAAGGTTCTCGCGGATGCGAAAACCGATCGGGTGCTTGGTGTGCACATCATCGGCCGCGAAGCCGGCGAAATGATCCATGAGGCCGCCGTTCTGATGGAGTTTGGCGGTTCCGCAGAGGATCTGGCGCGCACCTGCCACGCCCATCCGACCCGGTCGGAGGCGGTCAAGGAAGCCGCGCTTGCAGTCGGCAAGCGGGCCATCCATATGTGATCGACATCCGGCACAGGCCGGGTAGAGATATTTCCATGCTGCGCCGCCTTCTTCAGCCAATCTGGGTTCTGCTCGCGGTCATCTTCCTGATCGAAGCCTGGCTGTGGGATCACCTCGAGCCGATCGTGGCGCGCGTCGTGGCGCTGATTCCGCTGCACGCGTTCAAGCAGTGGCTCGCCGAACGCGTCGATACGCTGTCGCCGGCGATGACGTTGATCGTGTTCATCGTGCCGGTGATTCCGCTGTTTCCGCTCAAGCTGATCGGGCTTTACTTGCTCACCCACGAATACTGGCTGAGCGCCGTCGCGACCATTATCTTCGCGAAACTGCTCGGCGTCGGCGTAACCGCGTTCGTCTTCGACGTGACGCGGCCGAAGCTGTTGGAGATGCGCTGGTTCGAAACGCTCTATGAATTCGTCCTGGCGCTGCGCGCCAGGGCGGCCGCCCTGGTCGATCCGGTCAAGCGGCGAATCCTGGAAATTTTGCGCGGCGACGGCGACGGCTGGTCGTCGCGGATGCTGCGGCTGATCCAGCGATTCCGCAAGCGCGTTCACGAGGCGCGCTGATACTCACCACTCCCTTTGGGAGAGGTGAGGTCGAGCTCGCCGCGGGCTCGACGAAATACGACAGGAATTCAATGCAGATGCAGCAGGTGCGGCGAGAAGACGCCGAGTGCCGTCATGGCGATGCCTGCCAGCGTCAGCAGGCCCGATACCCAGGCCAGCACGATCATGCCGGTGATGATGGTCGCCGAGGCCAGCACGATGCCGATCTGGAAGGCGGCGGAGGCAAGTTCGAAATGATGATACTTCGCGGTCGCGAGGTCGCGTTCCTCCTCGGCGTGCCTGGCGCGCGCCGATAGCTGCTCGGCACCCTCGCCGGTCTCCGGCTCCGAACGGTAGCGCGCCGCGGTCTTCTGCCAGTCATCGATCTGCTTCTGCAGCGCGGCTTTGGCAGCGTCGTCGCCGGCGGCGCCGAGACTGAGTTTGGCCTGTTCCGCCGCGGTCTGGACCGTGGTGCGGCGGATGCTCTTGGCCTGGAAGAACGCCCACAGGTTCGACGCCTCGACATTCTTGCTGATCGATTCGGTTTGCGCGCCCTTGCCGAGCGTTTCCGACAGCGCCAGACAGAGCGCAATCACGGCGATCAGCAATGCGATCTTCTTGTTGACGCCGGAGGCGTGTTCGGCGTGCTCGGCGCGCTCCATGCTTTCATGTGCGCTCATGATTCGTTTCCCCGGATGAGACCCTGCCCACGATTGACCGAACGGCGCCCTCCGCGCAAGGGGCAAGCGCTGGAAGCGCTGGATGTGACGGAACTGTGTCGGCGTCGATAGCGGCCGTGGTCAGCCGCGCGGATGGGCGCTGCGGTAGACTTGCAGCAGCCGTTCGCTGTCGATGCCGGTGTAGATCTGGGTGGTCGAGAGCGAGGCGTGGCCGAGCAATTCCTGGATCGCGCGCAAATCGCCGCCGCGGCTCAACAGATGGGTGGCGAAGGAATGCCGCAGCGCATGGGGCGTCGCGCTGTCAGGCAGTCCGAGCGCGCCGCGCAGCCGCGCCATGGTGAGCTGAATGATGCGGGCCTTGAGCGGACCGCCGCGCGCGCCGACAAAGATCGGCCCTGCCGGGGGCAGCGGATGCGGACAGATCGCGGTGTAATCGGCGATCAGCGCCAGCACGTTCTGCAGCACCGGCACCATGCGGGTCTTGTTGCCCTTGCCGGTGACCACCAGCACGTCGCCTTCGCCGGGCAGCGGCACGTCGCGGCGTTTCAAGCCAAGCGCCTCGGAGATGCGCAGGCCCGAGCCGTACAACAGCGCCATCACGGCGGCGTCGCGCGCCAATATCCAGCTGTCGCGGGTCTCGCCGGCGCGCTCGTCGGCGTCGGCAAAACGCTTGGCGGCCGCCACATGAATCGGTTTCGGCAGGCTCTTGCCGACCTTGGGCGCGCGAATGGCGGAGAGCGCGCCGACCCGGCCCTTGCCTTCCCGTTCGAGGAAGCGACCGAACGAGCGCAAGCCAGCCAGCGCCCGCATCAATGAACGTCCGGCGATCTCGTTGGCGCGCCGCATCGCCATGAAGGCCCTGATATCGCTGGTCTCGAGCGCGGCAAAGCCCGAAAGCGTCACCCGCGCGCCCCAGTGTTCGGCCAGGAAGGCCAGGCACTGGCGCAGGTCGCGGGTATAGGCCTCCAGCGTTTTCGGCGACAGCCGCCGCTCGGCGCGCAGATGCGACAGCCAGCGCGTCATCTGCAGCGCGATGCTTTCATCGGCGCAGTCGAGTTCGATCGGTTGAATGGACACTGCCGGTTTCGTCATGGAGCCATGGCGCCGTGATTCTCTCGACTATATCGCACCTGTTTCGTTTACCGTTTGCTAACTTGCGCGAGCAACGCCGGCTGGACACTGGCCCCGACCCCGGCGCGACCTTAGACTGGCGCGTTGTTTCGGCCCCGAATCGGCTTTTTCCATGGATCACACCACGCGCAGCCACGCCTCAACCGCATCGTCCACCCGGGTCGTCGATGTGCTGGTGCCGGTCGCGCTCAACCAGGCCTATTCCTACCGGGTGCCTCGCGGCATGGAACTGAAGCCTGGCGATGTCGTCTGCGTGCCGCTCGGCCCCCGCGAGGTGGTCGCGGTGGTGTGGGCGGAAAACGCCGCTCCCGATCCGCGCCTGCACAACCGCCTCAAGGATGTCGGCGAAAAGCTCGACGTGCCGCCGCTCAAGCAGGAATTGCGCAGCCTGGTCGACTGGGTCGCCAATTACACGCTCTCCGCCCGCGGCATGGTGCTTCGCATGTGCTTGCGGATGGGCGAAAATCTCGGACCGGAGCGGATGCGCATGGGCGTGCGGCTGGTTGGCGATCCGCCGCGGCGCATGACGCCGGCGCGGCGG
>NZ_JBAVNZ010000611.1:0-2661 GCF_049691595.1 Bradyrhizobium sp.
CGCGCGAACTGATCGACGCGACGCTGAAGAAGAGCGGCCATGGCGATATCGAAACCCTGGAAGCGGACCTGTGGCGCGACGTTCAGCCGGATTTTCGCACCTCGCATTACCTCGACGGCTTCGCGCACGCGGACCACAAGTTCCATTTCAAGGCCGACTGGGCGCACCCTCCCTTCGGTATCGCCGGCATGGGTCCCTGGGAGCAGATGCCGTCGCTGCCGGATCACTGGACCATCATCGAGGAGGCGGATGCGGCGCATCCGTTCCGGCTCGCCACCAGCCCCTCGCGCAGCTTCCTCAATACCAGCTTCAATGAAACGCCATCGTCGATTGCGCGCGAAGGCAGGCCCTCGGTGATGATACATCCCGAGGATGCTGCGGCGCTCGGGGTAACCGACGGCGACGCCGTCACGCTCGGCAACGTCAGGGGCGAGACCACCTTGACGGCAAAGCTGTTCGACGGCCTTCGCCGCGGCGTGCTGATCGCGGAATCGATTCAGCCGAACAAGGCCCATATCGGCGGTCGCGGTATCAATATGCTGACCGGGGCCGAGGCGGTCGCGCCGATCGGCGGTGCGGCGTTCCACGACAACAAGGTCTGGGTGAAGAAGGTCGCGCGACCGGGCTAAATCGCTCTTGCGGTCGACGTCGATCCTGCCGCAAATGTCGCCGAAAATGGCAAACAGAGGCGGCAAGCATGACCGGCAATGACAGCGTGATCCTCGAAAAGCGCGGGCAGGCGTTCTGGATTACCATCAACCGGCCCGACAAGCGCAACGCGCTCAATGGCGAGGTGATTGCCGGCCTCGCCAGGGGTTATCGCGACGCGCATGATGACAAGGATGTCCGCGTCATCGTGCTGACCGGCGCGGGCGACAAGGCGTTTTGCGCCGGCGCCGATCTGCAGAACAGCGGCGCCGCCTTTGCGATGGATTTCTCCAGGCCGAATGTCGACTACGCCGATCTGCTGCGGCTGTCGCAAAACGCCACCAAGCCGGCGATCGCGCGGGTAGGCGGTGTCTGCATGGCCGGCGGCATGGGCCTGCTTTGCATGACCGATATGGCGGTCGCGGCTGACCATGTCATCTTCGGGCTGCCCGAGGTGAAGGTCGGCGTATTCCCGATGCAGGTGATGAGCCTGCTGCAGTCGATGGCGCCGCCGCGGCTCGTCAATGAGTGGGCGCTGACCGGCGAGCCCTTTGACGCGCGGAGCGCGCAAGCCGCCGGCCTCCTGAACCATGTGGTGCCGTCCGCCGAGCTCGACGCCAAGGTCGACTGGCTGATCGGCCGCATCGTCGATAAATCGCCGACCGCGATCCGGCGCGGCAAATATGCCATGCGCGCGATCGCCTCGATGTCGTTCGACGAAAGCATCGCCTACACCGAAAGCCAGATTGCGCTGCTGGCGATGACGGAAGACGCCAAAGAAGGCCTCAAGGCGTTCGGCGAGAAGCGCAAGCCGTCATGGCCGGGCCGATGACGGCCGTGGAAGCGATCGCGCTTTTCCGCGGCTAACCTGCATTGGCCTTCAGCCCGGCGGCTTCGATACCGGCAATCGCGCAGGCCTCGTCATTGTCAGAGGTGTCGCCGCTGACGCCGACAGCACCGAGCAGGACGCCACCGGCATCGATCAGCACGCCGCCCGGCACCGGCACCATACGGCCCTGCGCCAGCGTATTCACCGCGCCGATGAAATAGGCCTGTTCCTGGGCGCGCTGGAACAGCGCCCGCGATCCCATGCCCATCGCCAGCGCCCCATAGGCCTTGCCGTGGGCGATCTCGGCCCGCATCAGGCTGGTGCCATCCTGCGCCGCGGTGACTTTGACGCAGCCGCGCGCATCGAGAATGGTGATGACAAGCGGCTTCAGTTTTTTCTCGACGCCTTTCGCCAGCGCGGCATCCAGAATCTTGCGAGCGACGTCGAGGGTGAGGTCAGCCATGGGTCGGTTCCTTTGCCACAGGGGAGAGGGTTGGGCTGGCCTTGGCGCGGTCGAGGCTCATCGCCAGCACGCGCGCGGCGTGAAGCGCGGAGCGCGCGGTGCCGTCCTTGATCTGGTGCCGGCATGAAGTGCCATCGGCAACGATCAGCGTGGCCGCATCGGCGCGCCGTACCGCGGGAAGCAGCGCGAGCTCGGCCATTGCCATCGAGGTTTGACAGGTGTCGGCGCCGTAGCCGAAGGCGCCGGCCATGCCACAGCAGCTGGACTCGATGGTTTCAACGCTCAGGTCGGGAACGAGGCGAAGCACTTTTTCAACCGCCGTGAAAGCGCCGAACGATTTTTGATGACAATGGCCGTGCACCAGGGCTTTTGCGGCGACCGAACCGAGCGGCAGCCGCAGCCGACCACCCTCCGCCTCGCGCGCCAGAAATTCCTCGAACAGCAGTGCCTGTGCGCCGATGCTCTTTGCGGCCTCGTCGGATCGCAGTGAGAGCAGTTCATCACGCAGCGTCAACAGGCAACTCGGCTCGAGACCGACGATCGGCACGCCGCGCGCGGCAAACGGCGCGTAGGTCGTAACCAGCCGGTCCAGTTCCGCGCGCGCCTCATCGACGAGACCTGCCGACAGGAACGTCCGCCCGCAACATAACGGCCGGGCGCCGTCTGCCGGCCTTGGCATATGCACGCGGTATCCGCCTTCGACCAGCACGCGCAGCGCGGC
>NZ_JBAVNZ010000612.1:0-2206 GCF_049691595.1 Bradyrhizobium sp.
CGCGAGCCGGTCGGCGCCCGCAATCCTGCGATCCTCTATGGCGTCGGCAATATCCTGGAAAACGCGGTCGATTTCGCCCGGGAAACTGTCGAAGTGAACGCGTGGTGGAACGCGGAGACGGTCGAGATCGTGATTTCCGATGACGGGCCGGGCATTGCGCCGGCTATGCTCAAGCGCATCGGCGAGCCCTTTTTGTCGCGGCGGCGCGGCGCCGATGAGGCCCAAAGCGAGCGCAGCGGGCTCGGTCTTGGGGTATTCATCGCCCGCACGCTGCTGGAACGCAGTGGCGCAAGAGTATCCTTCTCCAACCGCGTCTTTCCCGATCACGGTGCCGTGGTTCATATTGTCTGGCCGCGCAGCCGCTTCGAGGCCGAAGAGATCGCAGCTCAGCCTGCGTCCTAGCGTCGTCCCCATACCGCGCGATCTCGCCATTTTGCGCTGGGGTTAGAACCTTCTCACCAACGAAGGCCGGCGGTCATAGACCCCGGTTCAAGGCCGGGACGACGGCGTGATCGACTTTAGGCGGCCTTGGCAGCGCCGCGCTGCCGCGCCATATCCTGTCGTATCCGAAACCAGGGATGCCCGTCCGTGAACGCCATCGCCGAACTGAACGATCATGCCGACCGCTCGCTGCTCATCGTCGAGGACGACAAGCCGTTTCTGGAGCGGCTGTCGCGCGCCATGGAAACCCGCGGCTTCTCGGTCAGGTCCTGCGACAGCGTGGCCGGCGGCCTGGCCGAGATCGGCCGCGCCGCGCCGGCCTTCGCCGTGGTTGATCTTAGGCTCGGCGACGGCAACGGCCTCGACGTGGTGTCGGCGCTGAAGCGCAAGCGCCCGGACGCGCGTGCGATCGTGCTGACCGGCTACGGCAACATCGCCACCGCGGTGACCGCGGTGAAGATGGGCGCGGTCGATTATCTGTCAAAACCCGCCGATGCCGACGATGTCGTCGCGGCCCTGCTGGCCAGCGGCACCGAGAAATCCGAACCTCCGGCGAACCCGATGTCGGCGGACCGGGTGCGTTGGGAGCATATCCAGCGCATCTACGAGATGTGCAACCGCAACGTCTCGGAAACCGCGCGCCGGCTCAACATGCACCGCCGCACCCTGCAGCGGATCCTGGCCAAGCGCGCCCCGCGGTAGCTTTTGCGTTCTGGATTCCCTCGTCGCATCGGCGCTGGCAATGACGAGAGCAGCGACCGGGTTCATTGGCTTTTCGCCTATTCAATGACCTTATCGGCTCGAAGCAAAAAGGACTCAGCAAGTGGCAGTCCGATACTCCTGGCAGCATTCAAATTCACGACGAGTTCAAATTTGGTTGGCTGTTCCACGGGCAGATCGGAGGGCTTGGCTCCCTTGAATATCTTGTCCACGAAGGTCGCAGCTCTGAAATAGAGGTTGGCGTAGTCGACGCTGTATGAGAGCAAGCCACCTTCATCGACAAGCTCTCTGGTTGCGTACATCGCCGGAAGCTTGTGCTTGATCGCCAGACCGGTGATCAATCGACGATTGGCATGGATTAGCCCGTCATTTTCGACGATGAGGGCGTCGGCGTGCTGCTCGGCCGCCACTTCGAACGCAACTTCCAGGTCTTCCATTTTTTTCACGTCAAGAAGCTGCGGCTCGATCCGGAGGTTTGAGGCCGTCGTCTTCAAGGCTTCCCAGCGGGCCGGCGAAACAGGGTTTGACATATTGTAGAGAGCGGCCAATCGCTTCATTTCCGGTACGATCTCGCGCAGTATTTCGACCCGTTTGGATTCCAGCTCGGTTGTAAAGGCGCTCAGGCCGGTGACATTGTTGCCGGGCTGCGCGAGACTGGCTACCGCGCCGACGCCAACCGGCGCGCCGCTGGCAGCCATGACGATCGGAATTACTGCGGTAGCGTTCTTGGCTGCGAGCACGGCCGGTGTGCCTCGTGTCAGGATGAGGTCACAATTCAGATGAAGCAGCTCGGCGGCCAACTCGGTGAACCTTTCGCCATGACCATCCGCCGACCGATACTCGATGACGAGATTGCGCCCTTCGGTATAACCAGATGCCCGCAGTCCCTCTCGAAAGGACTGCATATTGGCAGCGTTCAAGGCGAGAGCCGACGTTTCCAGCACGCCGATCCGCCAGACCTTGCTGGCTTGCTGCGCAGCGGCAGCGAACGACCACGTCATCGCGCCGGTGACTACCTTTATGAAATCGCGGCGCCTCATGTCAG
>NZ_JBAVNZ010000613.1:0-27463 GCF_049691595.1 Bradyrhizobium sp.
AGAAGCCGGCCCCAAGACCGAAATCGTAGGCGCCGGCGGGGTCGCCCGGCACGTTCTCGCCGCGCGGGCTGGTGTCCGGCGCAACGAAGATCAATCCAAGCTCGGCGCATGCGCCGCGGAATTCGCCTTTTTCGGTGACGTTGGCGTGGGTACAGGTCAGTCCTGACAGATACCAGACCACCGGCAGCCTGGCGCCGTCGCGGTGCGGTGGCACAAAGACCGAAAAGGTCATATCGGTGCCGGTCTCTCGACTGGGGTGCCTATAGACACCCTGCATGCCGCCATGCGATCGATTGAGCGAAACGGTTTGGATTGTCATGATTGAACGACTCCGGCGCCGCGCGAGGCCATCTCAAGCCACGCCGCTCTCAATCGCCAGCCGCACCAGTTCGGCGGAGCTGCGCACGCCGAGCTTCTGTCGCATGATCGAGGATGTGTTGGCGACCGTTTTGTAAGAGGAATGAATCATCCACGCGATCTCGGAGAGACTTTTGCCAGCACTGAGCAGGCGCAATATCTCCATCTCGCGTGGGGTCAGCTTCGAGAGCGGGCTTTGCGCGAACGCGGGTCCGGCGAATGCAATGCTTCGCGCGATCGCGGGCGGCAGGTAGACCCCGCCCTTTCCAACTTCGTGGATGGCCTCAACAAGGTCGTTGGGATCGCCGGCTTTCGAGACATAGCCCTTGGCGCCGATTTTGATGGCGCGTGCGGCGAACACCGGATCATCGTTCATGCTGAACATGATGATACGCGTGGACGCGGCACGCGCAAGAAGCCGCCGCGCCAGTTCAAATCCCGACACGGTCGGCAGGTTGATATCGATCACGCAGATATCCGGATGCTCGGCGTCGAAAACGCGCTCGCCGCTTTCGGCGTCGGAGGCTTCCAGCAGCACGATCTCGGGCTCGTCGGCGAGCAAGGCACGGCAACCCGACGCGACGATGGGATGATCGTCAACGATCAGAATGCGCATGGTCCCAAATACCCCGCCTCACTCTCGTTGCTGCACCGCGTCAGATCGGGCCGCGGGCATGGATAACGGCGCGCCGCTTGCCTTCGACCGGTCAAGCAACGCCGGCGATATTGCTGTACGCTTTGATTAGATAGCCGCGCTATTTATCTGTCAACGCCCCTCTTGGTGAGGAATCGAAGACGTCGCGCTCGTGGACAAACGCTATGTGGCAGAAACTCTCGTTACGCGCCCGGATCAACTTGCTGCTCGCGCTCGTGCTCACGCTCGGTTTGGCGATCAATATTGCGCGGCTGGTCCTGGAGGCCGCTCCCCGCGTTCAGGCCGAGGACCAAAGCGTCATACGCCTGGCGCGCGAATTCATCGAAACGATCGTTGCGGGACTGAACGAGGCGCCGGACCCGGATGCGCGGTTGAACCGGATTGTGCAGGACCTCAGCCGGCTGCGTCACGTCAGTATCGCGCGGCAGGGAACGACAACCGACACATCTCGGAGGACTGACCGCGCCGGCGACAATGACGATGCGCGCTCGCCTCCGGCGTGGTTCGTCGCGCTTGTTCATCCGGAAAAGACCGCCGTGAGCGTGCCGATTTCCATCCATGGCAAGCCGGAATCGCTCGTGATCACCTCGCATCCGAACGACGAAATGGCGGAGATCTGGGATGGAATCGTCACCCAACTCGCGGTCGGCTCGGCGATCGCGGTCGCGCTCTTTCTCATCACCATGATGGTCGTCAGCCGCGCGCTGGCGCCACTCGGCGCGCTTTCGCAAGCGATGACGAATATCGAGGCTGGCTTCTATGATGCACGAGTGGAACCTGGTGGCGCGCCCGAACTGGCCGCGATCTGCAGCAAGCTGAACCACCTTGCGGGGGCCTTGGGGGACGCGGTGGAAGAAAAAAGGCGGCTTGCCGAACGTGCCGTCTCCCTGCAGGACCTGGAGCGCAAGGAGATCGCGCGCGAGCTTCATGACGAGTTGGGGCCCTATCTTTTTGCGCTGCGCGCGCATGCGGGCGCCCTGATGCGGCTTTCGGACGCTCGGGAATCGAGCGCGGATGCGTTGCGCAAGCACGGCGGCGCGATCCTCGAGCAGGTCAATGCCCTTCAGCAATTCAACCGCCGGATTCTGGAAAGGCTGCGGCCTGTCGGATTGGCGGAGCTTGGGCTCCGCGAGGCGCTCGCAGCCCTGCTGCGCCTGTGGGGGGAATCCCATCCAGGCGTGGCGATCGAAACAACCATTTCGCACTCGCTCGGCAAGACCGGAGAAACCGCCGATCTGACGATCTACCGCATCGTGCAGGAGGCGCTGACCAATGTGTTCCGCCACGCCGGCGCGACATCGGTTAATATCACCATTGAACCCGCCGAGCGGCCTGCGGGAATGCGCGGAAACCGCGGCTGCGCGCTGGTGCGGGTTCGCGACAATGGACGCGGGCTTGGGCCGGACCACAGGCTCGGCCATGGTCTGACCGGCATGCGCGAGAGGATCCTGGCGTTGGGAGGCATGCTCACCGTCGTCTCCGGCGACGGCGGCGTAACGGTCGAGGCGCTCGTTCCCAAGGGCCAGCACTGAAGCGCGTGGCGCGACCGATCGGTTCGGGAATTTTTCCCGGACCGTTCGGGAAAAATACCGCGCCGGAATCCGACCTTTTGCAGATGGCGCGCCTCCGGCTGCCCACTAGTATCGTCCGCGCCGAATCGGCGTAACCCGGAACAGCCGGTAGCGGCATGGGATGAGACAGATGGGCGCGCGTGGCCTGCTTATCGCGTTGGTATCGACAGGCCTGGTTCTCGCCAGCGAATTGGCGCGCGCGCAAGATGCGCCCGCCGAAGTTCACACCTTGCCGGCCGTGGAGGTCTCGCCGCCGGCCTCAGGCGTCAAGCGCGGTCGTCCGCAAAATGCCTCTCGTATCGCTCGCGCGTTACCCAGGGTCTATGTGCCGACGACGCCGTTGCCGGGCGCGGCCATCGATCCCGACAAGGTGCCGGCCGGCGTCAGCGTCGTCGACGGCAGGCAGATCGAGCGCTCAGGCTCGCTGAACGTCACCGATGCCCTGCAGCAAAGCGTGCCGGGCATCAGTATCAACGAAGTCGCCGGCAATCCATTCCAGCCCGATGTGCAGTTTCGCGGTTTCGTCGCGTCGCCCGTGACCGGCACGCCGCAGGGACTGGCGGTCTACCAGAACGGGGTACGCATCAACGAAGCGTTCGGCGACACCGTCAATTGGGATCTGATCCCGACCGCTGCGATCAGATCGGTCGCGGTGGTGACCAATAATCCGGCTTTCGGTCTCAACGCGCTGGGCGGGGCGATCAACGTCCTGATGAAGGATGGTTTCAGCTATCGCGGCGCGGAAATCAACACGATGGGCGGCTCGTTCGGCCGTCTCCAGAGCTCGGCGCAGTGGGGAAAGCAGGTCGACAATTTTGCCGTGTACGGTGCTCTCGAAGGGCTGCATGACAACGGTTTTCGCAATTTTTCCGTGTCCGACGTGCGCCGCTTCTACGGCGATGTCGGCTATAAAAACGACGTCAGCGAATTTCACGTCAACATGGGCGTGGCCGACAACAAGTTCGGCGCGACCGCCACCGTTCCCGTGGAGCTGCTCCAGCAATATTATGGTGCGACCTACACCTCGCCGCAGATCACGGCCAACCGCGTCGGCTATCTCAATCTGACCGGGAAGGTCGAGGCCACCCCGTCCTGGACGATCGAAGGTGCGGCGCATGTGCGCGTGTTCGACCAACAGGTCCTGGACGCCAATCCGACCGGTACCCAGCCATGCAAGGCCCCTTCGATGCTGCTTTGCTTTGGCGACGACGTAACACACGCCAATGGCCTGGACGGAATCCAGCTCGCCAATCCCTTCGACTCCAATGCCGTATTGGGGCAGATTGATCGAACCACAACCCGTTCCACGACGACGGGCGTGTCCCTGCAGGCCACCAACACCGACCAGTTGTTCGGGCACAACAATCATTTTGTGGCCGGCGCCAGTTTCGACACCAGCGTCACCCGCTTCTCGGCCAGCGCGGAATTGGGCACGATCGGCCCAAACTTCGTCGTCAGCGGCAGCGGAATATTTCTTGGAGCATCCGGCGATCCCGTGTCGATCGGGCCGGTCGGGCTTCGCACCACCAATCGATACAGCGGATTCTATGCACTCGATACCTTCGATGTTACGAACGCGTTCTCGATCACCGCGGGCGGCCGATACAATGCCGCCCGCATCGTGCTCGAGGACCAGATCGGGACCTTGCTCAACGGCAACGAGGCCTACAACCGATTCAATCCGATCATCGGCGGCACCTACAAGATCACGCCGGAATTGACGGCGTATGCCGGCTATTCGGAAGCCAATCGCGCACCGACCCCGCTGGAACTGGGTTGCGCCGATCCGGCGCACCCCTGTCTCGTCGCCACATTCCTCGTCGCCGATCCGCCGCTGAAACAGGTGGTGTCCCGCACCGTTGAAGCCGGCTTGCGCGGCACCAGGGAACTTAGCATCGGAACGCTCGGCTGGAAGCTCGGCGCCTTTCGCGCCGATAACACCGACGACATCCTCGCGATTCCAAGTCCGCTACTACAGGGGTTTGGCTATTTCCAGAACGTCGGCTCGACCCGCCGCCAGGGCATCGAAGCGCAAGTCAATCTGACCTCGAAGACATTGCAGCTCTATGCCAGCTATGCCCTGGTGGATGCGCGATTCCTCAACGCCCTGCAGGTTGGCTCCAACAGCCCGTTCGCCGACGCCAACGGTAACATCCAGATTCTGCCCGGCAATCGAATTCCGGCGATCCCCCGCAACCGGATCAAGGCCGGCATCGATTATTCGATCACCGACGCATTCAAGGTCGGCGGCGATGCGCTGTTCGTCGGCAGCCAGTACTTCGCCGGGGATGGATCCAACCAGGCAGCGAGGCTGCCGTCCTATGCGGTATTCAACCTGCATGCCTCGTATCAGATCGACAAGACGTTCCAGATCTACGCTCGCGTGGACAATGTCTTCGATCACCGCTACGCCACCCACGGAACCTTCTTCGACACCGCCGCGGTGCCCAACTTCGCCAATGGCGGCGCGGCGTTCACCGACCCGCGTTCGCTCAGTCCGGCGCGGCCGCGCGCCTTCTATGCGGGCCTGAAGGCGACATTCTGAAAGCCCGCGGCGTGTAACAGGACGCCGGTCGAGCGCGTGCTGTCATGACCGGTTCCAACGGGCATAGCCGACCCATCCCAGCGCCAGCGCGCCAAGCATCCAAAGCACGATGATCGCGGCCATTCCGGCTCGGCTGGTCGGGCGCTGCCCGGCCTCGCTTGCCCTGGCGCGGTACTCAATCATGACCTCGTCGGGAATAAGCGACACCACCAGCCAGACGCCCAGGGGAACGATGATCAAATCGTCGAGATAGCCGACGATCGGGATGAAGTCCGGAATGAGGTCAATCGGCGAAAGCGCATATCCGGCCACGGCAACGGCGAGAACCTTCGCGTACCACGGCACGCGCGGGTCGCGGGATGCGAGATAGATGGCATGGCTGTCCCGGCTGAACCTGCGCGCCCAGATTTTCATGCGGGAGAGCATGGCTTGATGCTCAGACGGCGCCGGTTTCCGCGCGTTCCAGCAGCGCAAGAAGTCCTTGCAGCATGGCCGTTGGCGCAGGAGGGCAGCCGCGAATGTGGAGGTCGACCGGGATCACCTCTGAAACCCCGCCAACGACCGCGTAGCTGCCGGCGAAACACCCGCCATCCCGGGCGCAATCTCCGATCGCGACCACCCATTTGGGATTGGGGACCGCATCATAGGTGCGCTGCAGCGCTTCGCGCATGTTCCTGGTCACGGGACCGGTCACCATCAAGACGTCGGCATGGCGCGGCGAGGCGACGAACCGGAGGCCGAAGCGCTCGACGTCGTAATAGGCGTTGTTGAGCGCGTGGATTTCGAGCTCGCATCCATTGCAGGACCCGGCATCGACCTCGCGTATCGACAGACTGCGGCCGAGCCGCCGCCGGGCGAGGCGACCAACGGCGGTTGCAAGTTCGCTCACCGCGGCATCGTCCGCAGCCAGCGCGCGCTCGGTGAGCGGCCTGCGAAACAGGCTTTCAAAAAGCAGCTTGCGCATCGTGTGCCGTCCTCAGATATCGTGGCCGGAATAGGAACAGTTGAACGACTTGTTGCAGAGCGGAAAATCCGCGACGATATTGCCTTCGATCACCGCCTCGAGCAGCGGCCATTGAAACCATGACGGGTCGCGAAGGTGGCATCGTTCGATGCGACCGTCCCGCAAGCGGAGCCAGACCAGAACGTCACCGCGGAATCCCTCGACGATCGCCATGCCTTCCCGCGCCTCGCGCGCGTCCGCCGCAGGTGTACCCGACGGGCCTCCGGGAAGCCGGTTCAGTATCTGATCGATCATTGAAAGGCTCTGCTCGACCTCCTGCACGCGGACCCACACGCGCGCGTTGACATCCCCCTCATTCAGCACCGGTACCTCAAAGTGCAGGCTGTCATACGGCGGATAGGCGAGCGTCCGCCGCGTGTCGAAGGGTCGGCCCGACGCGCGGCCGATGTAGCCTCCGGCGGCATACTGCCTCGCCAATGCGGGCGTGAGCACTCCGGTATCGACGGTGCGATCCTGCAGCGATGCGGTGTTGTCGTACAATTCGATCAAGGCGGGAAAGCGCCCGCGGATCTCATCCAGGGTCGTCCGGATGATCTTTGAGCCCCGATCGTCGAGGTCGACGCTCACGCCACCGGGCACGATGATATCCCGCATCAATCGATGGCCGAATGCGGCATCGGCGGCGCGCAGCAGGTTCTCCCGCAACACGCTGCAATGGGCGTGGATCAGCGTGAAGGAAGCATCGTTGCAGATGGCGCCGATGTCGCCGAAATGGTTGGCAAGCCGCTCGAGTTCGGCAAGCAGGGCACGCAGCCAAACCGCGCGAGCGGGCACGACGAGTTCGAGGGCCGCCTCGGCCGCCCGCGAAAACGCGTAAGCATAGGCGACGGTGCTGTCGCCGGAAACCCGTCCGGCGAGCTGGGCGGCCCGCTCGAGACCAGCTCCGGTCATCAGCCCCTCGACCCCCTTGTGGGTATATCCCAGACGCTGTTCCAGCCGGGCTACGGTCTCGCCACTCGCGGTAAACCGGAAATGGCCGGGCTCGATAATTCCCGCATGCACCGGACCGACCGCGATCTGATGCAGGCCGTCGCCCTCCACTGGCAGGAAGCGATAGGGGGCCGCGATTGGCAACGCGTCGATGCGCTCTCCCAATGGGAAACGTACGCCCCAACGGTTTTGATCGAGCCAGGGGCGGGTGTCGGGCAAGCCCTCTGCCGACAATCCGAACAGATCGCTGGCGGTGCGCTCCAGTCGAAGCGCCGGCGGGTGGTGCGCGGCAACAGAAGGATAACGGCGGTCGGGGCAATCCAGGCTGACGGCAGCAATTTCCGACGTATCTGCCTCCATGATCGCCATGTGCACCGTTGCGGCTTCCCCCCAAAGGCCGAGCAGGCTCCAGCGTCCCTGCGCCAGCTCGCTTGCGGCAAACTTCCAGACCGAAGCATCGACCATGGTTCGCGGCCATGGCCTGTGCTGCTGGACCTTGCGGCCCTCCCGCAGGAGATCGGTCAGTGACGGCATATCCTGTTGATCCCCATGACTATCCAAGAAGGCGCGCCACATGCTGGAACCAGGCGACGAAGGGCGCCGGAAGATAGATTCCCGCGCCCAGCACCAGCGAAAGATGCGCAAACATCGGTACATAGGAAGCCTCGGCTGAGGCCGTGCTGCCGCGAGGCTCGCCAAATGCAAGGCTGGTCAGGCGCAGCGTCAGCGCGCCAAAGGCCAGCAAAAGCCCGGCCACAAGCACGATCGCCAGCAATGGCTGGCGCGCGAAAGTCGAACTCACCAGCAGAAATTCGCTCATGAAGATGCCGAGCGGCGGCAGGCCCGCGATCGCGACGACGCCCGTCACCAGACCCCAGCCAAGCGCCGGATGAGTCACCGTCAGGCCCCGGATTCTGGCGATCCTCTGCGTACCTTTGATCTGCGAAATGTGGCCGACGGCGTAAAAGATCGCCGACTTGGTCAAACTGTGCATCACCATGTGCAACAGCCCGGCAAAATTGGCGAGCGGGCCGCCCATTCCGAACGCAAACACGATAATGCCCATGTGTTCGATCGAGGAGTAGGCGAACAGACGCTTGATGTCGCGGCGGCGGTACAGCATGAACGCCGCGAAGACCAGCGAAACCAGGCCCATTGTCACCATCAGCGGGCCGGGCGTGATCGCCGCCGAATTGACGGCGAGCAACATCTTGAAGCGCAGCAGCGCATAGAGCGCCACGTTCAGCAGCAGACCCGACAGCACGGCCGATATCGGCGTCGGACCTTCGGCATGGGCGTCGGGCAGCCAGGCATGCAGCGGCGCGAGGCCGACCTTGGTCCCGTAGCCGAGAAGCAGGAATACGAAGGCGACGTTGAGCAGGGCAGGGTCGAAGGCCGCCGCATGCCGGATCAACAGCGTCCAGACCATGCCGTCCTGGCCTTCGCCCACCACCGGACGCGCCGCCATGTAGATCAGGATCGTGCCGAACAGGGCCAACCCGATTCCGACGCTGCCCAGAATGAAGTATTTCCACGCCGCCTCCAGCGCGGCGTGGGTGCGGTAGATGCCAACCATCAGCACCGTGGTCAGGGTCGCGATTTCCACCGCGACCCACATCAGGCCGATATTGTTCGACACGAAGGCGAGGTTCATGCCGAACATCATGGTCTGATACATGGCGTGGTAGAAACGCAGGTAGACCGGGGTCAACCGGCCGGTCTCGAGTTCATGCGCGATATAGCTCGCGCTGAAGATGCTGGTGGTGAAACCGACGAAGGTATTGAGCACGATGAAGACGATGTTGAGGTCGTCAACCAGCACGTATGGCCCGGGTTGCGGTCGGTCGATGATGAAGAGGCAAAGCGCCGAAAGAAATGTCGCGAGACTTGCAATGACATTGAGCCGCGCCGTCTGCCGGTAGCCGGGCAACGCGGCCAGCAATGCGGCCGCGCCGATCGGAATCAGCAGGATGGCCGCCACGGGATCGAAGGAAGCCGCGCTCATCGCCGTTCGCCCCGGAAGTCATCGAGCGCAGATATATCGACCGAATCGAAGCGTTCGCGGATCCGGAACAGGAAGATGCCGATGACGATGAAGGCGATCAGGATCGAGAAGGCCACGCTGATCTCGACGACGAGCGGCATGCCTTTGGCGCCGGTAGCCGCTAGCACCAGTCCGTTCTCAAGCGACATGAATCCCACGACCTGACTGACGGCATTGCGGCGCGTCACCATGACCAGAAGTCCGAGCAGCACGACCGACAGTGCGAAGGCGAGATCCTCGCGCGCCAGCGGATCGGCCTCGGCGGTCACCCGCAGCATCAGGACCATGGAGAGGGCGACCAGTGCCATCCCGGCCAGCATGGTCGGGCCGATACCCACGGCCGACTCGATGTCGCGATGAATGCCAAGCTGCTTGACGATGCGATGCAGCGCCACCGGAATGACGATCGCCTTGAAGACAAGGGCGATCGCCGCCGTGATGTAGAGGTGAGGTGCGTTCTGGATAAAGGCCTGCCAGGCGACGGAGAGCGCGAGCACGACGGCATGGAGTGCAAAGACGTTGAGCAGCGAATAGAGCCGGTCCTGGTACAGCATCATGAAGCTGATCAGGACCAGACCGCCGGCGAGCGTATGCGAGACGTCGAAGAACAGGCTGTGCGTCTGCATCACAAACTCCTCGACACGAAGAGCAGGAGCGTACCGAGCAGGCCCAGCATCAGCGCGGCCCCGAGAAATTGCGGAATACGAAAAACTCTCATTTTGGCGGTCGCGGTCTCGAACAGCGCGAGCAGGAAGCCGGCAACCGCCAGCTTGACGACGTAGGCAGCGGCGCCAATGGCGTAGGCCAGCGGGCCGGTTCCGAACAGGGCTATCTTCCAGGGCAGGAACACGCAGGCGATCAGCGAGATGTAGAGCAGGAGCTTGAGAAACGCGCCGAATTCGATCATCGCCAGATGGCGCCCCGAATATTCCAGAACCATCGCCTCGTGCACCATGGTGAGCTCCAGGTGCGTGGCCGGGTTGTCGACCGGGATTCGCGCGTTCTCGGCGAGCGCCACCATGATGAGCGCGATGATCGCCATTCCCAGCGATACCCGCAGTCCGACATGGGACGAGGCCATGAAATTGGCGACCGTCGAAAGCTGGGTCGAGCCGGCAACCAGCGCCAGGCAAAAGAAGATCAGGAGCATCGCGGGCTCGGCAAGCGCCGCGATCATGACTTCGCGGCTGGAGCCGATGCCGCCAAAACTGGTGCCGACATCCATCCCTGCGAGCGCCAGAAAGAATCGTGCGCTTCCCAACAGGGCAACGATGGCAATCAGGTCGGCGGTCCAGTTGAACAGCAGGCCTGTGGCAAAGGTCGGCACCAGCGCGGCGGCGACCCAGATCGCGGCAAAGGTCACATAGGGTGTGACGCGGAACAGCCACGAGGCGTTTTCCGCCAGCACCACTTCCTTGCGGAGCAGCCGCAACAGATCGCGATATGGCTGAAAAACCGAAGCTCCCTGGCGGCGCAGCAACCTCGCCTTGATCTTGCGCACGACGCCGGTCAGCAGCGGCGCGAGCAACAGCACCAGCAGCATCTGCACACCCTGCACGATGATGTCGGAGATCACGACCATATCGCGAGCACCAGCAGCAGCGTGACCAGGGTGGCAAAGACGAGGCTGAGATATTGCCGGATGGTCAGGAACTGCAGGCGGTTGAGCCGTTCGGAAGCAAAGCCCACCCCGCCTGCGATCGGCTGATACAGGCGCTCCCAGATCAGATCATGCAGTTCGATCCTGAGCCGCGCCGGCCTGACATCTCCGGGGGCCGGCATCTCGACGTGATCGCGGGCCTGGAACATCAGGGTGCCGAAAACGCGGCGGATCGGTTGCGCAAAACTTCCGGCTGAATATTGCGCCGCGGGGGTTGGATCGGAATATCCGCAACCCCAGGCCGGCCCGCGCCGCAGGGCATGCGAGGCGAAACGATGAATGAAATAGACGGCGAGCGAGGCCGATAGCGTGATGAAGACCAGTACAAGGAATCCGTTGTACGAACTTCGGCTCTCCGCGATCGGCACGATCGACAGCCATGGCGCATCGGCCTGCACCGGCATGCGGCTGCCGACGATCTGCATGGTGATCGGCGAAAGCGCGTCGATGATCAATCCCGGCAGGATTCCGGCCAGCAGGCAGAGGGCGGCAAGGATGGACATCGCCGCAAGCGAGTATCGGTCGACTTCTTCGGCGATTCCGGCGGCCGGGCTTCGTGGCCGCCCGAGAAACGTGATGCCGAACGCCTTGACAAAGCACGCCGCCGCCAACGTCGCCGCCAGCGCCAGCGACGCGCCGACCGCGGGCACCATGATCTTGAGGCCCCATTGCGGCAGTTCCGGGCTTTGCAACACGGCCTGGAAGATCAGCCATTCCGAGACGAAGCCGTTGAACGGCGGAAGCGCCGATATCGCCGTGCATCCGACCAGAAACACGAAACTGGTGACGGGCATTCGATGAATCAGACCGCCCAGTTTCTCGATGTCCCGCTCGCCCGTTGAAGTCAGGACGGCGCCGGCCCCGAAGAAAAGCAGGCTCTTGAACAACGCGTGATTGAGAACGTGAAGCAGTGCCGCCGTGAAGGCGAGCGCCGCCGCCAGCCTGAGGCCGTTGGCCTGAAACGCCAGTGCAAGGCCGAGGCTGACGAAGATGATGCCGACGTTTTCGATCGTGCTGTAGGCCAGCAGGCGCTTCAGATCGGTTTCCATCATTGCGTACAGAATCCCCATCACGGCGGTGATGCTGCCAAGGAAAAGAACAATCACGCTCGCCGACCAGGCCGGTTGCCCCAGCAGATCGAATATGACGCGAATGAAACCGTAGATCGCGACCTTGGTCATGACGCCGCTCATCAGCGCCGAAACGTGGCTGGGCGCCGCGGGATGCGCGAGCGGCAGCCAAACGTGCAACGGCACGAGGCCGGCCTTCGAACCGGCTCCGAGCAGCATCAGGATCAACACCAGCGTTGCCACATATGGCGTATGTCGCGCGGCGCGAATGGCGGCAAATCCGTAATCTCCCGCCGGTCCTGCCAGCAGACCGAACGCCAGCAGCAATGCGAGCGTGCCGAAGCTTGCCATCAGAAGGTAGACGTAACCCGCCTTCGCGTTACCGGGTTCACGGTGGTGCGCCATGACCAGCGCCCAGGACGCCAGCGACATGAATTCCCAGCAAAGCAGGTAGGAAAACGCATCGTCCGCCAGCACCACCAGATTCATCCCGGCCAGGAAAGCGGGGAAGAAGGGAACCACGCGGTGCGGCGTCGGGTCGTGGTGGCCGTAGCCCAGCCCATAGAGGCTCGCGGCTGCGCCACCCAGATTGACGACAACCAGGAAAAACGAAGCCAGGGCATCCAGGCGGAAATGGGCGCCGAGCCACGGCAATCCGACCGGCAGGGTCAGATCGCTGGCATTTGCCACCTCGCCAACCAGCCAACGCAGGGCCCCGAACAACGCGACCATGCAAATCGCCAACGTCGCGCTGTAGACTGCCACTGTGGCGCTGCCTGTGCGGCTCAGGACGATCGCGAGAACCGAAATCCCCAGCAAGCCTGCGACACATGACATTTGCAGAGCGACGGCGGAGATCATGTGCGCGTCCTGGTCCCGCTCGATGCCTCATTTTCCAGACCAGCGCCCGCAAGCGCCTTGCCGGAACCTGACGGGAGGCCCGACGCGCCGATCTGCGTCGGCATCGGTCCGGAAACCAGAACCGCGAGCAGGAGCCCGTCGAGGCCGAATGGGGCGACCGTTGCCGCCACCAAAACGATGAAGGCCCCTGCAGGGCCTCCGATCCGAAACCGGCTGCCGCCCAGGGCGGACGTGAGAAATCCATCAGCCAGGGCGGTGAAAAGCCCTCGCTCCGGCGCGATGCCGGGTACTACCGCAATCGCCATCGATAGCGGCAGGGCCACGGCGGCGACCGTCAGTCCGGCAAGCCCATCGCGGCGAAAGGAGACGAGGCGGTAACCTTCAAGCAGCGCGGGCAGGCGTTTGGGGCGATAGAGGTGCGCCGTGGAAGAACCGTCAGACATGCTGTCAACCGACCGCTGGATATTCAGCCGACAGGCTACCAGAGTCCCCCGAAGCGACAAACCGATTCGGTCGCCAGCTCAGGGGACATGTCGGATCAGGGGCGGATGGCCTTAAGCCTGCAAATCCAGCAATCGCTCGCGGTTGCGAAGCACGATCTGACGGGCGTTGGAGAATCCGACCACGCCCTCGCTCTGCAGCGAGGAAAGGGCGCGAGAGACGGTCTCGAGGGTGAGGCCCAGATAGTCGCCGATATCCCGCCGGCACATCGGAAGTGCGATCATTCCGGCAACCGCCAGGCGGCGGTCCATCTCGAGCAGAAACGTCGCCACGCGCTCCGTCGCGGTCTTGCGTCCGAGCAGCAGCATATGGTCTTCCGCGTGCCGCAACTCGCTCGCCGTCAGGGTCCAGAGATCCCGCGCCACCCGCACATCGCTTTGCGCGGCCTGTTCCAGACTCCGGCGCTTGACGAGGCGCACGGTCGTATCGATGATGGCCTCGGCCGCCAGCCGATGGGCCTGGCCGGATTCCAGGCCGAACGTGTCGCCCGGCAGGTGAAATGCACCGATTTGCCGACGCCCGTCGGAGAGCAGCTTGTAGCTCCGCACCGCGCCGCGGATCACCTGATAGACGTATTCCGCGGGTTCGTCGTCGCCGTAGATCTCCTCGTCCTTTCGATAGGTAAACTCGGTGGCCACGAGACCCGCATGCCCGGTAAGAACACCGAACCGGTCGGGGACCGAAAATGCGACCGGGCCGGCCTTATTGCTGATGGAAACTGAAGTCCTGAGCGATTGGGTGAGCATGGGCCATCTCCTCATCCGGGGGTAGCCAAGGTTTATGCGGGCAGACCGGATCCGGAAACTTAGCGCGATGCCTTAAGGGCAAACCCCTAAGTAGTTTACCGGAGGCGGCGAAAGGCCCGCTACGGGCCATGCCCGGGCCGGCTCGCCTCAATGGCTCCCCGGATATGGGAAGCAAGGCTGTCTTCCAGATGCGGCTTCAGCAGGACATGGTGGACGCCGGCGGTCGCGGCCATCACCGGGATATTTCTATCCGGATGGCCGGTAATGAGGATGATCGGCGCCGCGATGTTACGGTTTCGCAAGCGCCTGGCGAGATCGATCCCGTTCATATCCGGCATCTTGTAGTCGATCACGAAACAATCGGCCAGGTTGGACGCGATCGCACTCAGCAGCGCCGCGCCGCTTCTGAATGTCCGCACGCCGAACCCGTCGGTTTCAAGCAAGAATTGCAGCGAACGAAGGACATCCTGGTCGTCATCGACGACATAAACCATGGATTTGGTGGGCGATGAGAGCATCACAAGCCAAAATATCCCTGCCGGTGCAGAAAACATCATTCAAGCAGGATTAACTCGGCGCAGCTTGATTTAGCTCAATCCTTCAGCATCCCGGCACGCATCGCCAGCCGGACCAGCTCTGACAGGCTGCCGGCCTGCATCTTGGTCATGACATTGGCCCGGTAGACTTCGATGGTGCGCGGGCTGATGTCATATTCGCGGGCGATCATCTTGTTCGAAAGCCCGGCGACAAGGCCCTCCATGACCTGACGCTCGCGCGGGCTGAGCGCCGCTGCCCGCGATACGATGTCGAGGGTCTCGGCTTCGTTCTTTTCCTCGGTACGCGCCTGCGTGAGCGCGGTATCGATCATCGCGATCAGACGATCGTCCTCGAACGGCTTTTCGAGAAAATCGATCGCCCCCAATTTCATGGCCTCGACGGCAAGACGGATATCGCCGTGCCCGGTCATGATGATCACCGGAAACTTGTTGCGGCCCGCCTTCAATCGCCGCAACAGCTCGATGCCGTCGATGCCGGGCATGCGGACGTCGGAAACCACGCATCCGTAGTCAAGACCGGGGAGGGCGTCGAGAAAACTTGATGCCGTGTCGAACAGCGTCACGCTGAAATCAGCGGCACCGAGCAGGAATTCCAGCGACTCCCGCATCGCCTCGTCATCGTCGACGACATAGACTTTCCCCTTATGCGACATTGGTCAAACTCTCGTTCGGTGCCGCGGGCAAGGTGAGGCGGAAGGTGGCGCCGCCCGAGGCGTTGGTTTCCGCCCACATGGTGCCGCCATGTGCCTCGACGATGGTACGGCTGATGGAAAGCCCGACCCCCATGCCGGTCTCCTTGGTCGTAAAGAAAGTCTGAAACAGGTTCGCCTTGACGTCGTCGGCGAAGCCAGAGCCGGTGTCGGCTACCGCAACCTCGATCATGTCGTCCGCGGCCCTGGCCGTTGATGCAATAAGTTCCCGTTTCGGCGAATCGGCCATGGCCTCGAGCGCATTGCGAAACAGGTTGACGAGGACCTGCTGAATCTGGACGCGATCCACCAGAACCAGGTCGTTGTCGTGGTCAAGTTCGAACCGCAGCACGATGCCTTGCTCGCGGGCGCCGCTGAGGCCCAGCGCGCCGGATTCCTCGATCAGCTTGGCCAGGCTTTCAACGCGCGTCTCGGATTCCCCGCGCGCGACGAAATCGCGCAGCCGCCGGATGATCTGGCCAGCGCGAAGCGCCTGCTCGGAGGCGCGGTCCAACGCGCCCTCGATTCTGGATTTGTTGGGATCGGCACTGTCGGCGAGCAGCCGGCGAGAGCCCTTCATGTAGTTGCTAATCGCCGCCAGCGGCTGATTGAGTTCGTGCGCAAGCGCTGACGCCATTTCCCCCATCGCGGTCAGGCGCGAGACGTGAACGAGTTCGGCCTGCAGTTCCTGAAGCCGTGCCTGGGTCTGCTGCTGTTCGGTCAGATCGCGGATAAAACCCGTGAAGTATCGCTGGCCGCTGGAGCGCATTTCTCCGACCGACAGGTGGATCGGAAAGGTCGTGCCATCCTTGCGCCGGCCGGTCACGATTCGCCCAATGCCGATGATGTGCCGCTCTCCGGTCGCCTGGTACCGGGCCAGATAGCCGTCATGGCGCGCGCGATCGGGGTCGGGCATCAGCATGCTGACGTTTTGGCCGATGGCTTCCTGTGCCGCATAGCCGAATTGCCTCTCGGCCGCGCGGCTGAAAAACTGCATGATGCCCCGCCCGTCGATTACGATCATCGCGTCCGGAATCGTCTCCATGATCGAGCGGAGATGCATCTCACGGGTTCTCAGCGCTACTTCGAGCTGTTTCTCCTCGTCGATGTCGAGCGCTATGCCGCTGAGATGATGCGGGGTGCCGTCGGTGGTCCTGACCAGGCCGCCGCGCAGCCGGATCCAGTGCCGCGATCCGGATTCAGCGATCACCGCGAAGGCGACGTCCAGATGGTAGCCGGTTTCGACGGACCGTCGTATCGCTTGCGTCGTGAGTTCGCGATCCAGCGGATCGAGCAGCGAGAGGAAGAGGTCGTAGTCGACCGGCCCTTCGTTCGAGATGCCAAACAGCTTGCGGGTATTTTCGGACCAGGCCAGCTCATCCGTCAAGAGATCCAGGTCCCAGGTCCCGACGCCGGATCGCTCGATGCCGAGCCGGAAACGCCTGTCACGAAGGGGGTCGTCGAACGCCGCCGGGTTTTGGTTGGTCACGCTTGGCCCTTGATTCATGTCACCCTACGGCGGCATTTCGAACGCAACGCGAGCGAAAGCCCCGCAGGGCGCTGACATGGTGTCGGGCGACTATTGTCCCAAGGGCCGGCAAAGCTCAAGCCTGAACTGCATCGGGCAATTGCGCCGCGCGGTGCCGGCGGTGCAATCGCGTCTGGAAAGGCCCGGCCGGGTCAGCTCGCCTTGGCACTCAGCTGATCTTCCGGCGAGTTGACGAACATCCCCGACATTGGCTCGACCCAGCAAAGATGGTCGTGAACTTTCCTGACGCCCGAAACGTTCTCCGCCGCGACGACCGTTGCCAGCCTGGAGCGCTCGTCCGTGATCACGCCGCTGAGGTGCACGATCCCGTCGCGTACGGTGACGCTGAGGCCCATTGGTTGCCAGTCTTTCTTCTCGATGGCGGCCAGGATCCGGCTCCGGATGTGGTCGTCATCGGCCGTCGGGTCAGGCACGTCGCGCGCGAGATCAAGCACCGCCTTGACGAGATTCGTGCGCGTGACGATTCCAACCAGCTGGTCGCCGCGCATGACGGGGACGCGCTTGATGTCGTTCCTTTCCATGATCTCGGAGACTTCCTCGAGCGTGGCCTCCTCGGGTACGGTAATCGGCCTCGAACTCATGATTTCCGCGATCTTGCGGCCCTGTTCGTGCACGAAGTCGGTCGCTTCCCTTCCAGGTCCAAGCAACAGCTTCAGCCAGCGCGGACGCCGCTTCTGCGTCCCGATTTCCGCCCGGCGCATGAAGTCGCCTTCCGAGACGATTCCAACCAGCTTTCCGCTGTCGTTGACCACCGGGAGGCCGCTGATGTGGTGCTCCAGCATGGTGTGCGCAGCCTCGGCAATGGAGGCGTCGGTTCGGGTGGTTATGACCTGCCGTGTCATGATTTGATGGGCACGCATCCGCGTTCTCCGGCTTGATATTGATAATTGGATTATAATGTTACTCGCGATGGCGGCGCCGCCGTTGATTCAGGTCAAACCGGTCGGCCCGGCCCAGGCGGGATGCGGCAGGACTTGTTGATCTATCTCATCGCGCGGCTCGACGGCGGGCCTAGAGGTCCTTCGCGAGCCGAGGTCGCGGGAGATGCAAATGACGTACCGGGCCATCATGGTCAACCTGTCGATCGACCATCCGAACGAGGCGGTTGTTGAAATTGCCGGCCAGCTTGCCGAACAGTTCGACGCTGGCATCATCGGGGTCGCGGCATCGGTATTCAGTCCGCCGCCTTATTTTCTGGCGGGAACGCCGGCCCAGAATTTGATCGATCAGGGCGAACGCGAGATCAAGCAACGGCTATCGGAAATGGAAGGAATTTTTCGGGCGGCGGTCGCAGGCCGCTCGAAAGACATCGAATGGCGCTCCGCGCTCGAAATCCCGGCAACATACATTGCGAAAGAGGCGCGCGCGGCCGATGTCATCGTCACCGCCGGCAGTGGCGAGGCGATCGCAGACCCGTTCGCGCTGGCCGGGCCGGACGATCTCGTGATGCAGGTGGCGCGGCCGCTCCTCGTCGTCCCTCCGGCGGTTCGCTGGCTGGACCTCAGAAGCGCCCTGGTGGCCTGGAAGGATGGCCCGGAGGCGCGGCGGGCCGTTGCCGATGCCCTGCCGATGCTGGGTAAGGCGAAGGAGGTTATCGTTGCCGCGGTCGCGGAACGCGAGGACGGACAAGCGGCGGCGTCACGGCAGGTCGAGGACGTCGTGGCGTGGCTTTCCCGCCACGGCATCCTGGCCTCCGGCCTCGTGCCCGACAACAGCGGCAATGTCGCGGGTCAGCTGGACCGGATCGCTTCCGATGCCGGCGCCGGAGTCGTCGTGGCCGGGGCGTATGGGCATTCGCGGTTTCGGGAATGGGTGCTGGGCGGGGTGACGCAACACCTCGTCGCGCAGCCGGTCCGTTGCTCACTTCTGTCGCGCTGAGCCGGACGCAGGATCGCCATGGAGCGTTATCCGCCGGGCAGCGGTCAGTGCCAAGGCCGTTTCATGACCGGCCGATCGTTTGATATCGATCAAAACGTTTCTTGCGGGCCGGTTATCAATGGCGGCAATGCCAGATCACTGACATCGATCGGACAGGCGCTTGCGGATATTTCTTGAGCAGGTCGTATCGGACTACATGACGCGGGACGTCGCAACGGTGACACGCGACGTCACGATTCGTGAACTCGGCCGGATGTTCAAGCAGACCGACTATAACGGCTATCCGGTGGAGGAGGCGTCGCAGGTGGTGGGGTTCGTAACCAAGTTCGACTATCTCGCCTGCTTTGAATTTACCCCGGCGCGCATGGTCCCGCACTATGACGAGCTGATGAAGCGAACCGTGGCCGACGTCATGACGCCTGAATTCATCTATGTCAGGAGCGACACGAAATTGACGCGCGTCCTTCAGCTGATGGTCCGTCATCGCATCAGAAGCATGCCGATCATCGACACCGACCAGCGGCTCACCGGCATCATCGCGCGCGAGGATATTATACGCGCGCTGGAGCGTTGCGCGCCGAAAGCATGACCCATGGCCTGATTTTTGGCCTGATTTTTCTTGCGGCAGGCCCGATTGTCGGGAGTTGCGCCGATCGATCTTGATCCATGTCAATTCCCGGCCGGGATATTCGTTAAGATGCAGCTCGGGGCCGGGCCGTTGCCGTCGGCCGGACCAACCACAGCGTCAAGACACCCGCTGCCTACCACAGGGACCGATGCCGCATCTCTTGTTTCCAGGCCAGGCTTGCGGCGAAAAACGGCGCTGTCCGCAATGCGAGGCGCTCTCACTCAGCATATGCGCAGCGCTCGATCCCGTCGAGCTTCAGAGGTTCGAAAGGCTGACCCAGCAGATCCGTCTGCTCGACCGAGAGACGATGTTTATGGAAGAGCAAGCCGCGGGCGCGGTCTACAATGTGACGGAAGGCGTGGTGCGGCTTTCCAAATTGCTGCCGGACGGCCGCCGGCAGATCATTGGATTTGCGCTGCCCGGGGATTTTCTCGGTACGGGCCCGGGCGATCACCATAATTGTTCGGCCGATGCCATCGGGCCGGTCACCGCCTGCCGGATTTCCAGGAGCCTATTCTGGCAATTCGTCGAGACCAAGCCGCATATCCTGCGCCGCATGAACGAGTTCGCCGCGCGGGAGCTCAATCAGGCCCAGGACCAGATGCTGCTGCTCGGCCGCCGCACCGCCGAGGAAAAGGTGGCTTCGTTCCTCGTGAGCTGGCGCGACCGGCTGGATCACCCCGGCACCCATCCGGTGACCATACCGCTGCCGATGAGCCGGCAGGACATCGCCGACTTCCTCGGGCTGACCATCGAAACGGTAAGCCGCACCTTCACCAAGCTCGAACGGGAAGGGGTTATCGACATCGTCAAAGGCGGCGTGTGTCTTCGTGACCGCAAACGCGCCGAAGCGCTGGCGGCGGCCTGAGCCGGACGGCGGGCCGGTTTGATTCATGTCAATGAGCGCCGGACCGATCCTGACATGCTGTTTTCATTTCAAAGGAGATCAACGATGCCCATGGATGCGATGATTGTCACGGCGGTGGTAGTGTCCGTGTTCACGGTGTTTGCCGGCGTGCTGTTTTGGGGCGACATGCATACCCGCCCGCCGCAGCGGGCCGCCGGTGAGCCGAAGGGCAGGCGCCGCAGCTTTTGACCAACAGGACTCCGCCCGAATCATTATATTATCCGTTGAACCGCCACGCGGACTTGCCGGGGCAAGCCGCGGCGTGGCGTCGAAAGAATCGCAATGGCACAATCCCCAGACCTCAAGCAAATGACGCATGGTGAAGCCGCCCTGGCGGCGATTTTTGCGGTATCATCTTTTTTTTGCGTGTTCGCGGCGGCCAAGGCGCTCGACAGCGCGTTTGCCTTTCATGCATCGCTGGCGGCGGCAAGCAGCCTTGCGGCGACGATCGCCATTCTCAATCGCTACTATGACCGGCCGGCCGCTCTGCCGGCGCAGGAGATCAATGGCCGTCCAAACTACAATCTGGGTCCGGTCAAATTCGCAGCGGCAATTGCGGTGTTCTGGGGCATCGCCGGATTTGCCGTAGGCCTCCTGATCGCATGTCAACTGGCCTGGCCCGCGCTCAATTTCGATCTGCCATGGACCAGTTTCGGCCGGCTGCGGCCGCTGCACACCTCGGCGGTCATCTTCGCATTCGGCGGCAATGTTCTCATCGCCACCTCATTCTACGTCGTTCAGAAGACCTGCCGGGTTCGCCTCGCCGGCGACCTGGCGCCCTGGTTTGTGGTTGTCGGATACAATTTCTTCATTCTGATCGCCGGCACCGGCTATCTGCTCGGCGTCACCCAGTCGAAAGAATACGCCGAACCGGAGTGGTACGCCGATCTCTGGCTGACCATCGTCTGGGTCACCTATCTGCTGGTGTTCCTGATGACGCTGGTCAAGCGCAAGGAGCCGCACATCTTTGTCGCCAACTGGTTCTATCTCGCTTTCATCGTCACCATCGCAGTGCTGCACCTCGGCAACAATCCGGCGCTGCCGGTATCGGTGTTCGGATCGAAATCCTATGTCGCCTGGGCCGGCGTCCAGGATGCGATGTTCCAGTGGTGGTACGGGCACAACGCCGTCGGCTTCTTCCTCACCGCCGGCTTCCTCGCCATCATGTACTATTTCATTCCCAAGCGCGCCGAACGGCCGATCTATTCCTATCGTCTCTCCATCATCCATTTCTGGGCGCTGATCTTTCTCTACATCTGGGCCGGTCCGCATCACCTGCATTACACCGCGCTGCCCGACTGGGCCCAGACGCTCGGCATGACGTTCTCCATCATGCTGTGGATGCCGTCCTGGGGCGGCATGATCAACGGCCTGATGACGCTGTCGGGCGCCTGGGACAAGCTTCGCACCGATCCGGTGCTGCGCATGCTGGTGGTGTCGGTCGCCTTCTACGGCATGTCGACCTTCGAAGGCCCGATGATGTCGATCAAGGTCGTGAACTCGCTCAGCCATTACACCGACTGGACCATCGGTCACGTTCACTCGGGCGCGCTGGGCTGGGTCGGATTCGTTTCGTTCGGCGCGCTGTATTGCCTGGTTCCCTGGTTATGGAATCGCAAGGGCCTCTACAGCCTCAAACTCGTCAACTGGCATTTCTGGACTGCGACGCTGGGCATCGTCCTCTACATCTCGGCGATGTGGGTGTCGGGTATCTTGCAGGGATTGATGTGGCGTGCCTACACCTCGCTGGGCTTCCTCGAATATTCCTTCATCGAAACCGTGGAAGCGATGCATCCGTTCTATGTGATACGCGCCGGCGGCGGCGCGCTGTTCCTGATCGGATCGCTGATCATGGCCTATAATCTCTGGATGACGGTGCGCGTCGGCGAGGCGGAAGTGCAGTCGCCGCTCGCCCTTCAGCCGGCGGAATGAGGAGCGGTTAGATGTCAGCCTGGACGCGCCATCAGATCTTTGAAAGGAATTCGATCATTCTGATCGTCGGAATTCTGGCAGTGATCGCGATCGGCGGCCTGGTCGAGATCACGCCGCTGTTCTATCTGAAGAGCACGATCGAGGCGGTCGACGGGATCAGGCCCTATACGCCGCTCGAACTGGCCGGCCGCAATATCTATGTCCGCGAGGGCTGCTATCTCTGCCACTCGCAGATGGTCCGGCCGCTGCGCGACGAGGTCGAGCGCTACGGGCATTACTCGCTCGCGGCCGAGAGCATGTATGATCACCCCTTCCAGTGGGGCTCCAAGCGCACCGGGCCTGATCTCGCCCGCGTCGGGGCCAAATATTCCGACGACTGGCACGTGACGCATCTGAAGGATCCACGTGCGATCGTGCCGCAGTCGGTGATGCCCGGCTATCCGTTCCTGGCCGAGACCGAGATCGATACCGCCTCGATGGCCGATCATCTGCGCACCAGCCGCGCCGTCGGAGTGCCTTATTCGGACGACCAGATCGCCAATGCGGCAGCCGACCTCAAGGCGCAGACCGATCCTGACGGTACTGGCGCGGATGCGTTTGCAAAACGCTATCCCAAGGCGGTGATACGAAACTTCGACGGCAAGGCCGGCAATCCGACCGAGATGGACGCGCTGATCGCATACTTGCAGATGCTCGGCACGCTGGTCGATTTCAAGCTCTACAACGAAAAAGCAAATCTGCGCTGAGGGCGATGGGCATGAAGGCGATCATAACCGCTCAGAATCTGGCGTCCGAACTGGTGACGACGCTGTGGACGCCGGTCTTTGTCGGAATCTTCCTGGCGATTGCGCTGTATGCGTTCTGGCCGCGTAACAAGGCGACGTTCGACGCCGCGGCGCGCATGCCGCTGCGGGAGGAATGACAGCATCATGACCGAAACTCACGACATCGACAAAGTCTCGGGCAGGTCGACCACCGGCCATGAGTGGGACGGCATCAAGGAACTGAATACGCCGCTGCCGCGCTGGTGGATCATCACCTTTTACTTAACCATCGTCTGGGCCATCGGATACTGGGTGTTTTATCCGGCATGGCCGTTATTGTGGAGCCATACCAGCGGGATATTGAATTACTCATCGCGCGCCGATGTCGCCGTCGAACTCGCCAATCTCGAGAAGATCCGGGGCGACAAGATGGTCGCGCTTGGCGCGGCCCCGCTTGCTGAAATCGAAAAGGATCCGGCCCTGCTTGCCCTCGCACGCGCCCGCGGCAAGGCAGCGTTTGGCGATAACTGCGCGCCGTGCCACGGCAGCGGCGGCGCCGGCGCCAGGGGCTTCCCGAACCTCAATGACGACGATTGGCTGTGGGGCGGCAAGCTCGATCAGATCGAGCAGACCATCCAGTATGGCGCGCGCTCCGGACACTCCAAAACCCGCGAGGGTGCGATGCTGGCGTTCGGCAAGGAGGGCGTCCTGAAACCGGCCGAAATCGCCACGGTCGCGAACTATGTCAGGTCGCTGTCCGGACTGTCGACCGGCCCGGGATTCAACGCCGTCGCCGGGAGCAAGATCTTTGCGGATAATTGCGCCTCCTGCCATGGCGATGCCGGCAAGGGTAATCAGGAACTGGGCGCGCCGAACCTGACCGACAAGATATGGCTCTACGGGTCGGACGAGGCCGCGATCGTCGAGACCGTCACCAACGGGCGGGGTGGTGTGATGCCCGCATGGGTCGGCCGTCTCGACGCCCCGACCATCAAGGCGCTCGCGGTCTATGTGCATTCCCTCGGCGGCGGCCAGTGAAGCGGCCGCTTCCTTGAGGTGAATCAATCCCGCTTCCAAAATTGCGCCTAGGCTCAGTCGGGAAACGAGATCGCCGCCTCAATGAACGAGCCTGTCCTCGCGGATGACCTGGAAGCTCTCGACGACGGGCCGCTCTATGCGGCGCGCAAGAAAGTCTATCCGCAAAAGGTCTCCGGAACGTTCCGCCGCGTCAAATGGGGGCTGATGGCCGGCTGCCTCGGCGTCTATTATTTCCTGCCCTTCGTGCGCTGGAACCGCGGTCTGGGCGCGCCCGACCAGGCGGTCCTGATCGACTTTCCCAGCCGGCGTTTCTATTTCTTCTTCATCGAGCTGTGGCCGCAGGAAGTCTACTATTTCACCGGGCTGTTGATCGTCGCCGCGATCACCCTGTTTCTGATGAACGCGGTCGGCGGCCGCGTTTGGTGCGGGTACCTTTGCCCGCAAACGGTATGGACCGACCTGTTCTACGCGGTGGAACGCCTGGTCGAGGGCGACCGCCGCGCGCGCATGAAGAAGGATGCCGCCGGCAGCGCGTGGAAGCTTCGGCGCTTCTCCGAGATCGTCCTCAAACATTCGATCTGGCTGATGATCGCATGGTGGACCGGCGGCGCCTGGGTACTGTATTTCAACGACGCCCCGACCTTGGTGAAGCAACTCGCCACCTTCCAGGCGCCGATGATCGCCTATATCTGGATCGCGATCCTGACCGCCACGACCTATCTGCTCGCTGGCCACATGCGCGAGCAGGTCTGCGTCTACATGTGCCCGTGGCCACGCATCCAGGCGGCACTGACCGATGAATGGGCGCTCAACGTCACCTACCGATACGATCGTGGCGAACCGCGCTACTCGCTGAAAAAGGCCAATGAATTGCATGCCCGCGGCGAGAAGGCCGGCGACTGCATCGACTGCTATCAGTGCGTCGCGGTTTGCCCGACCGGCATCGATATCCGCGACGGGCCGCAGCTCGAATGCATCCAGTGCGGCCTTTGCATCGATGCCTGCGACACCGTCATGAACAAGGTTGGCCGGCCGACCCGGCTGATCGGATATGACAACGACTTCAATATTCACCGGCGGCGAGCGGGAAAGCCGGAAATCTATCGTATCGTGCGGCCGCGCACGCTGGTCTATGCCGCGCTGATTGCAACCGTCGGCGCGGTCATGCTGTATGCGCTGCTGAACCGGTCGCTGCTCGACATCAACGTCCTGCACGACCGCAATCCCGTCGCCGTGAGACTCAGCGATGGATCGATCCGCAACGCCTACACGGTCCGCCTCTTGAACAAGCGCGGTTTCGACCGCGTCATCGCCATCGATGTCGACGGTCCGGTCAATTCGACGGTCCATGTCGTCGGGACCGATTCGGTCACGCAGGACCGGCCGATGATCGTCATCGGCCGCGATCAAACCACCGAGCTTCGCGTGCTGGTGAGCGCACCGTCCGAGGGCAATACCGAAAAGTCGGTCCCGGTAAAATTCAGGGTGACGGACATCGGCCTCGGCGAGACGGCGTCGGCTACCGACCATTTTGTGGCCCCATGAGGTTCTGATATGCGCAAGCCGTTGACCGCAGCGAAGCCGTTGACCGGGGGAATGGTCCTGCTCTGGCTCATCTCGTTCTTCGCGGTGGTGATCGGCGTCAACCTGCTGATGATGAGGTTCGCGATCGAAACGCTGCCGGGCACGGAAGTGGACAGCGCCTATGGCGCTAGCCTGGCCTACGAGCGGCAGATCGCGGCCGCGCGCGATCAGGAGCGCCGCGGCTGGAAGATCGATGCGCATGTCGCGCGCGGTGCCGACGGCGTCACTATGGTGCGGATCGAGGCGCGCGATGCGAAGGGCGTGCCGTTGAGCGGCCTGAAATTCGCCGGCCGCCTGGAGCGGCCGACCGACAAACGGGTGGACAGGCCGTTCGCATTGGCGGAAGCGGGCATCGGAATCTATCGCGGAAACGCGCCTGACGTGATGCCGGGGCAGTGGGATCTGGTGCTCGAGGGCGATGCCAGGGGTGCGCGAATGTTCCTGTCCAGGAACCGCATCATGCTGAACTAGCGGGGTCGCCGGATGCAATTGACACGGGACTTCTCAAGCTACGTCAGGGAGGTGGACGCGGGCCTTGCCCATATCGATCTCGCGGTCGAGGGGGTTAGTTGCGCGGGCTGCATGGCCAAGATCGAGCGCGGGATGTCCGCGATCCCGGATGTGACGCGCGCGCGGGTCAACCTGACCGACCGCCGGCTGGCGCTGGAATGGAAGAAGGGCAGGCTCGATCCGGCACAGTTCATCGACCGGCTCGCCGAGCTCGGATACAAGGCCTATCCGTTCGAGCCGGTCCGCGCCGAACTGGTCGAGGCGGAGCGCTCGCAGTATCTGCTACGCTGCCTCGGCGTCGCGGCATTCGCCACCATGAACGTCATGATGCTGTCGGTGCCGGTGTGGTCGGGCAATGTGACCGACATGCTGCCCGAACAGCGGGACTTTTTTCACTGGCTGTCCGCCCTGATTGCGTTGCCGGCGGCGGCTTATGCCGGCCAGCCGTTTTTCCGCTCGGCGTTCGAGGCGCTCAAGGCCCGCGGCGTCAACATGGACGTTCCGATCTCGATCGGCGTCATCCTCGCGTTGGGCATGTCGGTGGTCGAAACCGTGCATCACGCCGAGCACGCCTATTTCGATGCGGCGATCATGCTGCTGACGTTCCTTTTGGCCGGCCGCACTCTCGACCAGAACATGCGCCGCCGCACCCGTGCCGTCGCCGGCAATCTCGCCGCGCTCAAGGCTGAAACCGCCGCCAAATTCGTCAGTACCGACGAAGTCTGCGAGGTGCCGGCCTCGGCCATCCGCGCCGGCGATATCGTGCTGCTGCGGCCGGGCGAGCGGTCCGCGATCGACGGCAACGTCATCGAGGGCCGGTCGGAGATCGACCAAAGTCTGATTACCGGCGAGACGCTTCATGTCAGGGCGGAGCGCGGCACGCAGGTCTATGCCGGTACGCTCAACATCTCCGGCACGTTGCGCGTCCGCGTTGCGGCCGCGGCCGAAGGCACGCTGCTCGCCGAGATATCGAGGTTGCTTGAAAATGCGCTGCAGGCGCGTTCGCGCTATGTGCGGCTGGCGGACCGGGCATCGCGGCTCTATGCGCCGGTGGTGCATGCCACGGCGCTGCTGACGATGCTGGGCTGGGCGATGCTTGGCGCGAACTGGCACGATGCCGTCGTGACCGCGATCGCGGTGCTCATCATCACCTGCCCTTGTGCGCTTGGGCTTGCGATACCGGCGGTGCAGACGGTGGTGGCCGGCGCCATGTTCCGCAACGGCGTGCTGATCAATTCCGGCGACGCGATCGAGCGGGTCGCCAGGATCGATACCATCGTGTTCGACAAGACCGGGACGCTGACCTTGCCCGAGCTGGACGTGGTCAACGCCGCGAGCGTACCGGCGGCGATCTTTGGCCTCGCCGGCCGGCTGGCGCTTGCCAGCCATCATCCGGTCGCCCGGGCGGTCGCGCGCGCCGCGCAGGCGAAGTCGCCGCTGGACGGCGCGGTCGAGCTGCCCGG
>NZ_JBAVNZ010000614.1:0-2116 GCF_049691595.1 Bradyrhizobium sp.
TACCAGCTCCACATCAGCTTGTTGTCGCTGGGGCGGGTGACCCGGCGCGGCGTGTCGAGATGATCGGTGTGCACGTAGTAAATCAGAGCCGGCGTCCCCGGCCGAATGCTCGCCACCGGCGTGTCGCCCATCCAGAGGGTCTCCTGCACCAGCGCACCGGTCGAAGTGTACTCGCCCAGCAGATGGCCGGCTTCGTCATAGACATAAAGCAGCGTGCCCGAGGGCCCGCCGCTCTGCTTCACGAACTGGCCGAGCGCGTTGTACACGTAGCTGGCAGTGACCGTGCCCTTCTTCAGGGTCTTCATGCGCCCGCGGTTGTTGTAGGTCGCGGTGACGGTGGCGTAGCTCAGCACGTTGCCGGCCGGGTCGTAAGCATAGGTGCGTGGCAGCGCCCCGCTGATCGAACTGATGCGGTTGTTGGTCGTGCTGATCGTGTAGGTCGAAGCCGAAGCACCGGTCTCGGTCAGGCGATTGCCGTTCGCATCGTAGGTCCAGCCGCGGGTGCTGCCGGTCTTGACGCCACTGGTCAGCCGATCGAGCAGGTCATAGCCGTAGGTATAGGAGTTCGCGGGAGAAGTGGACCCGCCAACTGAGACAGCGGGATAAGTGGCGACTCCGCCTGTTGGGAGCGAGGATATCGCTCTCGAAGGAGGAGAACCATGAGCAAGCGATCGCGCCGTAACCACTCGGCGGTGTTCAAGGCCAAGGTGGCGCTGGCGGCGCTCCAGGGCGAGCAGACCGTGGTCGAGCTGGCCGAGCGATTTGACGTGCATCCGAATCAGGTCACGCACTGGAAAGGCCAGCTCTTGGAGCGTGCCGCCGAAGTCTTTGGCACGGAGCGCGGTGGCGCCGGGGAAACGGTCAACGTCAAGGAGCTGCATGCCAAGATCGGCCAGCTGGCGCTGGAGAACGATTTTTTATCCGGCGCGCTCGGACGGCTGCCCGGACCGAGCGCAAAGCGATGATCGACCAGGACCACGAGCTCAGCCTGACCCGGCAGGCCGAGCTCTTGGCGTTGTCGCGGGCTTCCCTGTATTACCGGCCGGTAACGGTCTCGGATGCGGATCTGGCGCTGATGCGCCGGATCGACGAGTTGCATCTGGAACTGCCCTTTGCCGGCAGCCGGCTGTTGCGCGACCTGCTGAACCAGGAAGGCCACGCGATCGGCCGCAAACATGTGCGCAACCTGATGCGGAAGATGGGGATCAGTGCGATTTATCGTCGGCAGAACACTTCCCGGCGTCATCCGCGCCACCCGGTGTTCCCGTATCTGCTGCGCGGTCTCGTCATCGATCGTCCGAACCAGGTGTGGGCCACCGACATCACCTACATCCCGATGGCGCGCGGCTTCGTCTATCTGGCCGCGGTCATCGACGTGTATAGCCGCAGGATCCTCGCCTGGCGCATCTCCAACACGCTGACCGCCGACTTCTGCATCGAGGCCGTCGAGGAGGCCATCGCCCGCTACGGAGCGCCGGAGATCATGAACAGCGATCAGGGCTCGCAATTTACCGCGGCCGCGTTCATCCAGGTCCTGACCCGGCACCGGGTCCGGATCAGCATGGACGGCCGCGGCGCCTGGCGCGACAACGTGTTCGTGGAGCGGCTGTGGAAGTCGATCAAGTACGAGGAGGTCTATCTGCATGCCTACGAGTCGGTGTCCGAGGCCAAGGCCGGCATCGGCCGCTACGTGACCTTCTACAACACCCGCCGTCCGCATCGGTCGCTTGACCGGCAGACGCCGGATGCCGTGTACTTCAAATCGTTGCCGCTCGCGGCGGCAGCTTAACCGCGGAGTCCCACTTATCCCGACCGCGAAAACTGTCTAAGAAAGCGGGTCCCCTTCTCACGGCAACGGGCAACCGTATCGATTTCGTGGATACATACGGTGGGCAATCGACGACGGCCGATCAGATCGATGCCCTGATTAACGGTGGTGGCGGGTCGTTCCCCAACTCCATTTCACCGCCGCAGTTTGAGTCCATGACTGAGCCAAGACGCATCATCCTTAGGCTAGACGACCTGATGGACTTCGGGCACGGCAAGACGCGAGTGTTGGTCCCGCTGGGCGGGATTGAGCATCAGCTCGACCTAACCGCTGAGTTGGGCCCTGAGG
>NZ_JBAVNZ010000615.1:0-2083 GCF_049691595.1 Bradyrhizobium sp.
GTTGGGCGGCGGCACAGCCATGATGCTGCAGATCGACCACCGAGAAAGCCACGACCTCGATATTTTTCTTCCGGACGCGCAGCTACTTCCTTTTCTCGATCCGCAGAAACGCGACTTCGATTTCGGAGTTTTGGCAAGCGAAGACAAAGGCGACGGAACGAAATTCCTAAAGCTGGCATTTGAGATTGGCGAGATCGATTTCATCGTCGGGAACGCGCTGACATCGTCGCCAACGACACAAATGACTGTTGAAGGCGAAACGGTTTTATTGGAAAAGATTCCGGAGATTATCGCGAAGAAAATTTATCACCGAGGCTCGAACATTATGCCACGGGACATTTTCGACATCGCGGCGGGAAGCGGAGAGTACGCGGAAGCAATTATACGAGAATTGCGCGCCTATCGCGACGCCGTTGCAAAAACGTTAACTGCGATGGATAGGCAGAATCCCGACTTCGTGAGCGCAGCGATTGCTCAACTGTCGATCAAAGACGCATACAGCGCAGTTGCACGGACGGCCTTCGAAAAGACCAAAGAACTCCTAAGAGCAGTGTGAGCGCTTTGGGCAGGTTTCACGGAAGTATTGCGCTAACGTCCTCAACTGCGGACGAAGGGAATCCGCCAACACTGGTGCCGCAAACAGGACTCGAACCTGTGACCCCGTCATTACGAATGACGTGCTCTACCAACTGAGCTATTGCGGCGGACCAAGCGGGCCGCGTCCGGCAATTGCCTGAAAACGCGTGCGCACCTGATATCGGGCACCGGCCGGATTGGCAAGGAAAAGCAACTCCCGCAGGGGGCCGCTCAGTTCCCCAAGCGGGACAAAAACCCGCGCCAGCCGCCGGCCTGGGTTTTGGGCGGACCGACTTGTTCGGAAAATTCGTCGCGCGGGCCGTCGTCGTCGGTGCCGGGATCGTCGGGCGCGCGGAGCAGCGGGATTACCGCCGGAATGCTGGCAGGAACCCGTTTCGCGATATCCTGGCGGGCGCGGAACACGGGCGTCGCCACGGCCGGCGCCGATTCCGCGGGCAGCGGGGGTGAGGGCGCAGGCGGCGCGGCGGGGGCCGGCTCGATGACGGCCGTGGCCAGCGGGGCATTGTCCTGCGCGGCCGGCGGCGCCGGCTCGATCGGGGGCGCAGCCGCCTCCACCACAGTCTCGCGCGGCGATTCGACCAGCTTCTTTCCCGCGGTTTCGCCCTCCCGCGGCGCTGGCGGCGCCAGCATGGCCTCCTCGAACGCCGGGGATTCGATCGGCGCTTGCTTGTCGGACGGCAGGCTCGCGACCGGCGTCCGCCACTGAAAGGCATCAATCCGGCCAGTGACCGGCGACACCGGGCGCCAGCGATCGCTGACATAGCCGTCCGCCGTCCAGGCCGGATCGTGCCGCGCACGCACCGCGCGCAAGGTCCATGCCCGGGCCCGGCCGCTGTCGCCATGCTCGGTGCGCTCGATCTCCGCCATCAGCAGCGCCACCCGCTGCGTCGGCGCGGCGATGAACGGCGCCAGCGCCTCGCGCGCCTTGGCGAATTCGGCGGCGTCGATCGCCGCGCGCGCGATCGCCAGCGCGCCCTCGATATGACCAGGCGCCTTCGAGGCCAGCGTCTCGACCCGCACCAGCCGCTGCCGCGCGGAATCGCCGAGTTTGACATGCGCATAGGCGTCGGCGAGATCGGGATGCGGCTGCGCCAGCCACGCCGCTTCGATGATGCGCATCGATCGCCGCACCTGATGCGCCTCGCTCTCGAATTTGCCGGCGAGCACCGCGGCCGGCACCAGGGTCGGCGCCAGCCCGACCGCTTCCATCGCGCTCTCGCGGGAAAGATCGCGATCGACATTTTGCAATTCCAGCGCACGCGCCGTCAGCAGCACGCCGCGCTGCCGCCGATAGGCTGGCTTGTCGATCAGCCCGGAGGCGAGATTGTTGTCGAGGATCGTCAGCGCGCCGTTCCAGTCGCCCCTGGCGCAGCAGAAGCCGAGCACGGCATGCGAGGCCCAGGACGACGATGGCGAAAGTTTCAGCGCTTCCTCCGCCAGCATGACCGCGGCGACGGGATCGTCGGCGCGCTGGGCTTCGATGAAC
>NZ_JBAVNZ010000616.1:0-39305 GCF_049691595.1 Bradyrhizobium sp.
CTGCGGTGCAGGCGGCGAAGGCCGTCGGCAAGCCGGTCAAGGTGATCTATTCGCGCGAAAACGACATGACCATGGACTATTCGCGCCCGCTGACCTTCCAGAAGGTGAAGGCGGGTCTCGATGCCGATGGCAAGCTGATCGCGCTCAATCACGACGTGGTTTCGGCCTGGCCGACCGCGCGGTGGGGAATCCCCGATTTCCTGTCGCCTTCGGTCGACAAGAAGGGGCCGCTGGACGCGTTCACCGTGAACGGCGCGGACTTCTTCTATTCCGTGCCCAATCACAATGTCCGCGCGATCAAGAACGAGTTGGCGCACAACGCCACCCCGTCGGGACAGTTGCGGTCAGTGGCGCCGGGCTGGACCTTCTGGGCGGTCGAAAGCATGATCGATGAGCTCGCGCATGCGGCCGGCAAGGATCCAGCGCAGTACCGGATCGCGCTGCTGGACGGCAAGGGCAAGAACGACGGTGGTGCGCAACGCCTGCGCAACACCCTGCTCGCCGCGATGGGCATGGCCGGCTACGGCACCAAGCAATTGCCGAAAGGCGAGGGCATGGGCGTCGCCTGCGTCTCGTCGCAGGAGCGGGCGACCGCGAGCTGGACCGCCTGCGTCGCGCATGTTGCGGTCGCGCCCTCGGGCGAGGTCAAGGTCAAGAAGCTGACCGTGGCCACCGACGTCGGCACCCAGGTGCATCCCGACAACATCCGCGCCCAGGTCGAGGGCGCGGCGCTGTGGGGCCTTTCGCTCGCGATGTACGAGAAGGCGACGCTGAAGGACGGCGGTATCGAGCAGACCAACTTCGACACCTACACACCCTTGCGGATGAGTCAGATGCCGGAAGTGGCCGTCAACGTCATCGCCAATGGCGAAAAGGCCACCGGCGTCGGCGAGCCGGCGGTCACGGTGGTCGCGCCCGCGCTCGGCAACGCGATCTTCAACGCCTGCGGCGCCCGCATCCGATCTCTGCCGATCACGGCAGAGGCGGTGAAGGCGAACATGAAGGCATAAGCCGCGCAGCACTGATCGAGATGATCCGCCGGAGATTTTCTCCGGCGGATTTTTTTCACGGTCGACCGGAACGCGCGCAGAATACGCGATGCCTAAAATTGTAATGTCCGCGCTAGCTCGGCGTTCAGCATGCCCATTAAGCCGAGGGGAACGGATGGCGGTTAAACTGGGATGTCGGCCGTCACCGCCAGCCCCCGGGGATTCATGACAGCGTCAACCAACAAGACTTCGTCGAAACGCCGGCTGCTGCTGGCTTCGGATCGAAGCGATCAAAGCAGCGAATTGGCCGACATTCTGCGATCCGTCGGCGAGGTTGACACCATCTCGACGTCGGAAATCCCCGACACGCCTGCCGTCGATCTTTCGGGGATCGTGGTCGATATCAATTTGCGCTCCGCCGAAAGCGTGCAACTGGTGCGCAGCAAGCTGCGGAGCGAAGCCTACCGCGAGGTGCCGCGGCTGTTCGTGCTCGCCGATGCCCTGCATCACGCGACGATGCAGGCCTGGGCGCTGGGCGCCACCGACACCATCTCGCGGCCGTTCGATGCGCGCGGCATCCTGCAGCGCATCCGCGCCGCGTTTCCGGACAACGGCGGCTTTGACGCGACGGATCGCGGCAAGGCGCTGAACCGGGGCGTCGAGGCCGCGCACGCGGTCATGGTCAAGATGTTCGAAAGACTGCCGGCGGGCGAGCCGCTGAAATTCAGCGATATCGTCGCGGCCGAAACCAGGATTCTAAAGGCCATCAAGCACTCTTCGCTGCGGGAATGGCTGACGACGGTCGGCTGTCATCACGCCGCCAGCTATCGTCACTGCCTTTTCGTCACCGGCTTCGCGGTCGCGTTCGCCCAGCATCTCGGCATGCGCGAGGACGATCAGCGCCGTCTTGCCCGCGCCGCGCTGCTGCACGACGTCGGCAAGGCCTTCATTCCGGTCGCGCTGCTGGATAAGCCGGACGACTTGACCGAGGACGAAACGATGGAGATGCGCAAGCATCCGCGCCGCGGCTATGAGGCGCTCGCGGCCCAGGGCGGCTTCCCGCCGGAAATGCTCGACGTGGTGCTGCACCACCATGAATTTCTCGACGGCACCGGATATCCCAATGGCCTGAGCGGCAGCCAGATCAGCGATATCGTTCGCCTGACGACGATCGTGGATATCTACGCCGCATTGGTGGAGAATCGCGCCTACCGGCTGCAGTTCACGCACATCACGGCGTTTTCGATGATGGAAGAGATGGGCGGCAAGCTCGACCAGCAAATGCTGCAGGCGTTCAGGCCAGTCGCATTTGGGAACGGTTGACCGGTCGGCCAAACCGCGGAACTGGCGAACCTCCGTGGTCAGCCGCTACCTCCGGCACCAGAAAGCGCGATCCCACGAAGGACGCCGATGGTGCCGATCCGTTCGGACGGGACGATCGGGCCGGCTGAAGGCATCAGGCCCGGACCTTGCAGGGAAAACCCATCCTTGGCACCTTCACCCCAGCATCTTGCGTAATTCCGCCTTCGCCACCTTCTCCAGCGTGGAGCGCGGCATTTCATCGACGAAACGAATCTCGCGCGGCACCTTGAAGTCCGCCAGCGAATTGCGGCAGGCGGCCATCACGGCGTCGTGCAGATTCGCCGGCGCGCGGTCGACGCCGGCCTGCGGGATGATGAACACGACGGGCACTTCGTCGAGCATCGGATGCCTTTTGCCCACCACCGCGGCCTCGCGCACGCCGGGCACCGTGGCGATCACCTGTTCGATCTCGGAGGCCGCGACGTTCTCGCCGCCGACCTTCAGCATGTCCTTGGCGCGGTCGCCGAACTTGATGAAGCCGTGGTCGAGCAGCGTGACCCGATCGCCGGTGATGAAGAAGCCATGCTCGTCAAAACTTTCACGGGTGGCCGTTTCATTGTGCAGATATTCTGAAAACAGCGACAGGCCGGGAATGCCCTCGATCAGCAGGTTGCCGGTGCCGCCGACCTCGGTCGGTGAGCCATCGTCATCGGTGATGCGGATCTCGTATTCTGCCGCCGCCCGGCCGATCGACATCGGTGTGTTGGGCTGGTCGACATCGCCGACGATACCGTGGGTGATGGTCTCGGTCATGCCCCACCAGCCGATGATCTTGACGCCGAACCCGGCAAACGGCGGCGGCTGGCACACGGCGGTGCCCCACAGCCGAAACCTGTGATTGTTCGGAATCTCGTGCTCGAGCAGCGCCTTCATGCAAAACGGGATCGTCGAGGTCCAGGTGCAGCCATGCTCAAGCGCCACCGGCCAGAACCGGCTGGCGGAAAACCGCGGCTGGATCACGCAGGATGCGCCGACCCACAGCGTCGCCAGCATCGAATAGGCCAGCGCGTTGGTGTGGAACAGCGGCAGATAGGTCTGGTGCACGTCGCCTTGATGCAGATCCTCGTGCGCGGCGTTCACCCTGGCGCCCCACAGCGCATTGGCGTGGGTCCACAGCACCGCCTTCGGGCGCGACGTGGTGCCGGAGGTATATTGCACGCTGCACGGCGCCAGCGGATCGGTCGGACGGCGCGGCCGGTCGGCGCTGTCAGCGAACAGGGACTCGAAGCGGTCACCGCGCGGCGCCATTTGCGCCGGCGCCGCGCCGGCGTCATGCGAAATCACCGCCATCCAGCGCAAGCCGCGGCAATGCGCCGAGATCATCCCGGCATAGGCCGGCTGGGTGATCGCGGCAACCGCGCCGCAATGGCCGGCGAAATATTCCATCTCCGCCGGCGCCGAGCGGGTGTTGGTGGTGACCGCGATCGCGCCGAGCTCGACGCAGGCGAACCAGGCCAGCATGGCCTCGATGCAATTGTCGAGGTGGATCAGCACATATTCGCCGGGTCTGACGCCGCGTTTGACGAGCCCCGCGGCCAGCGCGCCGACGCGCGCGTGGAATTCGCCATAGCACCAGCTCCGCGCCGGTGCATCGAACGGCGCCCAGATCAGGAACGGATGTTCGCGGCGCACCTCGGCGCGCATCCGTAAGAGCCATGGCACATCGAGCCCCGCGAACGGTCCCACGATACCCGGCGCCAGCCGTGAACTGGACATCGTTCCTCCCACGCAGCGTTTCCGGCTGCTTTAGCCTGGTGTTGTCCGGAAGGCATTTGTGCCATTGGATCGCGCCACGATCAAATCGCAATTATGGAGCCGTTCTCCTTCGTCGCTTCCGCCTTCGCTCGTCGAGCTACGGCGGACAAGTCGCTCCTCGCAAGGACGGGGAAAGGTTAAGCGGCGTCCCCCTCATACGACGAAATCTCGATCAGGCTGCCGTCGGGATCGCGGCAATAGACCGAGCGCAGCGTGCCGCGGGCGCCTTGCCTGGCCACCGGGCCTTCCTCGATCGCGACGCCGTTCGCCTTCAAATGCGCGACCACCTGCTCCGGCGTGCTCGCGGTGAGAAAGCAGAGATCGTCGCTGCCCGCGGTTTCATGGTCGGCGGTGAACCACTCGGCCTTGTCGGCGTCGTGCGGCCGTACATTGATCTTCTGGTTCCCGAAGATCAGCGAGGTCCGCGGTGTCTGGCCCTGGCCGGGGTCGAATAGCCTGACCTCCATGCCGAGGATGTTGCGATACCATTCGGTGGAACGCGCCACATTGGAAACGTTGATTACGAGGTGATCGAGCGCATTGACCTTGACAGACATGGCTTATCCTTTCGTCGCGGTTGGCAGGCGCACGGGTCGCACTGGCCGCATCCGGCTTTGTTTGTTACAACGCGCGCCGCGGTCAATTCAATGGAAACGGCTCAATAGAAACGGTCCGGGCGCCGAACCCGGACCAGCAGGGAGAAAGTTCATGATTTCGCGTCGCGCCGCGCTTTGCCTGACCACCATCGGCCTTTTTGCGATCGCCTCGATCGGCGGTGCCGCGGCGCTGGACTATCCGGCCCGGCCGGTGCGCTGGGTTGTCGGGTATCCGCCGGGCGGCGCCACCGATATCATCGCGCGGCTGATCGGCGCGCGGCTTTCGGAACGGCTCGGCCAGCAGTTCGTGATCGAGAACAAACCCGGCGCCGGCAACAATATTGCCACCGAATCCGTCGTCAACGCCGAGCCCGACGGCTACACCGTGCTGCTGGTCAATCCCGCGAACTACATCAACGCCTCGCTCTACACCAACCTGAAATTCAACTTCGTCCGCGATATCGCGCCGGTCGCCGCGTTCAATCGCGTGCCCAACGTCATGACGGTCAACAAGGACGTGCCCGCGAACACGGTCGCCGAGTTCATCGCCTATGTGAAGGCCAATCCGGGCAAGGTCAACATGGCGTCATCAGGCAACGGCACGTCGGTGCATCTGTCCGGCGAGATGTTCATGGCGATGACCGGCGTCAGGATGCAGCACGTGCCCTATCGCGGCGCGGCGCCCGCGATTACCGACCTGCTCGGCGGCCAGGTCCAGCTGATCTTCGACAACATGCCTTCCATCATCCAGCATATCCGCGCCGGCTCGTTGCGCGCGCTGGCGGTGACCTCGACGGCGCGATCCGCGCTGTTGCCCGACGTGCCGACGCTGGCCGAGACCGTTGCCGGCTACGAGGCGAGCGCGCTGTTCGGCATGGGCGTGCCAAGGAACACCCCGAAGGAAATCATCGACAGGCTGAACATGGAGATCAACGCGGTGCTGGCCGAGCCGGCGATCAAGGCCAGGCTGATCGACCTCGGCGGCGAGCCGCTGATCCAGCCGCCGGAGGCCTTTGGCGATCAGATCAAGGCCGAGACCGAGAAATGGAAGAAGGTGGTCGAGTCCGCCGGCCTGAAGGTGGAATGAAGCCGCATTCTTGCAACCTTCCTCGAGCTCGCGCGGTTCTGCATTCACGAAGATTCGAACGAGGCAAATCCGGTTTACCTGAACAAAACGCGCTAGACTGAATAGCAACGTCCCGGTTCTGGCGAGAAAGAACCGATGCCCTCGTCAAGGCTACGGCCAGTTCCGGCCGACCCGAAGGAGAAGAGATCATGCGCAAGGTGATATTGGCATTGCTGACTTTGACGGCGGCCGCTGTGGGCAGCATGGCCGGTGCCGCGCCCGCCGCCGCCTACGACTATCCCTATTGTCTCCAGGGCCGCGGCCTGGGGGTTCCCGGCGACTGCGCGTTCGAGACGTATGCGCAGTGCATGGCGAGCGCGTCCGGCCGTCACCTGTATTGCAACATCAATCCGCGCGTCGCGTTCGGCCCGCCGCAGCGGCGCGGACGCCACTACCGGCATTATCATAACGATTGATTTTTCTTGCGCGGGCTTTGCTTGCGCGGGCTTGACCCGCGTTGGTTTGCGACGGTATACTAAACCTAATGGTTAACTATCGAGAAGAGGTGCTGGACCGCACTTTCGCCGCGCTCGCCGATCCGACCCGGCGCGCGCTGCTGGCGCGGCTCGGCGACCGGCAAAGCGTGTCGGTAAGCGAATTGGCGCGGCCATTGGCGATGTCGCTGCCCGCGGTCATGAAGCACCTCGACGTGCTGTCGGACGCCAGCCTGATCGCGCGCGAGAAGACCGGCCGCACGGTGGCGTGCCGGTTGACCGCCGGGCCGATGGCGCAGGCGATGGATTGGCTCAATCGCTACCAGCGCTTCTGGTCCGAAAACCTCGAGCGCCTTGCAGCCTTTGTGGAGAAAGACCAATGGCCGTCAAATCAAGCGCTGTCGGCGATGCCGGTCTCGCCACCCGGCCGAGCCTCACCCTCAGGCGTCGCCTCAACGCGCCGCCCGAAAAAGTCTATGCCGCGTGGACCGATCCGGAAAAGATAGTGCGGTGGTTCGGGCCTGCGCGAGTCAAGGACGGGTCGGTCAGGGCCGCTATCGATCTCCGCGTTGGCGGCCATTATCGCATCAGCTTTCGCACGGTGGACGGCGAGTATCATGAGGTCGCCGGCATCTATCGCCAGGTGGTGCCGAACCAGCGGCTGGCGTTCGGATGGGCGTGGCATTCGACGCCGGAACGGGAGTCGCTGATCAAGCTTTCCCTGAAGCCGGACGGAAGCGGTACGCTACTCACTTTCCATCAGGAGCAATTCTTCGACCAGGCCGCGCGGGATGGTCACGAGCGCGGATGGACCGAGTCACTGGACAAGCTCGAAAACTATCTCGCCTGAACACAGGAGCCGCTGATGCAGCCGCACCGGATCGTCACCCGCGAAGAATGGCTCGCCGCCCGCAAAGTCCATCTCGCGCATGAGAAGGAATTCACCCGGGCCCGCGAGCGGTTGAGCGAGGAGCGCCGTGCGCTGCCGTGGGTCAAGGTCGACAAGGCCTACACGTTCGACGGCGCCAGCGGCAAGGTGGCGCTGGCCGATCTGTTCAACGGCCGCAGCCAGCTCGTGGTGCAGCATTTCATGTTCGCGCCGGACTGGAACGAAGGCTGCAAGAGCTGCTCGTTCTGGGTCGACGGCTTTGAGCGCATGATCCCCCATCTGGCCGCGCGCGACACCACGCTGGTCGCGGTCTCGCGCGCGCCGCTGCAGAAGCTCGAGGCGTTCAAGCGCAGGATGGGCTGGACGTTCGACTGGCTGTCCTCGGCGAACAGCGATTTCAACTACGACTACGCCGTGTCGTTCACGCCGGAACAAATCGCGCAAGGCGCCAAGCTCTACAATTTCGGAACCTCTGGCTTCGGGGTCGAGGAGGCGCCGGGCATCAGCGTGTTCTATCGCGACGAGCGCGGCGACATCTTCCACACCTATTCCTGCTTCGCGCGCGGCCTCGACATGATGAACGCCGCCTACCACTATCTCGACCTGACCCCGCTCGGCCGCCACGAGGAGGGGTTGCCGTATCCGATGGACTGGCTGCGGCTGCGCGACCAGTATCAGCCGGCGCCGGCGTCCTGCTGTCATGGCTGAGAGACGTTGCAAGCCGTCGTCGCAATGACGCCAAAAACAAGCGAGAGCGCTGATGGCCTATGTCGATGGTTTCATTGTCGCGGTCCCGAAGAACAAGCTCGCGGCCTACAGCCGCATGTCGAAAAAGGCCGGCAGGGTCTGGCGCGAACATGGTGCGCTGGACTACCGCGAATGGGTCGCCGACGACGTCAAGGTCGGCAAGCTCACCTCGTTCCCGCGCAGCGTGAAGCTGAAGCCGGGCGAGACCGTGGTGTTTTCCTGGATCACCTACAAGTCGCGCGCCCAGCGCGACAGGATCAACGCCAGGGTGATGGCCGATGCGCGGCTCAAGTCGATGATGGAGCCGAAATCGCTGCCATTCGACGCCACGCGGGTGATCTTTGGCGGGTTCGAGAGCCTGGTAAAGGTTTGAGCGGGCCTGCCGCGGCTGGTTGGGTGACCCACGCCCGCGCAGAGGCGCTTGAACCAGTGGGGCAAACGAACCTGTTCCAGCCAGCGCGATGATCGCCCCGACGGTATCGCCGCCGCCGTCGCCCGCGCCGAAGCCGCCACGGCGAACGGCGATGCGCTGCATCTGCGCATTGCGATCGACTATTCGGGGCGCGACGCGATTCTCCACGCCGCGACCCGCGCCGCCGCGATCGGCGGTCTCACCCGCGAAACCTTCGCCGAGCTCGTCACCGGCGAGGCGAACCTTCGCGACGTCGATCTCATCATCCGGACCAGCGGTGAAAAGCGGTTGTCCGATTTCCTGCTCTGGGAAGGCGCCTATGCCGAACTGCATTTCACCGAGCGGATGTGGCCGGAGTTCGAGGCGGACGATCTCGCCGAAGCGCTGTTGTCGTTCCACCGGCGCGAACGCCGGTTCGGCGGCTTGCCATCCATCGCACCCGAAGCTGTTCCAAGCCTGTAGGGCATGAGTCGTGTGAGGGTACTACACCCCTCCTGGCTGCACGTAACGTCGATATGCGGCCAACAGCTCCATATGGACCGGAATTTGGCGCTCACGTCAGCAACAACGCCATCCCGGGATCGCCCTTCGCCATCGCCCGCCGATAGGCCGGACGTTCAGCGATGCGGCCGAGATAGAGGACGATGTTGGGACAGCGCGCGAGATCATAGGGCAGGAAATAGCGCATCGTGGTCAACGAAAAGCCCATCATGATGTCAGCCGAGGTGAACGCGTCGCCCGCAAGATACCTCGCCTCGCGAACGCGGGCATCGACCAGATCGAACGCCCGGTCGACACGCGTTTTGGTCGCGCGCAGGATCGGATTGTCGTCCGCGAGCTTCAGCCGGTTCAGGATCATGTTGCGTCCCATGCCGGCCTGCAGCGTGCCGTTGGCGAAATGAAACCAGTAGAGAAAATGCGAAAAATCCGCATGGTCGGCCTTCAGCGCAAGGCGCCCATTGCCATATTTCGCGATGATGTATTCGACCACCGCGCCGGATTCCGCGAGCACCAGATCGCCGTCTGATATGACCGGCGCCGCGCCGATCGGATGCAGCGTCTTGTAATCAGGCGGCGCCAGCATGGTGATGGGATCGCGCGCGTGAAGCTTCAACTCGTAGGGGATTTCCAGTTCCTCACACGGCCAGACGACCCGCTCAGACCGGGATTTGCCGAGGTGATGGACGGTGAGCATTCAGGACTCCGCTGACGCGCCGCGCGCGCAATCGACCGAGATTGGCCGGGCCGCTTATACCGCCGGCTCGGCCTCTTCGCCAACGATGGCGCGGTCGATAGCGTCGATCAAAATCTGGATCTCGATGAATTTGAGCCGCGCCCGCTCGGCCTTGTCGCGATCGAATGGCGCGGCCAGCGTCTTGGCGAAGGCGTCGCGGTCCTCGGCCATCCGTCCGCGCGCCTTTTTCAGCGTCTCCAGGCGTTCGCTCATGTCGGCTTCGCTTTCTGTCGGTTGGCGCAACGCGGCGCTTGTCACAATGGGTGCGCTGCAATGTCCTTGATGACACTCCGCCTGCTGGCCGGAAGAAACCTCCGCGCCCAGGAGTTGAAGCTCACCAACAGGGGCGCTTGATTCTGAAACGGATCAAGGACATTCCGCCGGGCGCGATCTTCTCGGATAGCCGGCCGGACCTGGGAAGCAATAGTTGAATTCGGCGCATTGTAGGCCGCCAAGCGTTATTCTTGACTCGTTAGTCTATATGACGTACATTGTTAGCGAAACAGATGTCCTATCAGGGGTAGCCGCGATGCCGCGCAAACAGGCCAAGACCGAACGGGAGACGCCGGGCCGCGTGGAGCGACTCGGATTCCGGCTCGATGAAGAGACGAAGGATCTTATCGAACGGGCCGCCTATCTGTCGCGACGCAAGGTCAGCGATTTCTGCGTGACCGCGCTCACTGACACGGCGCGCCAGACGATCGCCGAGCATGAGACCATGGCGCTGTCCGATCGTGACCGCAAAGCATTTTTTGATGCGCTCGTTGATCCGCCCGAGCCGAGCGAGCGGCTTGCGCGCGCGTTGGCCGAGCACAAGCGACGCGTTGCCTCCTGAACATGGCGGCACCTCGGCCGGATTTGAGGATCGAGGCGCTTGCGTCACACCATGAACGGAGCGGCTTTTCCTGTGGCGTCGATAGCCTCGATCGTTACCTATGGACGCAGGCGAGCCAGGATATGCGGCGCAAGGCAAATGGTGTCTTCATCCTCGTCGAGCCAGCGAAGCCAAACGTCATTCTCGGCTACTATACGCTATGTGCCACGGGGCTACCACAGGGTGACGTTCCGTCCGCCGCCCGCAAGCATGTTCCGCGTTATCCGCTCGTCAGTGCCACGCTCATCGGACGTCTCGCGGTTTCAGAGGCCCGGCAGGGCGAACGGCTGGGCGCGATGCTTCTCGCTGACGCCGTGCGTCGCGCCTATCGGAGCGCGGACACGGTCGGCTCGTCAATGCTGGTTGTGGACGCGCTCAATGAACGCGCCGCTGCCTTCTATGAAGGAAACGGCTTCGTGAGCCTGCCGGACTCACTCCGCCTGGTGCTACCGATGCACGCGATCCGGCGAATGGTGGAGTCATAGTTGGCGGATGCGATGCGAACTTCAGTGCCGCCTCTCATCGCCTTGTCGACGAGCCAGCGAACCTTCGACTTCGCGGTGTCGTAGCAAGGCGGCGGGATCGCAAAGCAACTCACGTCGAACTGGCGCGCCACGGTCGATGAAGATGGGCAACATAGCTTCGCCGTGGCGCTATGACGGAGTATCCGGGCATACCCGGAGGCTATTCTTTTCCGGCCGAGGCTTCTCTGAAGCACTACGCCCGATACCGCGTATCAGGCCGCGGCTCGCTTGGTCGGGCGGCTGGCGCTTTCTTGTGGCGGGAGGAGCAGGTCGGCCGGAATATGGAAACGGGCGCGCAGCCTCTGCACCATCGCCATGCTCAGCCCCTTCTTTCCCTGCAGGACCTCACTGACGCGGCTCGGTGTTCCCAGGATCGGCACCATGTCCGCACGAGTGAGACCGTGTTGATCCATGAGGTGGCGGATGAGATCGGCTGTGCTCGGTGGCCGGCGCGGCCATTTGCTGTCCTCATAGGCCGCGATCAGACGCGCCTGGGTTTGGAGCCGAGCAATATCGGCTGCCTCATCCGACTCCCAGAGCCGATCAACAAGAGCGCGGGCGCGAGCGAGTTCCGCATCGCTGTCAATCAAGATCAGGGTTGCATCCATCACACGGTCTCCGCATCTATTTTTTCATACTCACTGTGGGTGCCGAAGAACCGGATTGCCAGGGCTCCTGCCCGGCGCAAGCCGCGGCCAAGCGAAATCTTCTCCGTAATTTCCGAACCTCCCGACCGAGTACGCGGTCGCGTAGACTCGATCGCAATCAGGCGAAGTGAGAAGACCAAAACCGCTGGAAATAGCTGGCCGCGCAACCACTGGGCCATATGATGACGCAACTGCAACCAAACGTAAGCGCGATCGGATGAGCAACAGATAACCAAACAAATGACCAAAGTATTTTCTGGAGGGCTCCTGAAAACCGGAGGTCACATCGGCAAGACTGGAGGTCGTTTGAGGCGCACCGCCGCCCTGGCGGCGACCATCACGCTGATGGGCCAGAACTTCGCCTGGGCGGTTTGCGCCAATGGGCAGTCATTGCCGGCGGGAGGCTGGGTGGTCGGTCGCGATGCGATCGTTTCGAACCCGGCCAACTGGTCGCCGAATGTCTTCACCGCCGCGGCGGGCTCGATCTTCGTTCCGGACACGTCGGTCAAGGAGCAAAATGGCGATATAGCCCCCGGCGATCCCACTCGACCGGCGACCGGCGGCGGGCACAACTGGGTTTTCGATCAGGGTTCGACCCTGTGCAAGCAAACCGATACCGGGATCGATCCGACGACCGGACGGTCAGCGTCGTGGAGCATACCGCCGAACACGCCAACCGACTGCGTCGTGCTGCCGGTCATCAAGGGCGGCCGCGTCGTCAATCTGGGCGACATTCCGTATCAGGGTCAGGCCGTGACGCCGACCTGCGATACGGACCTCCTGGGGAGCCTGGAAAACACCTATTTCAACCAGCTCGGATGTTCGATTTCCGCCGTACAACACAACGGCGTGCCGACCAAGAACACCCCGCAAACCGCTACCACCTTCCTGTTCGTGGCCGGCATCAAGGGCGGGCTGTTCTCCATACCGCTGAACAGTATCGAAAACCCTGTTCTGGGAGCAACTGCCGGCAAGTCCGTCGGTCCCCTGAACTATTATTCCGACATTCCTGAAGGTCAGAAGCTGACCAACGCCGCGGTGAGCCCCGACGGCATGTTTGCCATGGCCACCTCGGTCAGACGGCAGCAATTCGTCTATGTCTGCCTTAACCCGCTGGGCGACCCGGGCGATCCCAGCCAGCCGATCACCAATGCCACTCTGACGACCTTCGCCGATACCGCGATAACGAGCCAGAGCAAATGCATGCAGGCCGGCAACAATAATCTGGCGGTCGATCTGACCACCGCCTTCGGGCCCGATGGCCAGCCCTATTTCGGCGGGCAGCGGATCGTCACGAGCTACAACGGACAGCCTGGCGGTCCGTTTACGTCGGCCTGGCCGCAATGCCTCTTCCAGGGCGTCGGCGGCCTGCCCGGCCCGCTCATGGATAACTTGAAGGCGGTCTTCAAGGCACACAGCGCCGGCCATTGCGGCAACGCACAGCCCAACTTTGGCTTCTCGTCGGCGCTGGTGACCCAGCCGCAAGCAATCATCGGCCATACCAATGCGAGAGGGGAGATGTACATGTATGCCGGCCCGCTGGGCGGCACGATCGTGCAGTTCAAGCTCACCAAGAACCCGCTCTCCGGTGTGACCGAATACGCCTTCCGCACCATTCTCACCGGAGTGTCACTCACGACCGGTCTCGGCGTCGCCGATGATCTGATCTATTCCAGCCCGGGCAGCACCGGCGACGGTTCGCTCATGATCTTCACCGACCCGTCGGCCGTTGGCCTGGCAGGTCAGGAAGTCGTGACCCGACTGCCGCTGTGCGAGGACATGTGAGCGGTCCCGGGCACAAACCTGGCCTGAGACCGTGTTCCGGTCTCAGTCCCCGCGCTGAAAATAACGACCGACCTTTCGCAACCCTTCTGACCGGGAATTGGCCCGGAGCGCCAATTGTTCAAGGCAAGCCGCAGACCGAGATTTGTGCCGATTTTTTTTTAGGGAGAGATGAAGATGTTTTTTCTGTCACCCAAGGAATCCCGCATCCGCCAGAAAGAGGCCCAGAATGCTCGCAACAATCGGGCGGAAATCGTCAAGGCTCATTCGATCGGCCAGATCACCCGCCGCGACCTCTATAAATGGGGTCTGCTGACAGTCGGCGGACTTGCGTTGAAGAATGGTCTGAGCCCGTTTGCGCGAAGCGCCTACGCCGCGGTTCCGACAGGCACGCCGCGGAGTCCGTTGTTCGGCGCCCAAAAGTTCACCCAGCCACTGCGGCGACTGAGCCTGCAGCAACCGATTCCGCTGACCCGCGTGCCCTCCAGCGACCCGGCCTCGGCTGGTGACGCTGCCTTCCCGGCCGCGTATGGTGAAATGCCGGCCCGCCGACTTTCCTATCACACCGATTTCACCGCGAACCCTTCCGACCCGAAATACAAGAACCCGGTGACGGGGCGAGGCCCGGTCGAGGGCCGCCCCCCTGGAGAGATATTCGCTCATCAGCGATGGAACGAGTTCTTTCCCAAGGAAGCCTATGTGATGTCCTGGGGACAGGTCGCGACCGGCAGCAGCTTCCATCCGGGTCTACCGGCACAGAACCCGAACAGCGTGTGGACATACGGATCAGGCCGCTTCGTGCGCGGAACCCTGCCGCCGTTCCTTATCAAGACCCGCTATGGCGAGCCGTGCCTCACGCGTATCTACAACAACACGCCGGTGTTTCGCGGCGACAATGGCGGTTTCGGCCGCAACGAGAGCCAGCTTCACTTCCACAATGCGCACAACGGCGCCGAGAGCGACGGCGCCGCCAACGTCCACCATTTCCCCGGCACGTTCTACGACTACCGCTGGAGCACCACGCTGGCGCGCCGCGACAAGATCAATACCCAGGCGACCGATCGGCGCGCGTCTGGACCCGACGACAATGGCGGTCTCGTGCAAGTGGCGGGCGATTGGCGTGAACTCCAGGGAACCATGTGGGCTCATGACCACCGGTTCTTCTTCACCGCGGAGAACGTCTACAAGGGCAATGTCGGCATGGTCAACATGTACAGCGGTCGCGATCGCGGCAACGAGGAACTCAGCGACGGGGTCAATCTGCGGCTTCCCAGCGGCCGTCTGCTGGATCACGGCAATCTCGACTTCGACGTGAATTTGATCATATCGGACGCGGCCTTCGATCCGACTGGCCAGTTGTTCTTCGACATCTTCGATACCGACGGATTCCTCGGCGACGTGCCAATGGTCAACCTTGCCTATGCTCCATTCATGGAAGTGTTGCCGCGCAAGTACCGGTTCCGGATTCTAAGCGCGGGTATGTCGCGGTTCATCCAGTTGCAGATTGCCGACTCGAGCGGCAACGCGGTGCCGTTCCTGCAGATTGCCAACGACGGCAACTTCTTTGTCAATCCGATCCCGCTGACATCGCTCGACCAGCAGGGCACCGCCGAGCGCTACGATATCGTCGTCGATTTCTCGCGGTTCAGGATCGGCGATCGGCTCACGCTGGTAAACACGCTTCAGCAAACCGATGGGCGTCTGCCGGACAAGCAGCTCTCGCTGAAGCAAGCCCTCGCGGGCAGCCAAAACGATCCGGGATGCGGCGGAATTATGCAATTTCGTATTGTCAGCCAGCTCGAGAGCGTGGATGTTCCGGGCTACATCCATTACGCCACCAATCCTGACAACAGCATTGTGCCGAACGCGCTGACGGAGCAAATTCCGATCGTCACCCCGGTTCGCGAGCGCGTCGTCGAGTGGGGCAGAGGCGGCGGGGGCGACTCGCGCCTGCCCAATGGCCAATGCATCCCCGACTGCCCGGAAACCGCCCAGTTTCCGTGGACCATCAAGGTCAATGGGCAGGCATCTCATTCGATGAACGCCAATCGGGTTTCGCTGCTATATCCGAAACCGGGCGAGGTCGAGCACTGGACCTACATCAATGGCGGCGGCGGCTGGGATCATCCGATCCATCTCCACTTCGAGGAAGGCATTACCATGAACCGGGGCAGCGATACGATCCCGGCAACCGAACGGCTGGTGCGAAAGGACGTCTGGCGGCTGCGTCCCGGCGGGCGGGTTCAATTCCAGATCCAGTTCGGCGAATTTGGCGGTTCCTACGTGAACCATTGCCACAACACCGTGCACGAGGATTTTGCCCTGTTGATGCGTATCCAGCTTCTGAACGGCCTGGCCGGAACGCCGCAGGCGACCGTCACTGCAACTCCCAACCCGACCCCCGACGGCGTATTCTTCACGACCCCGGAGGTGTTGCCGGAGGCCGACCCGACGAATTCAGTCGGCGTCGCGCCCAGTAGCGGCTAGACAAAAACCGGCCAGACCAGCGGCGGTCCTGCCAAAATCCAGGTCTGCCTGCCATCCAGCGGCCGGTCTTGCCAGCCGCTGGATGACATTCACTGCGACATGCAGGCGGTTCGAAGCGCTTTTCGGGTCGTCCCATTCAGGAGAAATCCGGGAGAACCGAATGCTGCGAAATCTCGTGCAAAGGAATTTTCTGACAGGATTGGCCATGCTTGCGGCCCTGGTGACGTCGTCGTCGGCTAGCGTCGCCGCGCCGACCAATCGCTGGGGAGCGGATTATTTCCCGAATCTGCCGGTCGTCACCCAGGATGGCAAGACGCTGAATTTCTACGATGACGTCATCAAAGACAAGATCGTGGTGATCAGCTTCATCTACACGAGCTGTCCTGATATTTGCCCGCTCACGACGGCGCGTCTCTCGCAGGTCGAAGACAAACTCGGAGACCTTTTGGGTCGCGAGCTATTCTTCGTTTCGATAACTGTCGATCCGGAGAACGATACGCCGGAAAAGCTCAAACAGTTTTCCAAGGCGTTCGGGACGGGTCCGGGATGGCTGTTCCTGACCGGCAAGCCCGCGGACATCCGGGAGATCAATTTCAAGCTCGGCGACAAGAGCCGCTCGCTGAGTGACCACCGCAACGAGATCGTGCTCGGCAATGACACGACCGGCGAATGGACCAGGAACACCGTGTTCGGCGATCTCGATCGCCTCGTCATGGATATCCACTCCATGGACCCGAAATGGCGCGATGAGGTGCGGGTCATAGAGCACAACGAAGCCAGCAATACCGGCTTCAAGCTCGGACTGGAACCGGGCCAGGCCCTTTTCAAAAAGATCTGCGCGCCATGTCACACCATCGGTGTTGGCGACCGTGTTGGCCCGGATTTGCGCGGCGTCACCGAGCGTCGCCCACCGGCTTGGCTAGCGCGATTCATCAGGAGCCCGGAGCGGGTGCGGGCTGAAAAGGACCCTGTCGCAGCGGTGTTGGCAGAGAGATTCCCCGGGGTGCGCATGCCCAACCTCGGAATCTCCGAGATCGACGCGGTGGACCTGATCTCCTACCTTCAGTCCGAAACCTCCCGCCTGGTGGAGGGGGCCCGCGACGTTCCGGCGGCGGCAAATCACGACGCTGCAAGCCAGGGCCATCATCACGAGCATCATCACCAGCAATGATCTCGACAAGTTGCAGACTGTTCGCAAGTCATGCGCCAAATCCGAGAGCCTGAAAGGTCGTCCAGTGGCGCGAAAGATCCCAACCCCCGACAAGGGTTCCGTTCTAGTCAATGTGCGGGACGGTCAGCGACATCCTGACAAGCTCGGCGATGCTGGCTGCGTTCATCTTCGACATGACGGTGGCGCGATGCGTCTCAATCGTTCGAGTGCTCACGCCCAGCTCGTGGGCGATAATTTTGTTGGGCATGCCCTTGAGCAATCGAGACAGCACCTCCTTTTCCTTGGGGGTCAAAGTCGAGAGCCGGGCACGAACTATCTCGGTCCCCGGAGCGATCGCCACTTCATTGTTCCAATTCGCCAGGGCTTCGCGAATCGCTCTAACCAAAGCACCATTGTTGAACGGTTTCTCAAGCAGATCGACCGCGCCCCGTTTCATGGCCTCGACGGCGAGCGTGATATCCGCATAAGCGGTGATGATGATGATCGGAAGAGCGAGACGTCGTTCCTTCATTTTTCCCGCAAGATCGATGCCGCTGATGCCCCGCATGCGCACGTCCGCCACTACGCAACCGGTCGTGCCCGGTCCGATCGTTTCGAGAAAGTCCTGAGCCGACGCATATGTTTGAACCCAGAATCCGCTGGTCGTCAGAAAGCCTTCGATCGAGGTGAGAATGGCGGGGTCATCGTCGATGACATGAACGAACTGTTTATCGCTCAAAGACTGATCTCCGTATTCACCAACGGCAATGTGAAACTGAAAATGGCGCCTCCGTCAGGATTAGCCTCGGCCCAGATCTTTCCATAATGCGCTTCGATGATCATGCGTGAAATCGACAGGCCAATGCCCATTCCACTCGATTTCGTCGTTTGAAAAGGCTCGAACAGACGTTCCAATACTCCGGGCTCGAAGCCGGAGCCGGTGTCGGCGATGTCGATCCGAATCATGTCCTGGTCGATCGAGGACGTTGAAATGCTCAGTTTCCGTTCCCTCGAGGGGCTCATGGCCTCTGTGGCGTTTCGTATCAAATTAGCCAGCACTTGCTTGATCTGAATCCTGTCGGCGAGGACACTGTCGTTCCCGGCATTCAACTGGAGATTTATCTGAATTTTCTCCTTTCTCGGGATCGAGAGTTCGGGGGCATCGTTGACAAGATCGTGCAAGTTCAGGAATGTCTTGTCGGGCTCGCCGCTGGCGACCAATTCGCGCAGCCGCTTCATAATGTGCCCCGCGCGCATGATCTCGTCGACGGCGCTGGCCAAGGTGGTTTCGATCGGATTGGGCCGCGCGTCGGTCGGCATCTCGAGTAGCAATTGCGCCGTCTCGAGATAGGTTACGGCAGCCGCCAGCGGCTGGTTGAGTTCATGCGACAGGCCAGCGGCCAGACCGCCCATGGCGGTCAAACGCTCCCCCTGTAGCTTCTTGATGCGGGCCTCGATCTCGCGTCGACTGGAAAGATCACGCAGGAATCCGACGAATAGCGGCGCGTCTGCGTATGTGGTTTCGGTGATCATCAGACCCAGCGGGAACACCGAACCATCCTTTCGCAGTCCTTCGACTTCACGGCCAATGCCGATGATATTGGCCTGACCAGTTTGCAGATATTTCTGCATGTGTTGGTCGTGCTGGCCGCGAAACCGCTCGGGCACGAGGATGTTGATATTGCGGCCGACGACCTCTTGCCGCTCGTAACCGAACATCTTCACCCCGTTCGTATTGATCGACTGAATAACGCCTGTGGCACTGACGGCAATGATGGCGTCGGTGGAGCCATCGACAACAGCCCGCAATAGCGTTTCGCTATTTACCAGCGCCAACTCGGCTATTTTGCGCTCGGTGATATCCCGGGTGATTTTCGCGAAGCCTTTGAGCGTCCCGCTCTCGTTATAGATCGGGTTGACGAGGGTGCTTGCCCAGATGCGATCTCCCCCCTTTTTGACGTGCTCGCCTTCCTGCTCATGCGCGCCGGTGAGCAAGGCTGTTTCCAGCTCGCGTTCCGGCTTGCCAGCAGCAATGTCGTCGGGCGTATAGAAGACCGAGAAGTGACGCCCTATAATTTCGTCCGCTTCGTATCCCTTGATGCGCCGTGCGCCGTCGTTCCAGGACGCAATGTGGCCCTCCGGATCGAGCATGAACACGGCATAATCCTTGGTTCCATTGATGAGAAGCCGTAGCCGTTCCTCGCTCTCCTTGAGAGCTTCCACGACCTCATGTCGGCAAGTGACATCTTCGGAAAAAATGACAATTCCTCCAATGTCGCCGCCGCGCGCACGCCAGGGTCTGATCTCCCACGACACCCATTGAGTTCGTCCACCGGCGCGCACGAACGCATCATCGTCCCCCTGCAGCACCTCGCCGCTAAGGCCGCGCCAATGTCTCTTTTTCCATTGCTCCGGGATTTCCGGCAGCACCTCATAAAGCGACCGCCCGACGACGTCCTGCTCTCCTATGCCGTACTGGGCAAGAAAGCGATGACTGGCGGCAACGTAGCACATGTTCCGGTCGAACATGGCGATGGATGCCGGCGCCTGTTCGACGAACAGGCGCAGCCGTGCTTCGCTGGATCTAAGCGCCATTTCCGTCTGGCGGCGCTGGTCTTCGTAATCAAGAAGCGCTTTCGATGCCGTGTCGAAAGCGAGCAGCGCCTGGTCGAACTCCGGTACCCCTGTTGCCGCAAAGATTACCGGCTCGTGATGCCGCAGGGCTTGTGCGCCCCTTTCCAGCGCCTTGATCGGGGCGGTAATCTTTCGCGCTGCCATGGCGGCGAGCACGATGCTCAACGTTGTCACAATCAGGCCGACGAGAATCGCGCTGACGGTGATTTCGCGGATCGGCGCTTCAAGTGCGCTTTTCTCCGCGGCAACGACCGTCGTCCACCCGCTCAGCGGGGAGACCGCGTTTGCGTAAATGACCGGTTGACCTTCGAGAGCGAGCGCCTCGAACAGTCCGTCCTCCTTTCTGATCGTTCGCCAGTCCGCCGAGGCGGGCCTCCCCACCCAGCGCTGATGATCGCGAGTTCGCGCGATGATATTGCCGCGGCGGTCGATCACTTCGACGATCCAACCCTCGGGCAGGCCTCCGCTGTACAGAAGGGCTCGAAAAGCGGCGACATCGACGCTGATCGTCAAAAAGTACACCGCCTTGTCGGCAATGAAGATGGGCAGTCCTACCGAGATCATCGGGAACTTCGCAACTTCCCCGACCAATACGCCCGATACTTGCGTTTGCCTGGTTTCCAACGCGCGGACTATCGCGGTTCGCTCTCCTTCGGAAGGAAGGGGTAGGGGTTCTATCGTCGAGACCAGGGTGTTAACGAGTTGTTGTCCTTGCACATCGGCGAGTGTCACCCAGGCGCCGGGCAGGCCGGGCAATGCCTGCTCGGCCTCTTCGCGAAAACCAGCAAGATCCTGTGCTTTCAACGACTGCGACGCCGCGAGTGCCTGGACAGCCGCGATGTATTTCCCGAGCTGCGCATCGACCGCGCTCATAATTGGGCGGGAGGAATACAGGATGGCATGGCGGCTCTGGTCGCGCTCCTGGCTGGCTAATCGCCACACAATAGCCGTCGACAACAGCAACATCGGAAAAGCCACCGCGAGCACGATCAACGTCAGGCGTTGACCTATACTCAAGCCGTCAGTTGGGAGGTTCGAATCGGAAGCTGCGCGCATGGCGTCCAGTGTCCGTGTTATCTCCGCTGGTCGCGTCGGACTGCAGAGATCAGCATCGAATTCTGTCCGAAAATCCCAAAAACCAACGAGGGAGTGACCATATAGAACTCCAACTTGTTAGATCGTTTAACAGGAACTGCCGGTTTGCCAGGAGCGAATAGAGTGTAGCGTGCGTGCAGGCAAATCAAAGAAGCCGTCATGGTGAACGTCAAAGGGCACAACAGGCTCGTGGCCTTCGCATGGGATCCGCAGCTCGAAAATGAACTGCTATGGTCGGCTCCAGTTAATTCGTGTCGTCGGCGCGGCCGTTACCGCAATAATATTGGTCCGCGCATTATCGGCCTTCCGCACGGGGCTCGCCGGGCGAGCCTGTTCCCAGTCTACCCCGCAATTTGGTTCGCAGTTCCTCAGCGATGGAATACGCATCGACGCCGTCCCGAATGATTTGCGGTCGAATGAAAATGATCAGTTCGGTGCGTTTGGCCGTTCTGGTGGTGCGCGAAAAAAGAATCCCGACATTTGGAATATCGTCGAGCAAGGGAATGCCGCTGCGATCCTTTTCCGATTGCTCCTGGATGAGGCCGGCCAGCAATACGGTCTGACCGCTCGCCACTACGACGGAACTCTTGACCTTGCGTTGTGATACCGTCGGCGTCAGGTTGGGCTGCGCGGTAGACGACGCGTTGGAATTCGAACTCGTAACGACGTTGCTTATTTCCTGCTCGATCTCAAGACGGACATTGCCGTTGGCATTGATCCGCGGAGCGACCCGCACAATGATGCCGGTGGGACGATAGTCGACCGAATTGATGATCGTGTTGCTGGTGGCGGTCGCGGAATTGAGCACGTTTGCAGAGCCGGTGGAGATCGGCACTTGATCGCCGACCACCAATGTCGCCACCTGATTATCAATGACGACGAGCGAGGGGTTCGACAACACCTTCAAGTCGGTGACGGTATGCAGGGCGTCGAGTATCAGGTTAGGCTGGGCTTCCGGTCCGACAAGGAAATTGAACCCCGGAATAGCCCGGTTGAGAAACGCGTTAGCGACGCCATTCACGATGCTCGGAGCCGTACCGGCCGGAGAATTGAGGATCGAGCCCTTGTCCGGCCCCAGGCCGAGGTTACGGCTCGTCAGGAAGGACTGCACTCCGTAGCTCAGATTGTCGTTGAGGGTGACTTCCGCGATGGTTGCGTCGATCGCCACCTGCAATTGAGGGCGGTCGATCTGGTGGAGCGTACGCTCGATGATTCGATAATTTTCCTGGGTGGCGTTGATTAGCAGCGTATTGTTGACAGCATCGGCGGTAATCCTGACGCCTTGTAAGAGCGGCTGACCGACCGCGGCCGCGCCGCCCACGGCGCCGCGCCCCTCGGCGGCGTCGGCCGGGTTGAGCGCAGTCGCCGCGAGATTCGGCCGCGAGGCCGGAAAGCCCTGAAATCCCGGGCCGCTCCGCGCATCGGTTGCTCCGAAGCCCGGCTGCTGCCTCCCGCCGAATCCCGCCTGAGCGCCGCCCCCAGACAGACGATCGATGCTTGAGGTCCCGGAAAGACCAGAACCTGGCGCTACCAGGTTCTCCGCCGGATCCAACGAACCTGAGCCGCCGCCAATGAAGACCTCATTCAGGATGCGCGCCATCTGGCGGGCCTCGCCGTATTTGACGTGATATACGCGCACGCCCGATCGCGTCGCATCAGTTCGATCCAGGCGCTGGATCCAGGCCCCGACCGTCTTCAGCATTTCGGGTTTACGGGCGACCACAAGAATGGCGTTCATGCGGCCGATCGCCTGGAACTTGACGACGTTCTGGGAAAGGCCGCCCTCTCCGGAATCCAGGATCTTCTCGAGGTCGGCCAGGATCGGCTCTGGAGTGCTGTTCTGGATCGGATAAATCCCGACCAATTGACCTCGCATCCAGTCCGCGTCGAAACTGAGAATGGTGTCGATCGCAGCACGCCGCTCCGCACCGCTGCCCTGGATGATCAGCATGTTGCGTGTCGGATCCGCGCGCACGGTGCCCGGCCTGGTGGCGAAGCTGTCAATCAGCTTGATCAAGGTTTGGGCCGAAGCATGCTCCAGCGGGACAACTGAAATTCCATAGCCCGGCGCAGCTCGACCCGCGACCGTATCAGTGTTTCCGGAGCCAACCGCGTCACCAAGCGGAATAAGGCGGTACCCCAGCGTGTCCTTCACTATTACAACGCCAATTGGCCGCAGGGCGTTTTCGAGCACATAGAGCAGGTCCGATTTCGGCACCAGTCGTCCCGACGTCAGGCTAACTGTACCCTGCACACGCGGATCGATCGTATATCCCAAACCGAGAATTTCTCCGAGAATGGTCTTGGCTACGGTAGCGATGGGGGCGTTTTCAAAACTTAGCTCGTAACCATCCCTCGCGGGCGTCGACTGTAGTTGCGGTGCAGGAGCGGGCGGGCCGTCCGCTGCCGCGGCGTACACGGTTGGCTTCGCGCGATCAGTTGCGCCGTCGCCAGTTGACCCGGTTTGGCGCGGAAAACGTGGAAGCAGATCCAGCGAGCGAACCCTGTCGACTACGTCGGGACCGGGCGTATCAGTCCTGTCAAAATTCATCTGGGTGCAAGCCGGGAGCAGCACCGCAGCAAAAGCAACCCACGTCCTGAACGAAACGCCGCCAAGCGTTCGGTACCAGCACGCAGCGTTACGATCCCCTACCGAGTAAACTCCCAACCGAACTCCTAACGAAACCCCTAACAATGTGTTCACCAATCTTGTAATCTACACTGACCTTAGGATGCGGATGTCGATCAACTATCTCCAAATTTTTCGCGGCGTGGGCCATACTTAGCCGAAATCATGGTGAGATTTTCCGACTAATCGAATAAATTCCAAGGTATTGACAAAAATACAACACAGTGCTTCGGTCGTAAATTGACAGACTGGCTATCATGCAGTTCCGTCATTCGGAGCGCGGAGTCAATACACTGGCACGTGCATTGCTTTGCGGAGCCGTCTTGCGCGGATATGCAGGGTACGTGCCTCCTCCTGATGTGTAAGGCGTGTTTGCTCATGCGGTAAGGTAAACCTGCGTGGCAGGAGCAAATCGATTGCCGACGAGCTGTCTACCCGGCCTTTTCCACGTATTCGATCATGGGAAACGAAGCCGGAACAACGGCCAGTTCCGTAGCCTTTTCAGGAACAGCTCTTTTGATATGATAGCCCTAATATCCGCGTCCGCGTCATTCAGCAGCCGAACGAAACACCCATGCGAAGTCTGGCAAGGGTTCCTGGAACAAGGGTTCTTGGAAAATGGGCAGCGGGCCTGACGTTCCGGGCAGCGCTGGCAGCCGGTTTTGCCGCGACTCCATCGACGCCGAGCGAATCGATCCCACCCCCCTTCGGTGGCATGGCTGTTGAGGTGCAATTGCATTGCGGGCATCTCGCCGACCGGAAAGTTGTACAATTGCAGGAGCTGTCGGAGAGAACCATGGCCTCTCCTCGGACGTTCCGCGACTGCTCCGATTGCCCGGAGATGGTGGAGGTGCCGGCAGGTCGATTCATCATGGGGTCGGCGGACGGGGATCCTGATGAGCGGCCTGCCCACGAGGTCCTCATTCGGAAGCCGTTTGCGGTCGGCAAGTTTGAGGTGACGTTCGCTGAATGGGAGGTCTGCGCAACAGACGGTGGGTGCCTTAAGAACAAGAGCCCAGGCGATGAGGGCTGGGGCAAGGCGAGACGCCCTGTCATCAACGTCTCCTGGAACGATGCCAATGAATATCTGGCGTGGCTCTCCCGCAGGACCGGCAAACCCTATCGGCTTTTGACAGAGGCTGAGTGGGAATACGCGGCGCGCGCCGACACCAGCACCAAATATGCATTCGGCGATAGTATCAACAAACAGCAGGCCCAGTTTTCAAACGGCAAGCCTGGCGCCGGCCAAACCGTGGAGGTCGGCAGCTTCGCCGCCAACGCATGGGATCTCTACGACATGCACGGCAACGTTTGGGAGTGGGTGGAGGACTGCTATGCGCCGAGCTACGTTGAAGCGCCCGCCGACGGTTCGGCTCGAGCCGTTCCGGGTTGTCCATCTCGCGTCCTTCGTGGCGGTTCCTGGGACTATGGACCGCGGGAACTCCGCTCGGCGGTCCGCTACAGGCTGCCAGTCATTTATCGGGTCGACGAAATCGGCTTTCGGGTTGCGAGAGATTTTTAGCCGGGCACATTCGTGGAACCTGCTTTGGCGGTCTCGTGGGTCCGGCAGGCACTGAAAATACAGCTCCGCCAGGCGCGGGAAGCAGTAATATGATATGCTTGACGTTATGTGGCTAAATGACGAGATCCGGGCCGGGACAATATCGGCTGCGATTTTGCTCGCGGTGGGCTTTACGCTCGGCATGGTGGAGGGGGCTGCCGCCCAGCTGCGCGAAGAACCCGCCGCGGTCGTAGGCAATCCGCCGACGCGGATTGGGTTCGATCGTCTGTCGGCCACCCGCGAGCGTCCTTTGTTCTCGCCCTCCCGCCGTCCTCCGCCGGTTGCGGAGACCCGGTCGCTCCCGCCGCCGCCACCGCCCCCTACGCCAATCGCGGCAAAAGCGCCGCCAAACCTGACGTTCTTCGGCACATTCGAGAGCGCCGAGGAGGTGGGCGCCGCAGTGCAGGTCGGGCCGCACGAAAGAGCCACGGTCATACGGTTCGGCTCCTACATCGAGGGTTGGCGCGTGACCGAGATTAGCCGTGACCGTCTGGTGCTGTCGTTCGACGATCGCACGGCAGTGTTCTCCCTGTTCAGTCCGAAAAATTCCAGCGTGCCGCCGCCGGCGGTCAGCCAGGACTCGAAGCAGGGTGAGCAGCCGCCGCAGCCTCGCCGGGACGGAAACAATCAGAACGTCATCAAGCATACGAACAATCGCTAGCAAGCTCCGCGAGCTGGCGAAGGGATGTCCATGACCACTATCGGTTGGGAGGGCGAACAGCGCGCAATGTGGTGGCTGTTCGATCCGGATACGAACCGCGCCCGCAAGCCGAACACTTGGCCGTGCCGACTAATCCAATCCCGCGGCGTGAAGTCCTCGCTAAACCTAACTCAGGCTTGGAGCCTTCCACCCATGCCACAAGAGCGGTGTAACAATTGAGCTGGCAAATGTCCGCTTCCATGGGCGATTCGTGCTGAAGAAGTCGGGCTAAGGACGGGGCGCAAGCTGGTGATCAGGGCCACAGCAGATGTACGTGCCACGCCCAATTTATGGGCATGCGCCTTAGTCTGCGGTCTCAAGGTTCCGCGAAATGCTGACCAGTTCAGCGATGCCGGCCACCTTCATTTTCGACATGACGGTCGCACGATAGGTCTCAAAGATTCGAATGCTGAGGCCAAGTTCATCCGCAATAAGTTTGTTGGGTGCACCCTTGAGCAATCGAGCCAGTACTGCTTTTTCCTCACCGGTCAAACTTGAGAGCCTGGTACGAATTTTCTCGGTATTCGGATCGACCGCCGTTTCTTCATTCTGATGCACCAGGGCTTGGCGGATCGCCCTGACCAGGTCGCCATTTTTAAACGGTTTCTCCAGCAGATCGACCGCGCCTCGCTTCATGGCTTCAACAGCGAGCAAGATATCCGCATGCGCGGTAACAATGATGATCGGCAGCGCGAGGCCGCGTTCCCTTAGTTTCGACATCAGTTCGATGCCGCTGATACCCGGCATACGCACGTCGGTCACCACGCAACCAGCCGCGTGTGGCCCGATCTTTTCAAGGAAATCCAGAGCCGACGTATAGGTTTGGACGACAAATCGCTTGGCCGTCAGAAAGCCTGCGGTCGAAGTGAGAATGGCGCGATCATCATCGATGACATGAACGATCTGCTTGTCGCTCATTTGTCGATCTCCGTGTTCACCAATGGCGACGTGAAGCGGAAAACAGTCCAATTAGACTATGAGCGCTTCGGTCTTCCGGGCGGAAGCGTTCCCTTCGTTCGGCGAACGATGGCGGCAAACACTTTCTGGTCCGCCTCGATCTACAGGCGGACCAAGTGGACAGCAGACTCAGGGAAAGTTTGGTCAAGGCGATGACCGAAAGCGGGCGGGAGCCAGGTCTTTCCGAGCGCGCGATAGCCGGGCCAGGCGCCGAACGAAAGATCAATGATAACGCCGCGTGCATGCAGCAAAAACCCTACGCAACCCAAAGAGGTTGCCATGCTTGGGGAGAATCGATGCGCTGACGCGTACAACCCCAAGTTAAAGTGCGTCGGAAACTGCGTCTATTATATTCTGCTCAATCCACAACAAAGTAATTCGGCGCAAGATCGGCGGGGCGAGGATCCGCTCGGGCGCTGTCGCCCGAGGTGTGGGTTCAGAGCTGAGCGTCAGGATCAGGTCTGCCACCAGGCAAGCTTGCGGCGCGCGGCCGGCCGAATGGGCCGAGCTCGTGTTCAACCGGAATGATGGTCGACATCTGGGATCGACGTGATTCCCGACAGTCTGGGTTGGCTGTTCGTCGGGGTCGCGGAGCTCACACATGGCGGCACGGGTATTGCGCTGGCGGCGGGTCGATCTGCGCGACGAGTTGCGCATCGCTCCGGCATGGCCCCACACGAACGCTCGGTCGGGAAGGTTCTGGCCGAGCTCCGGCTACCGCAGGCTATCGGTAAGCACGGCCCCCTCCGAAGATCAGCCGGTAACAGGGAGGCGGTAGATTTTTACTTTCCGCCCCGCCATTGCCCGGAAATGCCGAGAACAACCCTGATCCGACCCTCTCCGTTTTCGCTCGCGGGAGCTGTCTGCGGCGCCTGTACGTCCAATTGATCGACAAACAGGAAAGGCATGCCGACCTCCAGATCATAGAGAACTTTCTGCAGAGCGGGCTGTTCCATTTCGCAACTGACCAGCAGACCGACGAAGCCATCCTTGGCTTGCGTCGCCACATCAAGTTGCGACGACTGGATGGTGCCGCCAACAGCATTGACGGCCGAGGCGACGTGCTGCAGCAGCGTGGCCCCCGCGACCGTTACCGTCGGCCCCTCGAGGAACGGCGTCCCCGGATGTTCGGCCGCCGGTGACGACGCACCGGCGGTGCCGCGCCCTCGTCGGTCCTGCAACCGCTCGAGCAAGTCCGAAGTTTGATCGAGCGCGCGCATGTGATCGAGAATGTCGGAGATCGCAATGCAGGCCGTTGCGATAAACCCCCCAACCAGGATGACATAGAGTACCACCGCGATCAGCGGCGAGCGACCGAGCGTACGGGCAATAACGGGTCGAGGATTCATGGGCTCGCCATATTCGTCGGTTCGATCTGCGCCTCGATATGGAAACGTTCGCCGGGATCCGAAGCGACGCGCGTAGTCGGGGCATAAAATGTCGCCCGGGTGAAATGCGTGGATTGCTCGATCAGGGAAATCAGCGACGGCGCGTCGCGGGTAATGCCGATGATCTGAAGCTTGTTGCCAGCGAGATGAAGCTCGGTGACATAGGCATAGTCGGGCAGCACTTGGGTGAGCGCGTCGAGCACGATAACGCTAGCCGGATTCTCGGCCTTGCGCCGCTCAAGCGCTGCGATCGGCGAACGATCGCTCCTGCCGCTGTCGGCATGAATCGCGGCGCGACGCTGCGAAATCTGCCGGGCCAGTTCATCCTGCTGCGCGCCCAGATGATCCGACGTCCAGACCGCCGACATCATCGACAGCAACGAGAGAATCCCGGCTGCCGCCAGACCGATCAGTAGCGCGCGGCTTAGACGCTCGGCGTCGAGGTGCCTGGGGGCCCTTTGCTCGAACACCTTGACCCGCCCGACGTCGTAGCCGGCGACATCGGTCCAAACCGCGACGGCTGCTGGATGAAATCCCCACACCGGCTCAACATAGGTCATCACAACCTTGCGGGTGGTGGCCGCGATGACTGCGGTAATACGCCCGGAGCCGCTTTTGGTCGGGCTGCTGCAGCCGAACACCGCCTCGTTCGCACTCCACGGTGTAAGGCGATCGATTTGCGCACGCACGATGCCTTCCAGGAAATCAGCCGCCCGCGCCGGCAGTTCGAGCGGACGAAAAAGGAAATGCTTGGACTGCAAAACGACCTCGACACGGCTTCCCCTCAGCATGGGCCCTAAACCGGGCGCGCTCAGTGTCCTGCCGTCCAACGGGATACGCGTCGGCATCACCTCGGATTTGCCTTCCGACTCGGCGGCGAATCCACCACCCTCTTGTTCGACCAGCCGTACCACACGCGGCGATATCACGCGGTCGAAGCCGGAGATTATCGCGGCAGCGACGATATCAGTCCAGCCCTGAAGAAACCCGCCAATCGTCTTTAGCCACTTCATCGTAGTGCGGCCCTTTGCGGTCCTGCCCCGCCATCCACCCCGTTACGCCAGGACAATACACGATAGGGCTCATCGCCGTCGTCGAGAAGCAGGATGATGACCTCAGCACCGGTCTGCCGACCGCCACCGAACTCGACGCCAACACTCAGCCGATAGGCCCTGGACGCCATCAGGCCCGTTTCCCCGGTTCCGGACAACCCCGCTATGGATTTCGGATCGACGCCGGGCTTTTCGCGCTCGGTGAGCACCGCCTGCAGCCTCTCCGGCGTCATGCCCGGCAGCGCCGCCACCACCTCGGGCGCGGCGTCGAGGATGCTGATCGACGCAAGATTGCTGAACACCGTCACGAACGGGAGCATCCGTTCAATGAACGTAGACGGAATTCCCTGCACCAGCCACAATTCCTCGATCTCGGGAAACGGGGCGTGGCGTGGTACATAGGTGAGCCCCAAGGCGCGGTAAAACGAATTCTCGGGATCGTCAGCGGGAGATTTCGTGGACGTGCGCCAGGCAATGATGCGGTCAGCATAGCTTTCCGCATCGGATGGCGTTGCACCGAGACCCCCGATCAACCCGACCAGCAATCCTTTCGGCGCGGAATTGAGGTCGACGCGCGCGGCCTCGGAACGAAACATCACCGATAGCCTGGCGACACCGACTTTGGCATTGAATGTTCCGTGGGTGGGGCGGTCACGTTCCCCGGCGCCGGTCAGCCGATAGGCCGTGAGTTCAACCGCTGCTGTTACCAGCGCCTCGGTCTGGACCCGATCGGTACTCCCGGCCACGATCGCGGCGGTGTTGGTGACATAGGTCAGATAGATCAGCACCAGGGCCGAAAGCGTCGCGAGAATCCACAGTACGGCTACGACAATGAAGCCGCGCGCATTGTGTCGCCCACCCTTGAATATGACACCCAGTTCCATGTCGATCGAGTCAGCCCGTCAGAGGGGCTCTCCTTCTCTTTTCGGGCTATCCGGTTTCGGTTTCGCTGTGAGGCATTCCTGCGGATTTTTCGCTCGTGCGCATTCGGCCGACGCGTTGATATGAACAATGGAGGCACCGGAGAACGCAAGTATCCGCCCGGTCGCGGCATCGCGCACCGCAATACGGATCATATTTGGAAGCTGCGGCAGGCCGCGCCAGTCCGGTTGCCAGACCTGATCCGGTCCCGCATAGGAAAACGTCACACGAAACGGCGAGCGGATCAGCACGACGGGATCTCCGAGCCTGATCTGTGCGCCCGATGGCATCGGCGTGAACGGCGCACGTTCGCGGACCATCGCGAGGCCTTGGCGGTCGGCCTTTTCGATCAGCCTGACAATTTCGAGACCGGGCTTTGAGTTGGGACCAACAGCGGTTCGTACGAAAGTCACCGACAACTCCGACCCCTCGAACAGCGGCACCTTGGCATCGCCGTTAAGCGGCACTGTCTCTGCGACGGAGAGGTCCGCGACGATGCGCTCCAAACCAATCGCCAGCCGTTCGGTGCGCTGAACATGCGCCATTCCCCTGTTCCAGTTCGGCAGCCATTGCGCTGTCACGGTCGCCAACGCTGCGAGGATCACCGCCGTCAGCAGTGTCGCCAACAACATTTCAATCAGCGTGAAGCCCGCCTCATCGACGAACGCGCCGCGCGAGGACGCCCTCATTGCGTCGCCGTTGGCACGAGGCGCACGGTGTCAAGCTGCATCGTCGGACCGCCGGGCGCCTGCAACCGAATGGCAACGGCCAGCGGCGTCCAGCGGCCTGTCTGCGCCACGCCACCCGTAGCCGTACTTATCGGCGAGACATCGAACCGCCATCGATAACCGGCCAATTCGCCGGACTGGCGGCCCGGCATCAACAGGTTGCGTGCCGGCAACGCGGCCAACAATGTCTCGGCGGTGCCAGTCAAGGCCAGCCGCTGATCAATCGAGCGCGTCCCCTTCACCGTCGTTGCGATCAGCGCACCGATCGAGGAAAGCACGGTGGCGATGATCGCTAATGCGACCAAGGCTTCGATCAGGGTGAAGCCCGCCCGGTCGTTAGAGCAGCTTTTGCGGGACAATCTCGACGCCTCCAGTAAGCCAATTGACGCGGATCTCCAGCGATATCCCCGGACGAGCCAAGGCAATGGTGCCGCCACACGACATCCCCGACGGGAAAAAATCGATCGACTTGCCAGCTATCCGATCCGAGCACCGCGATGCCAACATTGCGTTCATTGCAACATCGCCCGGCAGCTTGATGGTACGGCCGGATACGCCCGACTGGATGGAGCGCGTCGCCGCATCCACCCTGGTCGTCACCGGGATCTGCCGCCGCAGCGCGACGTTGCGATCCGCCTTCAGCAGGGAAGCGGTTTCCACCGCAAAACCCTCCAGCTTTGTGCGGGTCGTCGCGCGTGGAATCGCCGGCAAAATGATGGCTGCGAGCAAGCCGATGATGGCGAGGACGCACAGGATTTCGATCAGGGCGAAGCCTTTCTCGCCGATCTCGGACTCAGCGCGCTCCAGTTGCGATATCCGCTGCCGTTCCACTTCCGCCTTCCTGGCCGTCGGACCCAAGTGACATGATTTCGTACGGAGCGCGCTCGCCCGGCGAACGATAGACGTAGGGGTGTCCCCATGGATCGTTGGGAACGAGGCCGTTTCTGAGATAGGGCCCGTTCCAACCGGCAGCATTACCGGCCCGGGTCAAGGCGCCAAGCCCTTCGCTGCTGTTGGGGTAACGTCCGAGGTCGAGATAATAGAGATCGAGCGCGCTCGAAAAGCTCTCGATCTGGATCTTGGCTGCCTTGGCTTTGGACTCGCCGAGATAGTTGAGCACGCGTGGTCCCACCAGCGCCATGATCAACCCGATGATCGTGATGACGACCAAAATTTCGACAAGCGTGAATCCGGCCTGCGACTTCCTGAGCCGGCGCCGGCGTGTGGCACTTGCTGGAGGATGTCGGCCCAATTCGATTCTCCTCCCAACCGTTCAGCCAACAATCTGGCTCACCGACATCAGCGCCGTCATCACAGATACGATCAGCCCGCCCACCACGATGCTTATCACGATGATAGCCGCAGGTCCCGCAATTCCGACCACGCGGTCGAGCGTGCGTTGCAGCTTCGCCTCATAAAGCTCGGCGACCCGGCCGGCCAGCATCGGCAATTGACCGGTTTCGTCTCCGAGCCGCAGCATTCGCACCGCCATTGGCGGAAGAGCCTGGGTATCAGATAGCGCATCTGACAGCTTTGCGCCATGACGGACGCGGTCGGCGGCCTCGGTCCATATAGCCGACGGACCAGCAGTCGACATCATATCGACGAGGATTCGCAGCGTCGTCGTGAGGTTAACTCCGCTCCCGAGCAAGACTCCGAGGTTTCGGCAGAATAGCGATGTCCGGTAGTAGGTCATCACGGGATGGATCGCGGGCAGCCGTGTCAGTAGATTTGAAATGCTGCGGCGAATTCCGGGGCGGCGTAGCAATAGCCAGATCGCCGCAAGGCCTGCGGCGACCACCGCCAGCACCCCGTCCGAATTGTTGCGCAGGAACGTTGAGAAGTTCAGAAAACCGAGAATGATCGGATCGACCTTCGCCCCGAAATCAGTTAGCACGGCGGCGAATTGCGGCAGAACGAACGTCAGAAAGAACAGCAGCACACATCCGGCGGCCCCGAGTACGAAGAGTGGATACCGCGTGGCGTCGCCTAGTCGTCGCTTCAGCGACTCGGAGCGGCTTCGCTCGTCGGCCAGCACCTCGAGTACCTGGTCCAGCGATCCAGATGCCTCGCCAACACGGATCAAGGCTAGATACATCGCAGGAAACAGTCCCTCGTGCCGCGACAGGGCTTCCGCAAGGCTCTCGCCGGCGACGACGTGCGACCTGATATCGGCAACCACCGGACGCAACCGGCCAAAATCGCGATCCGCGGCAAGAAGCTCAAGACCGTCATTGATCCGGGCGCCGGCGCGCAGCAGCAATGCGAGGTCGCGCGTGAAGATCGTCACGTCTTCCGCGCGAGGCTTGTTGAAAAGGCCGAAGACACTGCGTGCCGAGCCTCCGTCCGCGACCGTTACACTGTCAACCAGCACGAGCCCGAGGCGCTCGATCCGCTGCGCGACATCGCCCGGCGTCGGTGCCACGATGGCGCCGCTAACCAATTCGCCATTGCTGTTGACTGCCTGATAGCGATAGTTCGGCACGGGATCACCGAATGGTCGTTACACGGAAGACCTCGGATACGGTCGTCAGCCCGGCGCGGCACTTGGCAACGGCATCTGACAGCATCGTGGTCATACCGCCTCGGATCGCAGCATCGTCTATGGTGTGCGAATCCGTTATTGGACCTACGAGTTTTCTCACCTCATCGGACATTTCGAGGATCTCGAAGACGCCGTTGCGGCCGCGATAGCCGGTACCGCCGCAGCGCTCGCAGCCCGACGCTTCGTGGATTGTTTCGCCTGCCTCGAAGCCGATCATTGCAAGGCGCGGATCGTTGCTGATGTCGGCTGCAGCCAGCTTGCGCACCACCTTGCAGCGGTCGCAGAGCACCCGCACCAGGCGCTGGGCGACTACGGCGCGTACCGTCGACTTCAGCAGAAAGCCTTCGATGCCAAGGTCGATCAGGCGCGGTACTGCTGCGGCAGCGGTTTCGGTGTGCAGGGTCGTCAGTACCAGATGGCCAGTGAGGGCGGCGTGGATCGCGATATGCGCGGTCTCGGCGTCGCGGATTTCGCCGACCATGATTACGTCGGGATCCTGACGCACGAAGGCGCGCATCGCGGTCGCAAATGTCAATCCGATCGACGGCCTGACCTGCGACTGACTAATTCCGCGAATTTCATATTCGACAGGGTCTTCGACGGTAAGAATCTTGCGGGTCGGTTCGTTGAGGATCGATAGCATGGTCGCTAGCGTTGTTGTCTTGCCGCTGCCGGTCGGACCGGTGACCAATATCATGCCATGCGGGAGGGCGAGCAGACGGGTCATGATCGACTCATCCTTCGCCGACAGACCCAGTTTTCCCATTTCCAGCAGGCCGCGGTCCCGCGGCAGCAGACGTATGACCGCGCTTTCGTTGTGCTGGGTCGGCATGGTCGCGACGCGGATGTCGAGTTCCGAACGGTTGACGCGAACGCGCGCGGCGCCGTCCTGCGGCAGCCGCCGCTCCGCGATGTTGAGGCCGGCAAGAATTTTCACCCGCGAGATCAACGCTTGCGGTGAAATGCCTGAGGGCGCCTGCATGGCGCGCAATAATCCATCGACGCGCATTCGCACCGAGAGGCCCTTGCGGAACGGTTCGATGTGGATATCGCTGGCGCGAAGCTCGACCGCCCGCTCAAGCAGATCGTTGAGCGCGCGCACAACGGGCGCACCGCTTGCGAGATCGCGAAGACTCTCGATGTCGTCGTCGGATTGCTGGGTCGATCCCTTGACACCATCCTCGGGACTGGCGCCATCAACATCCAGGCGCTGGTCGAGTACGGTCGCGATGTCCTCAAACGACGCCACCGCGACCTCGATCGGGCCGCCAAAAACGATCTCGGCGGCCCGGATGGCCGCGGTGTCGGTTGGGTCTGCCAATGCAAGCTGGTAGCCTCCATTCGACCCGCGTAGCGGCAGAATCACGGATTCACGCAAGAACCTACGCGAAAATCCGTCCAGGCATGGAGTGCTGGCGAGCAGCTGCCGAAGACTGAGCCTGACGACGGCCCAATGGTCCGACACCTCGTCGGCGAACTCGTCGGCTGACAGATCGGTCCCTTCCCACAACTCCCGAAGTGGCCGGGCCAGGCCCGAATGGGCAGTGTTCTCGACGCGGGCACTTACCTCCGGCGGCAATGAATACTTATTGAGAAGGTGCTGCCTGAAGGTCTCGGCGGAACTGTCTCGCGTCGAATTCATGGCGCTAACCCTGATACTGAAAAATACTGAAAAAATTCAGCCTGCAGAGGAAACCTTGGCTATTGACTTACTCTTGAACAAAAACACAATTAAGTCAATTTTTGAACTTGTTTTGTGTTGCGGAAAGGACGAGCAGCCGACTGGCGGCACCGCCGTCGACATCGTAAATTTATCCAAAGCCACAGGCTAACGATTTGATCGACGGATCGGCCATTGACACGTCACGCCGGCAGCTCCTTCTTAGTTTTGTGCTTCTCGCCGCCGTGGGTGCGAGTCTGGTCGCGGTAGGCGGCCCCGACGGATTGTCCGGCGGGTTTCTCGCGTGCTTAATGATCGCGATTGCGGTCGTCGACTCAAGGCGCCACATTATTCCGAACGAGTTGACGGCGGCCGCCATGGCATTGGCGTTGCTGCGTGCCGCAGCGATCGCAACAGACGTCGATCCGCACCCCGTAGTTTGGGCGGCGTGCAGGGCGGCAGCGACGGCCCTGCCCTTTCTGCTGCTGATGGTCGGATATCGACGCTGGCGCGGCCGCGAAGGGCTTGGCTTTGGCGATATCAAGCTCGCCGCTGTCGCGGGCGCGTGGCTCGACTGGGTCATGATCCTTGCGGTGATCGAATTCGCAACGCTGTCAGCGCTCGGCGTCTACTTCCTGAGCAAACACATTCCCAGGCGTCCAATGAAAGCGACAGCATTTCTCCCGTTTGGAGCCTTCCTTGCCCCGGCGATCTGGATCGGCTGGCTGGTCGAGGCGCTGCTAAATTAGGCCATCCGAATCCGAAGCTCGCCTCAGAACCCAGATTAAAAGGCCGCCAGAAATCTTGCGTAGTTTTGGTTCGTAGGTTCTCTTCGTAGGTTCTCTTCGTAGGTTCTCTTGGCGGTTGCTTCGCGAGTTTCCTTGCGGGCAGCAACGCAAATGCGGGCAGCTCAAATAGCACCAATAGCTTGTCAGCGCTCGCGAACGGGCACCCATTCAAGCGCACGCTGCCGCGACCGCGCAATCTCGCTGCGCGTCATCTTGGTCGTCATTGCATCGCGAATCCGCGCGCGCCTGTCCCGATCCCGAGGGGACGCGATCGCCGTTGACAGGTTGAGCCACTTGTTGGCTTCCACGACATCCTGCGGCACCCCGAAGCCCTTGTCGTAAAGAAGACCGAGCGAGTATTGTGCGGCGCCGTCGCCCTGTTCCGCGGCGCGACGGTACCACATCGCCGCTTCGGTGTAACTCTGCGGCACACCGCGACCGGTTTCGAACATGAAACCGAGATAGGTTTGGGCGGCGGGATTACCCTGTTCCGCCATCGGAATGAAAATCCACGACGCCGCGACGTAATCCTGGCGCATAAATGCGGAAACGCCCTGCCGAAGCGACACGGCTTCAACAGGATTACCGCTCGACAATAGCCATGCCGCGATGCTTGCGGTTGCGAAAAGAAATCGCATCAGGCGACCGGAAATGTGGGGGCGCCCGGTCGGGGCGCCAATATCCGCATCGATGTGACCGCGGCAGGGATTGCTCATCGTCAGTCTCGTCTGTTCTGTCTGAACCGAAGCACAATAATCTTGCATTCGGGGAATATCCACACGGTTTCGCCGCCGGAACGGCTTCGTAACAGGCCCAGGTTGTCGCCATGGCGCCCCCAGTATTTAAGTAATGCCCTGCCGGATTGCTGACCGGCGCTTCCATGCGCCGGTCTTCAGTAACGTCTGACGGGACCTCGGCATCGTCGTCCGCATCATATCCGCAAGGGGAGCGGAGCCACATGAAAAACGAAAGTATCACGAGATTTAAGCTCAATCCGAAGAAGCCGCCGACTGTACCGCGCGTTGCGCGAAGCTGAACTTGAAGCAGGAAGAGTTCGCGGCTCGGTATCACCTCCCGCTTGGGACTGTGGGAGATTGGGAGCAAGGCGCCCACGGTCCCGACAAGGCCGCGCAAGCGCTGCTAACGGTCATCGCAAGAGACCCGGATGCTGTGGCGCGCGCTCGAGAACTGGCTTCAGAGTGCCGGTCCGAGGGAGTAGTTACGCCGCCAGCGCGTGGCGCGGCGTGTGCTGGCGTAGCTCTGCGCGCTCTATCGCAGCGTCACGGCGAAGCAATGTCGCCCATCTTCACCCTTTAACCCTTCCTGAGAGAAGGGTGACAGTTCATTCCGGAGACATGGGTTACACAATAGGGCCTTTTGCGAGGAGAGCAAAATGCCCCGGCAGGAGTGTAATCCTATGGATGAACGGCTGAAGTTCGTTGCCGGGCTGCTGGAGATGGCGGTCCTGCACCGTCGAGGCGGTTTGCCAGCGCAGCATCACGGCCATGTTGCCGTGGGCGCTGCGACACGGCAGATATGACATGGCGGGCTGAGCGTGGCGCCGGGGCCCGCCAAGGCACACGCGATACGTGCGGAATGAATTCTTCAAGCAGCATGTCGCGCTGGATTTCCGGTGACTATCGGCGGCCGCGGAAGAGCGCACCTTGATACTTTGATTTTTCGTTTTTGCCATTATGGCATAAACGGATCGTGGGATGATGATCCCGTGATAGAAATGGTGCTTCCGAGGCGATGTCGAAGGCGAGAGGACTGAATTTGCGTGCGTAGGTTCTTGCCGATTGCTCACCTGCGAAGAAGGAAAAGCCATATGTTATATTACGCCCTCATAAAGCCCGCCAACCGCACCGGCTCAGACATCTGCGCGGCGAGCATTTCGCGCACGAGGAGCTGTCACTGTCCCCTCAGATTCTGCGCCAACGCTTGATTATTCCAGGTGAGTTTGTGGTGAGTCTAACCCTCACTCACATTGGGGCGCTTTGGCTAAGTGTGATTTTATGGCGCACCCGACACGATTCGAACGTGTGACCTTTGCCTTCGGAGCAATATAGGCTGCCCATCCTAAATACGCGATAGGGCACGCTATGGTTCGCCATCAATCTGAAACCACTACATATCTCGCAATAGACGAGCGACGCTCCTATCCGAATTCTCGCTCCGGTTTCCGCCCGCCCGCTTACGTGGTGCTTACGCGAGAAATCGAGGCCAAATCGGAGAAGCGCCGTGCCTAAGCTCACCAAGCGGGTCGTCGATGCCGTTGATATCCGTCAGAAGGACTACGTCCTTTGGGACGACGAATTTCCGGGCTTCGGCCTTCGCGTATTTGCCTCCGGCAAGCGGAGCTACGTCATCCAATATCGAACTGCCGGCCGTTCGCGTCGCTACACAATTGGGCTCCACGGAGTCTGGACTCCTGAGACCGCACGGCAGGAGGCGAAGGCCCAGTTGGGTAGGGTTGCACAGGGGGAAAATCCCGCCGAGGAACGCCAGCTCGATCAACAGGCGATCACTGTCAAGGAATTATGCGAGCTGTATCTTCGCGACCTCGAAGCCGGCCTTATTCTCGGCAAGGGAGGGCGCCCCAAGAAGGCCACCACCATCGTAACGGATACAGGCCGCATCCAACGTCACATCATCCCGCTGATCGGCCGCCGGCGAGTGAAAGACCTTGTGAAAGCCGACATCAACAAGGTCCTAAAGGACATCATGGCGGGGAAGACCCGCACATCGGTCAAGACCAAGAAGCTCCGAGGTAAGGCAATCGTACGGGGCGGCGCAGGCACGGCCACGCGAACTGTCGGCCTGCTAGGAGGTATCCTCACCTATGCTGTTGAGGCTGGGATCATCGAAACAAATCCGGCGCACGGCCTTCGAAAACCAAAGGACAATGTCCGCAATCGCCGCCTGACGGAAGCTGAATATCGCACTCTGGGAGGAATCTTGCGTAAGGCGGCCGAGGACGAGAGGTACCAAATGACGGCCGATATCATTCGCCAGATTGCTCTGACCGGATGCCGCCGTTCGGAAATGATTACGCTGCAGTGGATCGAGGCTGATATGGAGGCAAGCTGCCTGCGTCTGGTCGATAGTAAGGAGGGTGCCTCGACCCGGCCTATTGGGTTGCCTGTAGTGGAATATCTAGAACGCCGATGGACGGCAGAAGCCGGCACTTACGTCTTCCAAGGTCAGGGCGACGATAATGCGTTCGGCAGTTTCCCCAATCATTGGGAGAGCATCTTCCGCGATACGCTACTCGCAGATATCACGCCGCACGTATTGAGGCACAGCTTCGCGAGTATCGCAAACGACCTCGGGTTCACCGAGGTCACGATCGCGGCCCTTGTCGGTCACGCCAAGGGGTCGGTCACAAGCAAATACATCCACTCGCTCGATACCGCGCTCATTATGGCTGCGGATACGATCTCGGGCTATATCCAGGGTCTACTCGACGGTGTCGAATTCAAACAGACCGCTTACGCTCTTGACCGCGACTCCCGGAAGGCGGCGCTTGCGCGCTTCCTGCGCAATGCCGTCGGCGAGGTTGACACAGGTATCGAAGAACGGGAGTGTCTCGCTGCTTAAAGAACTAATTTCCGCTTTGCGATGATCAGCCGGCATAAG
>NZ_JBAVNZ010000617.1:0-14282 GCF_049691595.1 Bradyrhizobium sp.
GTCCGGACTTCCCCGATATTGCCGACATTGCTGCCGCCGTAATGCGCGGAGTCCGAATTGAATACCTCGTGCCACTTGCCGGCGAACGGCACCCGGACGCGGTAGTTGCGATAGACGTTCGGCGAGAAATTCACGACCACCAGGCACCTCGCCCGCGCGCCGTGGCCCTTGCGGATCCAGGCGAAGACATTGCCGCTGGCGTCATCGGTGATGACCCACTCGAAACCTGCCTGGTCGCAGTCCATTTCATGCAGCGCCGGCAGTTCGCGATAGAGGTGGTTCAGGTCGCGGACCAGCGCCTGGATGCCGGCGTATCGCTTCTGCTCGAGCAGATGCCAGTCCAGCGAATGATCGTGATTCCACTCGCGCTCCTGGCCGAATTCGCAGCCCATGAACATCAGCTTCTTGCCGGGATGGCCGAACATGAAGCTGTAATAGGCGCGCAAATTGGCAAAGCGCTGCCAGTCGTCGCCGGGCATGCGGCCGAGGATCGAGCGTTTGCCGTGGACCACCTCGTCATGCGACAGCGGCAGGATGAAGTTTTCCGAGAACGCGTAATGCAGGCCGAACAGGATGCTGCCGTGATGGTGTTTGCGGTAGATCGGATCCTTGCCGATGTAATCCAGCGTGTCGTGCATCCAGCCCATGTTCCATTTGTAGCCGAAGCCGAGCCCGCCATATTCGACCGGGCGCGACACAAGAGGCCAGGCGGTCGACTCTTCCGCCGCCGTGGTCGCCTGCGGAAAGCGCGCGAACAGCTCGCTGTTGAAGCGGCGCAGGAAATCGATGGCCTCGAGGTTTTCCCGGCCGCCATTTTTGTTCGGGATCCAGCCGCCCGCGGGCCGGCTGTAATCGAGGTAGAGCATCGATGCGACGGCATCGACGCGCAGGCCGTCGATGCCGTAGCGATCGAGCCAGAACAGCGCGTTCGACACCAGGAAATTGGCCACTTCGGTGCGGCCGTAATTGTAGATCAGCGTCCCCCAGTCGAGATGGCGTCCCTGCAGCGGGTTGGCGTGTTCATACAGCGCGGTGCCGTCGAACTGGCCGAGCCCATGCGGATCGTCGGGGAAATGCCCGGGCACCCAGTCCAGCATCACTGCGAGGCCTTCGCGATGGCAGGCATCCACCAGCGCCGCGAAATCCTCGGGCGGGCCGAAGCGGCTGGTCGGGGCGTACATGCCGGTCGGCTGGTAGCCCCAGGAACCGTCGAACGGATGTTCGCTGACGGGAAGAAATTCGACATGGGTGAAGCCGAGATCGTGCACATAGGCGGGCAACTGTTCGGCGAGGTCGCGATAGCTCAGCCACGCATTGTCGGCTTTGCGGCGCCATGAGCCGAGATGCACCTCATAGATCGAGACCGGCGCGCCGAGGGCGTTGACGCCCGGCGGCGCCGGGCGCGGACGCAAGATCCTGGTCGCGTCGAGCACGATGGAGGCCGTGCCCGGGCGCATCTCCGCGGCAAAGGCCAGCGGGTCGGATTTCAGCGGCTGATGCTGGTCGTGGGGACCGATGATGTCGAACTTGTAGTGGTCGCCGGCGCGGGCGTTGGGGATGAACAGCTCCCAATAGCCGACGCCGCGCACGCGCATCGGGTGCCGCCGCGCATCCCAGAAATTGAAGTCGCCGACCACGCTGACCCGCCGCGCGTTCGGCGCCAGTACCACGAAGGCCACGCCGTCGACGCCATCGAGCGTCATCGGATGGGCGCCGAGCCTGTCATAGACGCGTTGATGGGTGCCTTCGCCGAGCAGGTAAAGGTCGAGGTCGCCCAGGACCGGCGGAAAGCGATAGGGGTCGTCGAGGTCGACGACATTGTCGCCGAAGCGGGCGCGCAACTGGTAGCGCGTCGATCCGTTCGGCAGCGCGCCGGCGAACAGGCCGGCGTTGTGAATGCGCGAAAGCTCCGCCGTCTCGCCATGTTCGCCGACCGCCTCGACGATCGAGGCCTCCGGCAGGAAGGCGCGCACCACGTTGCGGTCGCCCTCGGCGTGGAGGCCGAGATAATGGAAGGGATCGGAGTGGCGGCCTTCGATGATCGCATAGGCCTCGGCAGGCAATTCGCTCATGCGGCCTCAACGGCGGGTTGCGACAGGATTCGAAGCATTCCGGTCAGCGGCACGCGCAGCCAATCGGGTCGATGCGCCAGCTCATATTCGATCTCGTAGAGGGCCTTCTCAAGCAGGAAGAAGTTCAGCATCCGCCCGGCGGCGTCCGGATCGTCCGGCCACAGCGGCTGACCGGCCATGGTCTCGCGGTAGGCGGCGAGGAACGCGGCCGTCGCGCGGTCGCGCCAATCGGCGAGCGCCAGTCCGAGCTTGCCATGCTCGTCGGACGCCACCTTGAGCGCGCGCTCGAAGGCGGCCGTGACCGAATAATCGATTGAGCGGATCAGGCCGGCGACGTCGCGCGCCGCGGGCGCCTTGCGCCGGCGTTCGGCGACGGTGCGCCGCGGCTCGCCCTTGTAATCGATGATGAAGATGTCATCCTTGACGATCAGCATCTGCCCGAGATGGAAGTCGCCATGCAGCCGGATGTTGAGGCCGGCGCTGTCGCGCGGCCGCAGCGCCTTCAGCCGAAGGGGCAGGCCGTCGTGCTGCGCCAGCAGCTGGTCGACCAGCGGACGATCGGCCTCCTTCAGCGCATCGCGCCGCTGCCTCAGCGCGTCGAACAGGCGTTCGGTGCGTGCCACGATGTCGTCGATCCAGCGCTGCACGTCCTCGTAGCTGGTCGGCTCGGGCGCAAATTCGGGCAGTTCCTTGCTGCTTGCGAGCGCGATGTGCATCTCGGCGACGCGCCGTCCGGTCTGCGACATGTAGCGCAGATAGGAGACATGGTCCTCGCTCTCGGCGGGCCCATGGTCGGTCTGCAGCAAACGCTGCTCTTCGGCGAAGCGATCTAGATAGGCCGCGCTCACGGTCCAGGCGTCGCCCTGATTGGGCACGAAGGCATGGACGGTCCCGATCGCACTTCGCCGGTCGCCCTCGACCAGTTCGACGGTGCCGAGCAATGCGGGCGTGTTGGCGAAGCCCGCGACCTCGGTGAGGAAACGCCCGATCTCGATCTCCGGATTGATGCCGCTCTCAAGCCTTCGGTAAATCTTGACGACGTAATCCTCGTCGACCAGCGTCGTGCTGTTGGGCTGTTCGGTCTCGACGACGCGAATTCGCTCGGGCTGCCTGACCGGCTTGTCGGCGAAACGGCTGGTCGGCCGAAATTCAAGCCGCAAACCCTGCTCCTCTTCCTTGACGGTCAGCGATTCCCGCAGGTTGCGCAACAGCAATGCGATAAAGAACTGGTCGGTGGCGACGTCGAGCAGCGTCCCCTCGCGGGCGCCCTGCCGAACCGCCGCGAAGGCGCGCGGATTATAGCGCTCGCGATCGAAGCGCACCCACTCGATCTGCATCGGCAGGACGTACCGGCTGGTGACGCCGCGTTGCGTGGTCTCGAAGAACGCGAGCCAGGGCCGGTTGTCGCCGATATTGCAGAACGGGATCGCGGAGACCAGCATCGGCTGGATCGCCTTGGCGGAGCGCTCCGGATACCAGCGCGTTCGCGCCAGATGGCCGGGCAGGACGTCACGTTCGAACACGCCGCGGGTGCGCGCCAGCGATACCCAGGTCGCGCCCGTCGGCACCACCAGCGTCTCGAATTCGGGCACCGCCCGCGGCGCGACGGGCTCCGACTTGTCGCGCTCCCGGAGCTGGAACCAGTAGAAGCCGTAGGGCGCCAGCGTGATCATATAGGGCAATTCGCCGATCGACGGGAAACGGGTGCGGCCGAGCATTTCCAGCGGGATGCGGTCCTTGAAGGCGGAGAGATCGAGTTCCGTCGCCTGCGCCGAGCGCGACAAATTGGCGACGCAGAGAATGACCTCGTCCTGATATTGACGCACATAGGCCAGGACCGAGCGGTTTTCCGGGCGGATGAATGTCATGGTACCTCGGCCGAAGGCGAGGTTGGACTTGCGAACCGCGATCAGCCGTTTGGTCGCGCTCAGCAAGGACGACAGGCTGCGCGACTGCGCCTCGACATTGACCGACTCGTAGCCATAGACCGGGTCCATGATCATGGGGGCGTAGAGCCTGGCCGGATCGGCGCGCGAAAAGCCGCCATTGCGGTCCGGCGTCCACTGCATCGGCGTGCGCACGCCATTGCGGTCGCCGAGATAGATGTTGTCGCCCATCCCGATTTCGTCGCCGTAATAGATGATCGGCGTGCCGGGGAATGACAGCAGCAGCGAGTTCATCAGCTCGATCTTGCGCCGGTCATTGTCCATCAGTGGCGCGAGGCGGCGGCGGATGCCGACATTGATGCGGGCGCGCGGATCGTTGGCGTAGGTCGACCACAAATAGTCGCGCTCGACGTCGGTGACCATTTCCAGCGTCAACTCGTCGTGATTGCGCAGGAACAGCGCCCACTGGCAGTTATTCGGGATATCGGGCGTCTGCCGCAGGATATCGGTGATCGGAAAACGGTCTTCCTGCGCGATCGCCATGTAGATGCGCGGCATCAGCGGGAAATGATAGGCCATGTGGCACTCGTCGCCACGGCCGAAATATTCCTGCACGTCCTCCGGCCACTGGTTGGCCTCCGCCAGCAGCACCTTGCCCTTGGCGTAGGCGTCGAGCTCGCGGCGCAGCCGTTTGATGACGGCGTGGGTTTCGGGCAGGTTCTCGTTGTTGGTGCCGTCGCGCTCGCACAGATAGGGAATGGCGTCGAGCCGGAAGCCGTCGACGCCGGTATCGAGCCAGCGCTTCATCACCTGCACGATGGCGCTGACCACGCGCGGATTGTCGAAATTCAGGTCCGGCTGGTGCGAGAAGAAGCGATGCCAGTAGAACTGGCCGGCTTCGGGATCCCAGGTCCAGTTCGACTTCTCCGTGTCGGTGAAGATGATCCGGGTGCCCTGGTATTTCTGGTCGGTGTCGCTCCAGACGTACCAGTTGCGCGCGCTCGATTGCGGATCGCTGCGGCGGGCGCGCTTGAACCAGTCGTGCTGGTCGGATGTGTGATTGACGACGAGCTCGGTGATGACGCGCAGGCCGTGCTTCTTGGCTTCCTGAATGAAGCGCTTGAAATCCTTCATGGTCCCGAAGTCGGGATTGATGTCGCCGTAGTCGGCGATGTCATAGCCGTCGTCGCGGCCGGGCGAGGGATAGAACGGCAGCAGCCACAGCACAGTGACGCCGAGATCCTGCAGATAGCCGAGTTTTTCCGTCAGGCCCGCGAAGTCGCCGATGCCGTCATTGTTGCTGTCGGCGAAGGCCTTGACGTGCAGCTGATAGATGATGGCATCCTTGTACCAGAGCTCGTCGCCGTCCTCGGTGGCGTTGGCTGGTTTTGCGTCGATGGATGACAGCACATTCATGGCGTGACTTTCTTACGCCAGACAGCGGAATAGCGGGGCAGGATAAAGCAAGGCGCCGCCGGCGGCGGCGCTCTCGACAGTTTGCGCTGTCTTGTTCACGATAATGCCGCCATTGACACGGAAATGACGTCCCGGTTGCGCAAAGGGTGCGCTCCAGACGTATCTACAAGACCGGTCGTGGGCATTGGTTCCCTGGGGAACGGTGGGGGCGGCAATGCGTTGAACATGCTCTATCCCATTCCTTTATTTGGACAATTTCGCGTCGCCTTTGTTCTGTCGCGTGCAACCTCCGTGCCTAATGGACCTTATCGCTCAAGCCAGAAAACAGGGAATCCAGACCGAATATATTGACGGTCAGGGTCGCCGCCATGTGGCGGACATGGCGGCGCTGAAGCTCATCCTCAATGCCCTGCCGCCGCTGACCGCGCGCCGTTTCATCGGCCAGCCGGTCGTGGTCCGATCCGGCTGGCCGGCGCGAAGCGAACTATCGCAGGCTGCCACGTTGCCGGTCGAATGGGAAATCGTCGACCGTCGCGGGGTCATGGCGGCAGGAAACAGCCGTGATCGGTCCATTGTCTGGCCGCAGGATCTGCCGCCGGGCATCTACCGGTTGCATCTGACCGACGCCGCGTCATCCCGCGAAGAATTGCCGCTGATCGTCGCGCCGGCTACAGCCTTTGGCGGCGATTTCGACCGCGGCTGGCTGCTGGCGGTCCAGCTCTATGGCGTGCGCTCGGCACGCAACTGGGGGATGGGCGATTTCACCGACCTGCAAGGCCTGATCGAACTGGCCCATCATTTCGGCGCCGACGGTGTCGGGCTCAATCCGCTCCATGCCCTGTTCGACGACCGCCCGGGAGATTGCAGTCCTTATTCGCCAAACAGCCGGCTGTTCCTCAACGCGCTCTATATCGACGTCGAGCAGCTCGCCGAATTCCGCGCGGATGACGCGCCCCTGGACGGACTGGCGCGCCTGCGGGCCAGCGACGTCGTCGATTATGCCGCCGTGGCCGAACTGAAATGGCGGGCGTTGAGATCGGCCTTCGCGGCTTTCAAAAGCGACCCGGATCTCGAGCGCCGGCAGGATTTCGAGAATTTCCGGGCCGAACGCGGCGCGCCGCTGTCGCGCTTCGCCTGCTTCGAGGTGCTGCGGCACAAATTCAAGGTACCATGGTGGGAATGGCCGGACGAATGGCGGCAGCCCGAGGCGGCAAAATGCGACAGGCTGCGCGGCGGGCCGCAAGCGGCCGAGATCGAGTTTGTCGAATTCGTGCAATGGATCGCTGACCGGCAGTTGGGGGCGTGCAAGGCTCTCGCCGGCAAGCTCGGGATGAAGGTCGGACTCTATCTCGATGTCGCGGTCGGCGTGCAGGGCGACGGGTTCGATGCCTGGAACGAACAGGCGGCGATTTCCCGGCATCTCGCCGTCGGCGCGCCGCCGGATCCGCTCAACACCGCCGGCCAGAACTGGGGTCTCGCCGGCTTCAATGCGGCCGGTCTGGAGCTGCGGTCGTTCGAGCCGTATTGCGAAATGCTGCGCGCCTCGATGCGCCATGCCGGCGCGATCCGGCTCGATCATGTGCTTGGCCTGAAGCGGCTTTATCTCGTGCCGCACGGACTGGGCGCCGCCGCCGGCGCCTATGTGCGGATGCCGTTCGAGGCGCTGCTGGCGGCGACCGCGCTGGAAAGCGCATCGCACCTGTGCGTGGTGATCGGCGAAGACCTCGGCACGGTGCCGGAGGGCTTTCGCGAGCAGATGGCCGATTGGGGCATCTGGTCCTATCTCGTCATGATGTTCGAGCATGACGATCACGGCACGTTTCGCGGCACCGATCACTACCGGGCCAATGCGCTGGTCACCTTCAATACCCACGACCTCTCGACCTATGCCGGCTGGCGCGCCTTCAGCGATCTGAAGCTGAAGCGATCGCTCGGGATCGATCCCGGCGAAAGCGACGCGGCGCGCTGGCATGCGCTGACCATGCTGGACGATGTGCTGCGGCGTCACGGCATCGACGGCAACGATCTCTATGCGGTGGCGAATTTCCTCTCGCGGACCAGATCCCGGCTGCTCGCGATCGCGCTGGAGGATTTGCTCGGCCTGACCGAACAGCCCAATATTCCCGGCACCGTCAACGAACATCCGAACTGGCGGCGCCGGCTCCCGGTGCCGGTCGAGCAGATCGCATCCGCGATCGACGTCGCCGCGCTCCGGAGCGCCACGCGCGAACGGTCGACGGCGCGATGAGGAAGAAATGAAACCGGCGGCGTGAAGTACGCCGGGGCCGCCGGCCATCGATCGAGCGCGGTGAGCCTGCAGCCCGCATCCACGGGGAATAATCGCAGCTTCATTCGAGCCGCAGAACCGTCTCGATCGCGCCGGCAAAGCCTTCGTTCTCATTTGACGTCGTTACATGGGTGGCGTGTTTCTTGACGTCGTCGGCCGCGTTGCCCATCGCGAAGGAGATGCCGCTGCTGGCAAACATCGGCAGGTCGTTCTGCATGTCGCCGATGGTCGCGACCGCCTCGGTCGCGATGCCGAGCCGCCTCGCGATCGCTTCGACAAAGGTGCCCTTGTCGTGGCCGGGCGGCGTGATGTCGAGATAGTAGGTCTGCGAGCGAACCGCGGTGGCCTGCGCCCCCACCGCCGCCTTGATCGCGGCTTCGCAGCGCCGCAGCAGCGCCACGTCGGAACTGGCGCCGACGATCTTGCAGGCGCCGGCCAGATAGGGCGTGAAATCCGCGATGATGGTCGGGTCATGCCTGATCGCCCGTTTCTCATCCGCGACATATTCGCCATCGGGGTTGCGCGTCAGCCATCGGTCATTGGTGAACAACCAGATGTCGACGCCGAATTCCAGCAGCACATCGATGCTGCGCTCAGTCACCGCGGGCGGGATCAGGTGCTGCTCGATCGGTTGCAACTGGACGTCGACGATCGAGCTGCCATTGAAGGTCCCGACCGGCAGCGTGATCGCCAGCGGTGCAATCAAAAATCCCATGCCGATCGTCGGCCGGCTGGAGACGATGGTAAAGCCGATTCCGGCCGCGTCGAGCCTGCGCACCGCGCGCCTGGCGCCATCGGTGAGCGTCTTGTCCTTTGTCAGCAGCGTGCCGTCGACGTCGGAGATCACGAGCGCGATGCGGGTCATGAGCGATGCAGCCTCAATTGGCGGATGATGTCATCCACGATGGTTTCGACCGCTGCATCGACCGACACCGTCACCGGGTTCTCCTCCGGGACCGGCGGCTCCAGCGTCCTGAATTGGCTCTCCAGCAATCCCGGCGGCATGAAATGTCCCTTGCGCGCGGCGAGCCGGCCTGCGATCAGCTGCGGTGTCCCGTCGAGAAAGACGATGCGGACGTCGTTGCGCCCATGCACGAGGATGGCGCGATAGGCGCGCTTCAGCGCCGAGCAGGCGACAACGGCCCGCTCGCCGGCGTCGCAGATGCGGTCGATCCGATCGGCGATCGCCCGCAGCCACGGCCAGCGATCTTCATCGCTGAGCGGATGGCCGGCGCTCATCTTGGCAACATTGCTTGCCGGGTGAAACTTGTCGCCGTCCTCGTAGCGCCAGCCGAGACGCCCGGCCAGTCTGTCGGCAATGGTGCTCTTGCCCGAGCCGGAGACGCCCATCACGACGAGGGCGCACGGAAATGTCTCATCGCTCACGAAAATTCTCCAGCGACGACCTTGCATGGACCGCCCGGCGCCATCAGCCGGGTTTCCGCCAGCTTCGCCCGTCACGGCTCAGCAGCGCATTGGCCTGCTCGGGTCCCTCGCTGCCGGCTCGATAGATCTCCAGCCCCGTGACGCCAGCCCTCTTCCAGGCATCGAGGAACGGCTGCACCGCCTGCCAGCCGGCCTCGACGCCGTCGGCGCGCTGGAACAGGATGTTGTCGCCGATCATGCAGTCATGAATCAGCGTCTCATAGCCGGTGGAGGGCTCGGCCTTGAAGTAGTCCCTGTAGCGGAATGTCATCTCGACGCCGTCGATGTTGACGGTCGGACCCGGCACCTTGGTGTTGAACTGCAGCGTGATGCTTTCGGTCGGCTCGGTGCTGATCACGAGATAATTCTGCGACAGCCGATCGACCGCCGTGTCGCGGAACATGGCAAATGGCGCCTGCTTGAACTTGATGGCGATTTCGGTGCGCTTGGCGGTCAGCGCCTTGCCGGTGCGCAGATAGAACGGGACGCCGGCCCAGCGCCAGTTGTCGATGGTCAGTTTCAGCGCGGCGTAGGTTTCGGTGGTGCTGTCGGGTCTGACATCCCTGGTCTTGCGATAATCCTCGATCTCGGTGTCGCCGATCTTGCCGCCACAATACTGGCCACGCACCGAATTGCGCAGCGCCTCTTGCTCGCTCTGGGTCTGGATCGCCGCCAGCACGTCGGCCTTTTCGGAACGCACCGAATGCGCATCGAAGCGGATCGGCGGCTCCATCGCGACCAGCGACAGCAACTGGAACAGATGGTTCGGCACCATGTCCCGCAGCGCGCCGGTCGCGTCATAGAAGCTGCCGCGATGGCCGACGCCGAGCTTTTCCTCGACGGTGATCTGCACGTGGTCGATGTGGTTGCGGTTCCAGATCGGCTCGAACATGCCGTTGGCGAAGCGCAACACCAGGATGTTCTGGACGGTTTCCTTGCCGAGGTAATGATCGATCCGGTAGATCTGATGCTCCTCGACGAGATCGAGCAATTCGCCGTTCAGCGCCCTGGCCGAAGCGAGGTCGGTGCCGAACGGCTTTTCCACCACGAGCCGCCGCCACGGGCCGTTTTCCGCCAGCATGCCGGTGCGACCGAGCTCCTTGCTGATCGGCAGGAACGCATTGGGCGGCGTTGCCAAATAAAACAGGCGATTGCCGCCGGTCTGGCGCGCGGCTTCCAGCCTGTCGAGATGCTCGCGCATGGCGTCGAACGAATCGGGGTCTTTGGGGTCGGCTTCGATGCATGTGACGCATTGCAACAGGTGCCTGGCGATCGCATCATCCACCGGGCGGGTCGCGAACTGGCGCAGACCCTTGAACAGGCTGTCGGTCAGCTCGGCGTTCGACATGCCCTTGCGGGCGATGCCGACCACGCAGAGCTTATCGGGCAGCAGGTTGGTCGCCGCGAGATTATAGAGGGCCGGGATCACCAGCCGGTGCGCGAGATCGCCGGTGACGCCAAAGATGACAAAGGCGCAGGGATCGGGCTGCCTTTGTTTGACTTGACCCACCGCCATCGGGCTTAAGCCTTTGGCCTGGATGTGCCGGTCGCATTGTTCGGTGGCTCCCTGTGGCCGCCGAAACCGGCGCGCATCGCGGACAGGATCTTTTCGGCGAAGGTGTGTTGCTTGCGCGAACGAAAGCGTGCATAGAGCGCGGCGGTGAGCACCTCGGCCGGCACCGCCTCGTCGATCGCGGCGTTGACGGTCCAACGGCCTTCGCCGGAATCCTCCACGAAGCCGGAATAATTGTCCAGCGTATGGTTCTGCGCGAGCGCCGACGCGGTGAGATCGAGCAGCCAGGACGGGATCACGCTGCCGCGCCGCCAGACCTCGGCGATATCGGCGATATCAAGATCGAAACGATGCTCGGCCGGCAGCGCCTCGATATTGGCGTTCTTCAGGATGTCGAAACCCTCGGCATAGGCCTGCATCAGGCCATATTCGATGCCGTTGTGGATCATCTTGACGAAGTGGCCGGCGCCGACCGGGCCTGCATGAATGTAGCCCTGTTCAATGCGGGGATCGCGGCCATCGCGCCCTCCGGTGCGCGGAATGTCGCCAATGCCAGGCGCCAGCGCCGCGAAGATCGGATCGAGCCGGTCGACCACGGGCTTTTCGCCGCCGATCATCATGCAGTAGCCGCGCTCGATGCCCCAGACGCCGCCGCTGGTGCCGACGTCGACATAATGCAGGCCGCGCGCCTTCAGCGCCTTGCCACGGCGGACATCGTCCTGCCAAAAACTGTTGCCGCCGTCGATGATGACGTCGCCGGGCTGCATCGGTTCTGCCAGCGCGTCGATGGTGGCCTCGGTGATCCTGCCGGCCGGCAGCATCACCCAGGCGATGCGCGGCTTGTCGAGCTTGTCCACGAAATCTTCCAGCGAACAGGCGCCGGTGGCGCCATCCGCCGCCAGCGCCGCGACCGCTTTCGGATCCATGTCGTAAACCACGGCGGCATGCCCGTGCTTCATCAGCCGGCGTACGATATTTCCGCCCATCCGGCCGAGGCCGATCATGCCGATCTGCATCCTGGGCTTACCCCTCACCGGGAGCTTCTGATATCGCGGCATCCAGCGCCGCGAGCGCGGGGCCAAGGTCGCCCTTCAGATGCACGCGCAGCGCCCGCCGGCCGCGCTCGGTCAGCACGTCGAAATCGCCGCGCGCCTGCGCCGCCTTGATCACGCCGAAGCTTGCCTTCTGGCCGGGCACCGGCAAGTCCTCGGCATCATCGGCGGTGATCTGCAGGAACACGCCGCTGTCGGGCCCGCCCTTATAGGCCTGGCCGGTCGAGTGCAGGAAGCGCGGGCCGAATTCGGCGCAGGTTGCGACATGGCATCGGTCGCGCACCGCAAGCCGCATCTTCTGCAGGGCGTCGATATGGGCCTGGTTGCGCTCGATATAGGCCAGCAGCGCGACATAATCGCCGCTGTCCAGGCGCGAGAGATGCGCCTTGATCCAGGAGCCGGGATCGCCATCGGCGCCGGCGCTGCGCAGCTCGGCGGCGTTTTGCTCGTCGGTGTAGAGATCGACGTCCGCCGACGACGCCACCGGTTTCTCCGCCGGCAGCGCGCCGGACTTCTCGAATGCGCCGGTCAGTTCGCGGGTCTTGATCTTGGCGGCCTCGACGTCGGGCTGGTTGAACGGATTGATGCCGAGGATCGCGCCGGCCACCGCGGTTGCGATCTCGAAGCGAAAGAATTCCTGGCCGATATGATCGATCGATTTCATGACGATGCGGACCACGGGGTGTCCGGCCTTTTTCAGCGTGACGAGTTTTCCATCATGCGCCGTGTCGTCTTCGCCCTCGGTGCGCAGGTCGATGAAGAAGCGGTCATTGCCGTAAGTCGCGGGATCGCCCAGCGGTTCGCCGTCGATCGGGATCAGGCCCTTGCCGTCCTTGCCGGTCGATTCCGCGATCAACTGCTCGGCCCAGGCGCCGAAACCGGCGACCTTTTTCGACGACGAGATCGTCACCTTGTCGCGGCCTTCGAGGCCCGCGAGCCCCATCGCTAGCCCAAGCTGCACCCCGGGATTCTCGTGCGGCGGCACGTCAGGACCGCAGGAGCGCACCATCGAAAGGGTATGATTGATCAGGCTTCGGACATCGATGCCCGCGGCCGCGGCCGGGACCAGCCCGAACGGCGACAACACGGAGTAGCGCCCGCCGATGCCGGGGTCGCCATGGAAAATGCGGGCAAAACCCTGCCTGGTCGCGGCCTTCTCAAGCGAGGAGCCGGGATCGGTGACCGCGATGAAGCGGTGGCCTGCCGCCTCAGTGCCGAGCGTCTTGACGACGCGATCGAAGAAATAATCCTTCATCACATTCGGCTCGGTGGTGCCGCCGGACTTGCTGGAAACGATGAACAGCGTCCGGGAGATATCAATGCTCGCTTCCATCGTGCGCACCTGCGCCGGATCGGTTGAATCCAGCACGCGCAGTTTCGGAAAACCCGGCTTTTTGGCAAAGGTTTCCGCCAGCACCTCGGGACCGAGGCTCGATCCGCCCATGCCGAGCACCACGGCGTCGGAAAAATTCTGTCCCTTCACGCGCTGCGCGAAATCCTCGTAATCGGCGATGTCCGCCGTGGCGGCGCTGTTCAGCCAGCCCAGCCATTTGTTCTCGTCGTCGCCGGTCCAGACCGAATTGTCCTTTTGCCAGAGCCGGCGGATTGTCGCCGATGCGCGCCAGTCTTCGGCGCTTTTTCTGGCGGCCTTCTCGATGCTGGCGCTGAGTGACAGTTTCTGCCGGTCGATGCCGCCGCCGAGCGATGCCGCGCGCTTGTGCGCGACCGCGCCATAGAGCTTGTCGGCGGCATCAGTGAACTGCTTGACGCCGTCCTTGACGAGTTCGGCGGCAGTCGCCTCCAGCGAGATGCCGGACATTTCGAGCTCTTCCAGCACACCCCGCGCATCCTCGATGTTCTCCTCGAGGCTGTCGCGCGGCTGGCCGTGATCGCGGAACGCATCGAGCGTCGCCGGCGGCACGGTGTTGATGGTGTTGGGTCCGATCAGCTCCTCGACATAGAGCACGTCGCTGTAGTCCTTGTTCTTGGTGCCGGTCGAGGCCCACAACAGCCGCTGCGGCCTCGCCCCCTGGGCGCTCAGCCTGTCCCAGCGTGCGCCGGAGAACAGGCGCTTGTAATCCTGATAGGCAAGCTTGGCGTTCGATACCGCGACCTTGCCCTTCAGCGCGGCCAGCCGCGCTTTCTCGGCCGGGTCGTTCGCCTTTGCGATCTTCTCGTCGATCTGCTTGTCGACGGATGTGTCGATACGGCTGACGAAGAAGCTGGCGACGCTCGCGACATGGGCGGGATCGCCGCCCTTGCCGACATATGTTTCGAGACCCCTGAGATAGGCTTCCGCAACCTGGCGGTAGACTTGCTGCGAGAACAGCAACGTGACGTTGATGCTGATGCCTTCGCCGATCAGATGCTCGATCGCCGGCAGGCCTTCGGCCGTCGCCGGCACCTTGACCATCAGATTCTTGCGGGCGACGTCCTTCCAAAGCCGTTCGGCCTCGGCGATGGTGCCGCTGGTGTCGATCGCCAGATAGGGCGAGACTTCCAGGCTGACGAAACCGTCCCCGCCGTTCAATCGGTCGTAGACCGGACGCAGCACGTCGGCGGCATGCCGGATGTCCTCGACCGCGAGCTGCTCGAACAGCTCGGCGACCGGACGGTCGCCTTTTTTCAAGG
>NZ_JBAVNZ010000618.1:0-3722 GCF_049691595.1 Bradyrhizobium sp.
CGCGGTGTAGGTCTGCACCTTGGAGCCGCGCACCCGACCGATGCCGCGGCCGTCGATCACCTCGATATCGAGCGCGCAGGCCGATGGGCAGTCGTGCGGACAGGTGGAATGCCGGATGTCGATCCTGATCTGCTGGTTCATGGCACGATAAGTAACATCAAATGCCCGGTTAGCCGAGCGCCTTTAACGGGCTTGTCGTTGCGAAAACCGTGCGCAAGCCATGCGTCAGCCACCCAGATAGGCCCCACCATTGGCGTGAATCGTCTGTCCGTTGATATAGCGCGCCCCCGGGCTGCACAGGAAACGCACGGCGGCGGCGACATCGTCGGGCCGGCCTCGCTCGCCGGTGATGGTGTGGTGGGTCAGATGATGCGCCGGCTCCGGCTTGTCCTTCGGCCGCGGCGTGCCAATCAGCCCGGGAACGACGCAGTTCGCGGTGATGCCGTCGTTGGCGAGGTCATGGGCGAGTGCGCGGGTAAAGCCGATGATCCCGGCCTTCGCCGTCACCACATGGGCGCGATTTCTGGCGCCGGTATGGGCGCTCAGGCCGCCGATATTGACGATGGTTCCTGCCCCGGACCTGCGCAGCGCGGGGAGACAGGCCTTCACGCAATGGAACGCGCCATCGAGGGTGACGTCGAGGATTTCGCGCCACTCCCGATAGTCCATCTCGGCGAACGGCTTTTCCCGCCGCAGCGCCGCATTGTTGACGAGGATATCGATCCGGCCGAGTTGCTTTACCGCCGCATCCGCCATCGTCTGCATCGCCCCGGCGTCAGCGACGTCGCCGATGTGGACCAGCGCGGTGCCGCCGGCGGATTCGATTTCGCGCAGGACGGCGTCGGCTTCGGCGCGATTGCCGCGCGCATTGATCACAATGCAAGCGCCGTCGGCCGCCAGCGCCAGCGCGATCGCGCGGCCGATGTTGCGTCCCGCGCCGGTGACGACGGCGACCTTGCCGGTGAGTTCCTTGGTCATGCAAGCCTATCCACGCAACGACGATAAATCGATCTTGCCCTGGTACAACCCCGCGATCAGCTTCAATGCCACATCGCGCTTCACCTTGCTCCAGCCACCATGCTCGGCGTTGAGCGCGAATTTATCGATCAGGTCCTGCCGGGTCAGCGGCTCCTGCGCCCCGCCGCGCAGATGCGGCTGCCTCTCCTCGAGCACCCTGCCGTCGTTCAAGGTCGCGCGAATATGGCCGGTGTAGCTGTTCGGATAGGGATTGTCGGGGTCGATCGCGAATTTGACTTTGGCCGCCAGCGCCAGCACGCGCGGATCACGGATCGCGCTCTCCGAAAAGGCCTCGAGCCCGACGCTGCCATGCACGAACCCGGTCGCGAGCAGATAAGGCACGGCGAATTTGGCGGCATAGCCGTTGCGCGGACGCTGCTTGTCGGTGAGCGGCTCCCACAGCCGGTGCACCGTCCCCTCCGCCACCTCGCAGACGATCTCGGCGATATCCTCCGGCTTGATGCCCCGCGTCGCGAGGCGCCGCGCACAATCGATATAAGGCTGCGCCATCGTCCCGCAGGGATAAGACTTGAACGCCAGCGTATCCGTCACCCAGCGGGTGCCGAAATCGCCGACCAGGGCGTCGTAATCGCCCTCGGTCGTGTGGGCAAAACCGTGGAACAGCCCGTGCACGCCCTCGAACACGGTGCGTGGCCCGACAAACCCGCCACGTGCCAGCAGCGCCGCGCGAATACCTGACTGTGCCGCCCATCCGGCATGAAGCCGCTTGGTCCAGGCGCCCTCGGCCAGATACTCGATGATGCCGCCCGCCATGCTGCCGGCAATTCCGAGCGCGTCGACGATCTGCCTTGCGTTGAGCCCAAGCGCCGCGCCAACGCCGGCGGCCGCACCCATCGCGCCGAACACCGCGGTCGGATGAAAGCCGGCCTTGTGCACGGCCTTCGGCACCACGAGACTGAGACGGCAAAGCACTTCGGTGCCGACCGCAATCCCGGCCAGCGCCATGCGCCCGTCGGCGTGGTGCCGCTCGCAGGCCGCCAGAACGGCCGGCACGATCACCGCGCCGGCGTGCACCGGACCGCCCTCGAATGTATCGTCAAAATCCTCGCCATGCGCGGCGGTGCCGTTGACGAAGGCGGCGCCCGCGGCATTCAGCGTCCGCTGATGCCCAATCGCGGTGCACCGGCCGTCATCGTCGTAGCCGGCGAGCGCGCTCCTGATATAGTCCTCGTTACGCGCCGTGACGCAAAGGCCGACGATATCGATCAGCAGGTCTTCGCATTTACCGATGGTCGGGGCCGGAAGCGCATCCGGCCTCAGCGCCACGATCTTTCCGGCCAGCGTTTCGGCGACGGATATCGTGGGCAGCCGGGCGGTCATTTTCGGTCAGACGCGGAAGATTCGGGTGTAGCGCGCCTTGATCGAATCGCTCTCTCTTTCCACCGCCGCGGCATCATCCTTCATGGTCTTGATGTCCTTCAGCGGTCTGCGTCCGGTTTTCTCCTGGGTCTGCGCATGCACCGAGCGCAGGCCGCCGACGTCGATGATGAGTTGCTGGGCCTCACGGCTGAGCGAGAACGACTGGAACAGCCTTGCCGCATTCGGATTGGGCGAGCCCTTGAAGATGGCGTTCGGTCCGATGATCAGCGGCGATCCTTCGGTGGCATAGACCGGCTCGACCGGGCGGCCGGACTCTTTCATCTGGAAGATGTTGTACTCATTGCCGTCGGCCATCACGGCGCGTTCGCCGAGATCGAGCTTCTTCGGCGGGTCGGCCGAGGATTGCACCTGCATGACGTTCTGTTTCGCGAGCTGCTCAAAATAACTCCAGCCGAGATCGCGTTGCATCTGATAGGTCGCGGTCATGATGGTGCCGCTGTAGCCGGGATGCGCCTTGACGATTTTGCCCTTCCATTTCGGATCGAGCAGATCGGCAAAACTCTTCGGCGCTTCCTCCGCTTTCACCAGATTTGTATTGTAGGCGATGATGCTGAGCCAGACCCGGAAACTCGCGAACTGGCCGTCCGGATCCCTGTGCTCGGCGGGATAGAATTTTGCGACATCCTCGGACACATAGGGCGCCAGAATGCCGTCGCGTTTCCAGACGATGAAATGCGCGGCGTCCGATGAATTCACCACGTCGACCGCATGAATGTTGCTGGAATACTCCTGGCCGATGCGCTGGAACACGCGCTCCGCACCGGTGCGCTCGACCCGCACGGCAATCCCCGGATATTTCGCCTCGAATGCCTTGGCGAGTTTCTCCGCGACCGGCAGATCGGTCGAGGTGTAGTAGATGACCTGGCCTTCCTTTTTCGCCGCCTCGATCAGCGCCGGCGTGACCGGCTCCGCCGGCGGCGCATCGGCCATCACGCGGGTCGAGAAGGCGGCGCCGGCAAGCACGGCACCTGTGCCTTGCAGCACGGCGCGGCGTGAAATCCCTGGATGCTTCATGGTCTTGTTCCCCGCGCCTGTTGGCGAAGTTGGGTACACCGGAGCTTGTCTTTTATTCCTATGCTGTGGGTGGAGTCTATCGTAGACACACCCTTCGCATTGCAGCTAGACTTCCCAACCAGGGAGCAAGACGGAATTTGAGGGAGATTGAGATGATGGGCTCAAGGTTTTCGCTGGCGCTGGCCGTGACCTTGCTCGCGACACCCATCCTTGGCCCGCCAGCGCTCGCGCAGGATTATCCCTCGCGGCCGGTCCGGGTGATCGTTCCCTTCGGCGCTGGCGGGCCGGCC
>NZ_JBAVNZ010000619.1:0-8469 GCF_049691595.1 Bradyrhizobium sp.
CCTTGTCGCGGGCTTCCTTGGAGAGCTTGGTCTTGGCGATCTTCTCCTCCAGATCGGCGAGTTCGTCGCGACCTTCGTCGTCGCCGAGCTCCTTCTGGATCGCCTTCATCTGCTCGTTCAGGTAATATTCGCGCTGGGTCTTCTCCATCTGGCGCTTGACACGCGAGCGGATGCGCTTCTCGACCTGCAGTACCGAGATTTCGCTCTCCATCAGCCCGAGCACCTTCTCCAGGCGCTGCGTAACCGACAGCGTCTCCAGAATGGCCTGGCGATCGGCGATCTTGACCGCGAGATGCGAGGCGACGGTGTCGCCGAGCTTGGCGAAATCGGTGATCGCCTGAACCACGCCAACCACTTCGGCGGAGATCTTCTTGTTCAGCTTCACATAGCTTTCGAAGTCGGACACCACCGAACGCGCCAGCGCTTCGGCCTCGACGGAATTGGCGTCGGTGTCGGCGAGTGCGACCGCGGTCGCCTCATAATATTCGGCGCGGCCGGAATATTTCTGCACGCGTGCGCGCTCAAGGCCTTCGACCAACACCTTCACGGTGCCGTCGGGCAGTTTCAGGAGCTGCAACACGCTGGCGAGCGTGCCGGTTTCATAGATCGCATCCGGAGCCGGATCGTCATCGGACGCATTCTTCTGCGTCGCCAGCATGATCAGCGCGTCGTTCCTCATCACCTCTTCGAGCGCGCGGATCGACTTCTCGCGGCCAACGAACAGCGGCACGATCATGTGCGGAAAAACGACGATGTCGCGGAGCGGCAGCACCGGATAAGCGTGGCTTTCGCCGTGAACGATAGATGGCCGGGGTTTCGCGGTGGTCATGGCCTGTTCCTTTTGTTGTGCCCCCTTGCACGCAGTCCGCGTCTAGCGCAACCGCCACAAGGTGCCGGGAGGTTCCGGGGTCGTTTGGCCGCCTGCGCCGCCTGCTTCGCCGGGTCGTTTTGACGACGAATCTTGGTCACGATTAGTCGCCGAAAGCATTAGGTGGCTATCGGGTACGGGGGTGTCAAGTCACGGAAAAATGCAGGCCAACCGGGTCAAATACGCGTTTCGCCTGCGCAACTATAGCCGCCGGGAGGCCCGGCAGCCGTCATGGTTCGCAAGACCCAAACTTCCGCGGCGGCCGCCCGATCAGGCGCTGGCGCTGCTCTCGACGGCGCGGTCGGAACGATCGGCATAAATGTAGAGCGGACGAGCAGTTCCCTCGACCACTTCGCGCGAGATCACCACCTCCTCGACGCCTTCCAGCCCCGGAAGATCGAACATGGTCTCGAGCAGGATGCTCTCGAGAATCGAGCGCAGTCCGCGCGCGCCGGTTTTGCGCTCGATCGCCCTGCGCGCGACCGCGCCAAGCGCCTCGTCGGCGAACGTCAGCTCGATATTCTCCATCTCGAACAGCCGCTGATATTGCTTCACCAGCGCGTTCTTCGGATCGGTCAGGATCTTCTTCAGCGAGGCTTCATCCAGGTCTTCCAGTGTCGCGACCACGGGCAGGCGTCCGACGAATTCGGGGATCAGGCCGTACTTCAGGAGATCCTCGGGTTCGACGTGGCGGAAGATTTCGCCGGTGCGGCGATCCTCCGGCGCCAGCACCTGGGCGGCGAAGCCGATCGAGGTCGAACGTCCGCGCGCGGAGATGATCTTCTCCAGCCCCGAGAAGGCGCCGCCGCAGATGAAGAGGATGTTCGTGGTGTCGACCTGCAGAAACTCCTGCTGCGGATGCTTGCGACCGCCCTGCGGCGGAACCGAGGCCACCGTGCCTTCCATGATCTTCAACAGCGCCTGCTGCACGCCCTCGCCCGATACGTCGCGGGTGATCGAGGGGTTGTCGGATTTGCGGCTGATCTTGTCGATTTCGTCGATATAGACGATGCCGCGCTGCGCGCGCTCGACATTGTAATCGGCCGACTGCAACAGCTTCAGGATGATGTTCTCGACGTCCTCGCCGACATAGCCGGCTTCGGTAAGCGTCGTCGCGTCCGCCATCGTAAACGGCACGTCGAGAATCCGCGCCAGCGTCTGCGCCAGCAGCGTCTTGCCCGAACCGGTCGGTCCGATCAAAAGGATGTTCGACTTTGCAAGCTCGACGTCGTTGTGCTTGGTCTGGTGATTGAGCCGCTTGTAGTGATTGTGGACGGCGACCGAGAGCACCTTCTTGGCGTGGCTCTGGCCGATCACGTAGTCGTCGAGGACCTTGCAGATTTCCTTCGGCGTCGGAATGCCGTCGCGCGACTTCACCAGCGAGGACTTGTTCTCCTCACGGATGATGTCCATGCAGAGTTCGACGCATTCGTCGCAGATGAAGACGGTGGGACCCGCGATCAGTTTGCGGACTTCGTGCTGGCTCTTGCCGCAGAACGAGCAGTATAGCGTGTTCTTGGAGTCGCTCGTGCCGACCTTACTCATCCTTGTCTCCGTCCGCCGTTCGATCCCGTCGCTCGATCGACCCATTCCGGCACTGAGCCGAACTTGGGGTTAAATAGAGCAAATTCCGTACCAAAAAAGACCCTACGCAATACCGGCCGTGCGAATCACGGCTTATTCGAATCCCCTGCGATCATATCCGATCCGATACAGCCAACCATGCTGACACCCGACTATCAAGAATTCGCTAATCCGGCAGGCACCCAACACCGTGACAATACCGTGATTTACCCCATTCACACGGGGATTAGTTGCCGAAACCGCCAAATCGTTGCGCGATTACCACGCCGCCAAACCAGCACGAAAGCGGAACTTTCTGCCATGCGAGAGGGCATGGGCGCGCTGTGGGTGGCGAATTACCGGTCCAAGCCCGCCGGCGACGTCAACGCCGCCGCCGAGCCGGCGCTACGCGGCCTTGGCGGTCGACGGATCTTCCGGACGCTTGTCGATCACCTTGTCGACAATACCGAAATCGCGCGCCATCTCGGCGGTCAGGAACTTGTCGCGCTCCAGCGCATCCTCAATCGCCTTGTAGGTCTGTCCGGTGTGCTTCACATAGATCTCGTTGAGACGCTTCTTCAGATTGAGGATCTCCTGCGCGTGCAACATGATGTCGGTAGCCTGGCCCTGGAAGCCGCCGGAGGGCTGGTGCACCATGATGCGCGAATTCGGCAGCGAGAATCGCATGTCCTTGTGGCCGGCGGCGAGCAGCAGCGAACCCATCGATGCCGCCTGTCCCGTGCACAGCGTCGAAACCGCCGGACGGATGAACTGCATGGTGTCGTAGATGGCAAGCCCCGATGTCACCACGCCGCCGGGCGAGTTGATGTACATCGAGATTTCCTTCTTCGGATTGTCGGCTTCCAGGAACAGAAGCTGCGCGACGACCAGCGTCGACATCCCGTCTTCGACCGGCCCGGTGAGGAAGATGATGCGTTCTTTCAGAAGGCGCGAGAAAATATCATAGGCGCGTTCGCCGCGGTTGGTCTGCTCGACGACCATCGGCACGAGGTTCATGTAGGTTTCAACGGGATCGCGCATTAGTCACCCAGGGGTTGGTATAGAGGGTTGGTGTAGCGGGCTGGCGGGGGCGAACATCTATCGGCAAGGCTTTCACGACAAGGCTGCCATGATTTGCGGCGCGGACCAAACTCCCGTGATGCAGCACTTCAACGACAGCCCTCAAGATATGCGCCAATTCGCCGGCGACAAGACCAGGCCATGGCGAACCGCATCCGACAAGTTCAAGCCGATTCGCACGCAACCACCCAGCGGCGGATGCCACGGCCACGCCGCTTTCGCCGTCATGATTAATGCGAGGCACCGTGGTCAAGCCGCACTCTTCTCCGCTTCGTCCTCCTTGAACAGGTCTTCGCGCGAGACTTTCTTTTCGGTCACATTGGCGAGTTCGAGGATGAAATCGACCACCTTGTCTTCATAGATCGGAGCACGAAGCTGGGCCAGCGCATTGGTATTGTTGCGATAGTAGTCCCAGACCTCCTTCTCGCGACCCGGCATCTGGCGCGCGCGCTCGATCACGGCGCGACTGACTTCGTCTTCGGTGACGGTGATCTTGTTCTTCTCGCCGATCTCCGACAGCACGAGGCCAAGCCGGACCCTTCGGTCGGCGATCCTGTGGTACTCTTCCTTGGCAGCCTCTTCGGTGGTGTTCTCGTCGGCAAACGTCTTGCCTGAGGATTCCATCTCGGCCTTGATCGAATTCCACATCAGCTTGAACTCTTCTTCCACCAGCGACGGCGGCGCCTCGAATCTGTGGCTGTCGTCGAGACGGTCGAGCAGCGCGCGCTTGACGCGCTGGCGCGTCGCACCGGCGAATTCGGCGACCAGCCGCTCGCGCACGGCCTGCTTCAGCTTGTCGAGCGTTTCCAGCCCGAGCGTCTTGGCGAATTCGTCGTCGATCCTGGTTTCGCCCGGCGCCTCGATCAGCGTTGCTGTGGTCTCGAATTCGGCGGGCTGACCGGCGAGCTTTTCGTTGGCGTAGTTCTTGGGGAACGAAACCTTGAGCGTGCGGGTCTCGCCGGCGCCGATGCCGATCAACTGCTCTTCGAAGCCCGGAATGAACTGGCCGGCGCCGATCACGACCTGGATACCCTCGCCGGTGCCGCCGTCGAACGGGGTACCGTCGATCGTGCCCGTGAAGCTGATGGTGACCCGATCGCCGCTCTCGGCCTTGGCGCCCTCGCTCTTGGCGGCATAGGGGCGGCTCTGGTCGGCGATGCGCTTGACGGCTTCGTCGATGTCGGTTTCGGTCACTTCGACCACGGGCTTCTCGACCGAGAAGCTCTTGAAATCGGCGAGTTGGATGGTGGGCACGACCTCGACCGAGACGGTGTAGGTAAGGTCGGTCTTGCCGGCCAGAATCTGCTCGACCTCTTTTTCCCCGGTCGGCATGGTGATCTTCGGCTCGGTGGCGAGGCGAAAGCCGCGATCGGTGAAAATCTGCGTATTGGTGTCGCGGATGGTCTGGTCGATGGTCTCCGCCATCACCGAGCGGCCATACACCTTCTTGAGGTGGCTCACCGGCACCTTGCCGGGACGAAAACCGTTGAGGCGCACCTTGTCCTTGAGGTCGACCAGACGGGCATCCGCCTTGGCATCGAGATCTGACGCGGGAACGCTGACCTTGAACTCGTGCTTCAATCCCTCATTGAGGGTTTCCGTGACCTGCATGGTACCAATCTTCTTCCGCTTTGGTCCGGCCTCGCGGCCGCGACATTGTCAATGTGGTCGACGCGCGACTTAAGATGCCTGCGCCGGTGGTTCGTCCGACCTGGTCCCAACGGGAAACAGGCCCCTCCAGTATTCGGCATGCAAACGCTGAAGGCGCTTGGTGCGGGCGGAGGGACTCGAACCCCCACAACTTTCGTCACTGGAACCTAAATCCAGCGCGTCTACCAGTTCCGCCACGCCCGCTGATAGCATCATGTCCGGCCGCGATGCCGCGAGCGGCGGGCTTATAACATGAGCGGACCTGTTCGCAGCAAAAAAATGGCCTTTCTTGCATCCTCGGGCCAACGCGTCGCGGCTGGACAGGTCGAGCGGAAAATGGTCCGCATCGGTCCGATGGCTAGCCGCAAATTCTCCCGGGATCGACGACAGCTGATCGCAGGGCTGGGGGCTGCCGCCCTCGCCCCGGCGCTGCCGGCCGTCCCGGCGCTGGCGCGGCAGTCCCGTGCGCTGCAGGCCAAGGCCGGTACCGTCGCGGTTCGGCCGGGAGGGCCAGAGACGCCGGTCTGGTCGCTTGGCGGTCCTGATTTCCGGTCCAGGCGCGGCGACATCGAGGAGATCGTGTTCGGAAACGATCTGCCGGTCCCGGTGGTGCTGAATTGGCGCGGCATCGAGGGCGTGCCGGCCGCCGAACCGCTCGCTTCGCTCGCGCCATTGCTGCCGGGTAAAAGCCAAAACCTTGCAATTCCGTTCCGGCAGGCCGGCACGTTTCTTTGCGATCTCCGTCTGTTGGGAGATGGTCAGGCTCGGCCGTCACGGCCCCTGGCATGGATCGCCCAGGAAAAGCAGCCGGTCATGGTGGACCGGGACGAGGTTCTTCTGATCGAGGACTGGCGGCTGCGTTCGGACGGAACCGCGATTGCGCCGGGTCTCGACCCCAAGGATACGACGCCAGCCTATACGATCAATGGCTGCACCTCACCGGATTTCACGTTCCGTCGCAACGAGCGCCTCAGACTTCGCTTCATCAACGGCTGTCAGCGTACTGTTATTGCAATCAAATTGGAAGGTATCGACGTCCGCATCATGGCCATCGACAGCCAGCCGGCCGAACCGTTCCAGGCCCGCAACGGGGCGCTGGTGCTGGCTCCGGGAGGCAGGGTCGATGCCTTCATCGATGCAGCAGCCCCGCCGGGCACGACATCGTCGATCCTGCTGCATGACGGGAAAGACGCTCGCCCGATCGGTCGGCTGGACATCTCGAACGAGCCGCCAATCCGACCCGCACCGCTCGCGCCGGCGCCGCCGCTGCCCTCCAACGGACTGCCCGCGCAGCTCGACCTCAAGAACGCGCTGCGCTTCGATATTGTTCTGGGCGGACCGCAGGCCCATTGGGTCGCGCCGGCAAAATTCGCCGCGTCCGCACCGCCCGCCTTCGCCGCCAAGGCCGGCCGCACCGTCGTCCTGGCCCTGACCAACCGTGCCGAGATCACCACCGTGTTCCATCTCCACGGCCATCATTTCCGGCTGCTGGACCGGCTCGATGACGGCTGGAAGCCGTTCTGGCTGGATACGCTCGCGGTCGAACCCGGCCAGACCCAGCGGATCGCATGGTCAGCCGAATATGCCGGACGCTGGCTGATCGAGCAGGTTGCGATCGACTGGGCGGCGCCGCGGCTGGTTCGGTGGTATGCTATCGTGTGAGGAACCGACATGAGCCAATCCATTCCAGCCATTCGCAGCGTCACAGCAAGAGGCCTCGTCGTGCCGATCCCGCGGCCGGTGAAGAACGCGTTCGGCGTGATCGATGCGGCGCCGCTCGTGCTGATCGACGTCGCGACGGATCAAGGCGTGACCGGGCGATCCTATATCTTCGCCTACGCCAAACTGACGCTCAGACCGCTGGCGCATCTGATCGAAGAGACCGGCCGCGAACTGACCGGCAGGCCGGTCGCGCCGTTCGACCTGATGGCGGCGATGGACGCCAAATTCAGGCTGCTCGGCTGGCAGGGCCTGGTCGGCATGGCGGTGTCCGGGCTCGACATGGCCTATTGGGACGCGCTGGGAAAAGTGGCTGGCAAACCTTTAGCCGAGCTGCTTGGCGGGTCGCCGAAGCCGATCAAGGCCTATGACAGCTATGGCGTGGTCGATCCCGTCGCCGACGAAAAGGCGCTGCGCCGTTCGCTGGAGCAAGGTTTTCGCGGCATCAAGATCAAGGGCGGCGACGGCGATGCCGCCAACGATGAACGGGTGGTCAGGGGCGTGCGCGCCCTGCTCGGGCCTGACGTCGCCTTGATGCTCGACTTCAACCAGTCGCTCGATCCTTCGGAAGCGACCCGCCGTATCGCGCGGCTCGCACCCTACGATCTGCACTGGATCGAGGAGCCGGTGCCGCAGGAAAACCTGCTGGGACACGCCAGAGTGCGCGAGACCTCGCCGATCCCGATCCAGGCCGGCGAGAACTGGTGGTTCCCGCGCGGGTTTGCGGAGGCGATCGCAGCAGGCGCGAGCGATTTCATCATGCCCGATCTGATGAAGGTCGGCGGCGTCACCGGCTGGCTTCAGGTCGCGGGCCAGGCCGACGCAGCCTCGATCCCGATGTCGAGCCATCTGTTCGCGGAAGCAAGCGCGCATATGCTCACGGTGACACCGACCGCGCACTGGCTCGAATTCCTCGACTTCGCCGGCGCCGTGCTCGAAAACCCCGCCAAAATCGTCGATGGCACGGTTACCGCGCGCGGACCTGGCCTCGGGCTGCAATGGAATGAGGCGGCGGTTGCGAAATACGTCGTGTGAGCCGATCAGTAATCAACGCCGAACTTGTCATAGAGGCGCCTGAACACCGCGGGCAACACTTCGGTCAGGTCTTCCGCGATCAGGCCGGGCCCTGCCTCGCGCGCGGCTTCGCCATGCATCCAGACGCCGATGCTCGCGGCCTCGAAGGCCGGCGCGCCCTGCGCCAGCAGGCCGGCGATCATGCCGGCCAGCACATCGCCGGCGCCAGCGGTGGCCAACCAGGGCGGCGAGTTCGCCGCGATCATGGCCCGTCCGTCGGGCGAGGCAACGACGGTATCGGGACCTTTCAGCAGCACGACGGCGCCGGAGCGTTCGGCGGCGGCGCGCACCCGCTCGAGTTTTGAGCGGTTCGGATGCTTGTTGCTGATATCGCTGAACAGCCGCGGAAACTCGCCCTCATGCGGGGTCAGAACGACCTGCGGATCGCCCGATGACTTGATCGACCCGAACAGGCGATCCGGCGCGCCGGCAAAACTCGTCAAGGCGTCGGCGTCGAGCACGAGGCGCCGTTGCGCCGACAGCGCGGTATGAACGAGATCGCGCGTGCGTTCGCC
>NZ_JBAVNZ010000620.1:0-12269 GCF_049691595.1 Bradyrhizobium sp.
CCCTGACGCTTTCCCTGCCGAGGTTTGCCCGCGATGTGCGAGCCACCATGTTATGGGCTCGGCCGTGAAGGCTTAACGGGACTGGTAAACCAAAGCTGACCAGCGTTGTTGGTTTATGAATTCGCGACGTCTGCGCACCGGTGTTCTGAACCGAAGCTCGCGTAGTCAACGCATCCGGTTCGAGCGGCTAACGCGTGGGGTACCGGCGCCATCAGACGAATGAATTCGATCAAGACCGCAGGGTGATCCCTTACGCGCGTTTTCCCATCCGCACCACGTTTCCATCACTCCGCGGCACCAGGGACACGACTGCCGCCCTTGCGAGGTCTTCCAAGGCGGTCGCAATGTATTTCGCGTAGTGCCGCCCGATCATTTTGACTGACGTGTTGTGCAGTTTGGCGACCTGTTGGATGGGCAAGCCCTTTCGGAGACCGCGCACGATGCTCGAGTGCCGCAAAGCATAGGGAATCGCCTGCGGCATACCGGCGCGCTCGCGAATGGCCTTCCAGGGACGTGCAAGTTCGCCTCTTTTCCACGGACCGCGTTCAGACTTCTTCCACGCGATACCCCTCGGCTCCTGTTCATGGATCCATCGCTCGAAAAGAGGTGCATCGCTTGGCCGCCCGGCGATTGCGGGCAAAAGCACCTCAATCACATCGTCGCCCACTGGGACCGGGTCTGAGCCGCCATTGCCGCCGCGCCCCTTGTAGGAGCCCGGCACCATCAGACGCCGTGCAGAAACCTGTACGTCGCCCACGCGCATTCGCCTGACCTGGGCATACCGCGCGCCGGTCGCGGCCAGACATACGACGATCCGATATAAATCGCCATCAAATCCTTGCTCCTGATCGACTTCACACGCAGCTTGAAGGATGGCGCCAACCTCCTCATCCGTGAGAATCTGGTTATCCCGAGCAACCGACACAACATCATCATCATCGATCCGCTCGGCTTTGAAGCCGGCCTTCACAATGGCGAGGAACGTCGGGTTTAGTTTCTTCCGATCTGCGGAAAGCCGCGGCCACGCGGCATTTAGTGCGGCCTTGAGGTCATTCACGAACCGCTGCTTGGTCGTGACCTTTAAGTCCTCCGGCAAACCCTCGCGCCACGTTATCAAGTCGTCTTCTTTCAAGGCATGCAGATGCACCGATGCGAGAGGAGCAGCTTCCGCAGCTTCCTGATTGCCGCGCTTTTCTTGACCAAGAACGTAGCGCCGCAGCTTGGTACCGGCGTCGGATCGGACGTCGCGACCTGTTCGGCGTCTTTCTCGAGCGTCGCGTTCCTTGACGTAGGATTCAACGGCCGATCGCACGGTAGGAGCCGGGCCCGCCGCCTGCGACGCGGCTTCTGTTCTGGCTCGAGCTACGGCCTCCCGTGCCGTTCTCACGGCCTGTTCGAAGGTCAGAATCCCGTCGGCGGGCTTGTCATTGATGTCATTGGCGACGCCGACTGGCTCCTGCTTGTAGTTGCCGCCTTCGTGGTGATTACGCCAGCGGACAAACCAAACGCTGCCCTGTTTTCCTTTGCGATAGCCCAGATGCGCTTCCGCATCGAGGCGACGCCAATGCACGCCAAGCTCGAGCCTGGAGCGCGCTTTAGCCGTCGTGACCTGAGCCTCGGTGAGTGTCTTCGACATAGCGTTTGTCGCACTGTTACACGTCGAATATCCGTCGAATATACGGCGATGTACGTGGGCGAACAATACTGGATTTTGGACATTCAACCTATTGAAATTATTGGACGTCGGCGGACGGTAGTGGACGGAGGCGGATCCATTATTTGGCCCTCTCAAGGCTGAAACAGGGGTTCGATTCCCCTAGGGAGTGCCAAATGCACGATATTCCTCGCCATTGTACGATGCGACTCCCGCTCGGGAGCGCCATGCTGCTCGACAACCGATTGATCGCGCAGGCATCAGCAGGATTTGCCACTTTGCGCCGTCATAATTTGCCAATTCGCGTTAATTGACGCCATCCACGCAAGAAGGCCGCCCGCCCCGCGGTGCGATCTGACCGCGAGTGGGACTATAACTATTGAGTGGAAAGCAATGCGCAGCGACGACCCGCGACAGGACGGAGAAGAAATCTGGACAAAGAGGCCGGTTGAATTCGACCGCTCTCTTCGCTTTTCCGACACCGAGGTGCGCCGGTTGAGAGTACTCGCTCATGGCGAAACCATATTGCTGGCAGGCCGCACCTCCGCCGAGCGCGTGGTCACACGATGATGTTGGGGCTGAATACGATCTTGCCGACCAGCGTGATGCGATAACCCAGCCGATAAAGGTAGGCGTCACTGTCCCGCACGGCGGCATCGACTTGAATTCCCGAAAACAAGTTGTTCCTGGCGGCATTGGTGAAAAAATCGGTCGCCGTGAAATATGGGTTCGGGCGGAAGACATCGACCGCAAAGCCCGAATTGATCGACTCTCCCTGATTGTAGATCGAACTGACCGTCGAAAACGGCGCATGCTGTTCGACCCGAAAATTGCAGTAGTAGTTTGAACCGCTCGTGCCCGGGGGCAGCGGAATGCCGTAGTGTGCGGCTGCTTGCAGGATCGGCCCACTGAGGTCTGGCATGATGAGAACGGTTTCTCGGCGCCATTGCGCGGTGGTCACGCCTTTCATGTCGATGAGCACCACACCTGAAAGCAGAAGCTCCCACGTTTGATCTTGGATATTCGTCGGTTGAGTTTGGCCGACGGCTGTCGCGACGGGCGTGATCACCCAGTTTTGCGCGGCGAAACCTGTGGGGTAAATCATCTCAGGAACTCCAAATGTTTCGACGTTGGTCGAACAGATGCACTTGCCGGAATCATCATCTCCGAGCGCCTCACCGTTCATCGGCGTGGGCCGCACGCTCCCGCCCAGAGGCGCGCCCGGGTAGTTGATCTGACGGTCGTGAATCGAGAAGTGGAGATGGTCGATCAGCGAATTGCCGGTATCGTCCATCAAGCCAATGCGGTTACCCGTATAGATCGGCATCATCATCGAGGGAATGATTTGCCCTGGTCCCTCCATATGCAGATAGCGCGATGTGTAGCGGTCGATGTTTGTGGGATCGTTTGGGTCGCCATGCTGGATCTCGACCGTGTTCGAGTCTGTGCTGCTTCCCGTTGGGGTGCCGTCTGACACAAAGCTCACAATGCCGCTGCGCGGGGTCAGGACAGGTGTGCCGCCGCCGATATTGTCGTACGGCACGAAACGGCGATACCGCGTAAAGTCGATGGCGAAGGCTTCGTCTTTGTCGTGTGTGCTACTGTCGTTATAGTAGAAGCCCCGCACACCGAAACCGCAATCACGTAAGGAAAGCCCAAACGCGATCCCAGCGGCCACTATCGCACCGAACGGCCAATACGTAGCCGCCACATAGGCGATAATCATTTGGTCTCTGAGAAATGGACCAAGTCCACCCGCCGCAAAACACTGTCCGTCGGGCCACGGCGCTAGCAATTCAAAGGGCAAGGGCTGGTTCGTCCGTAGAGTGGCCGGCCGCCAGTGCTCGAGCCAGAGTTCATTTGGTGTCGCGATGCCACAGCCAGTGCATTGCCACCCACGCGGTGACCGCCGGATCAGGAATATGACATCGCCGGTAAACCAGCGACCCCGCCAGCCAAAGGTGCGCAGGTACTTCTTGTCGCCACGCCCGATGAGCTTGCGATCGACCTCGATCGATCCGCTACCAAGATCGCTGCACAGCTGCTCAAGCAGAGCTTCGGTCTCGAACGCTGTGTGTCCGCCAAGCGGTCCGATCTCGAAGTGGGTCGAGCTGATTAGACGGCGAAGTTGTTCACCATTGCGATGCGACAACGCAATTTCGATCGCATCGACTACCTGCTCGGCCGTCGACTTAAACGCGTCGTCAGGCAGCGAAAGTCGTGCAAGTCCACGTCGCGCGAGTTCGGCCGGATCGTCGGTCTTGAACGATTCCGCTTTGTTCGCGACCTTTTTGTAGAGGTCGGCCGCGCGCTTGAAATCGCGCGCACCTTCCATGATCAGTCCGGCCTGGAAGAGCGGGTTTGGATGCTTTGGCGCACGACGCGCCAGTGCGCGATAGGTCTCGATTGCCGTCCGCGCGTCATTGGCAAGTGCCGCAGTTTGCGCCTTATGAAGGAGTGCCCCTCGGACCCCATCAATCGAAGGGATCAGTGATTGATTGCTGGTAAGGGCTTCGATGGCCTTGTCATAAACGAGGAGCGCTTGCGTTCGATTGCCGTCCCGGGCGACATTGTCAGCTGTCCACAGCCAATAGGCGCCTGCTGCGGGTGATTGCGGCTCGCGTTCGATCGCGGCTTCGAGCGCATTGTTAGCATTCGAACACACGCCCTCACGACGCTTGCCCATCACCTGAGCGGCCAGGTGCCGCCATTCATGGGCCGATTTGGCATCAAGTGACCTCGGCTCGAAGATATCTGGTTTTGGACCTGCTTTGCGCATGCACTTGTCCGCCAGTATCCAACAGCTTGGCCAGTGCTCCCTCAATCAGGGTGGCTCCCGGCTCACTTCGGCGGTAAGCCAGAAACTATCACAGGTTAATTGGTTCGACAAATTGCCGTCGACCCAATTTCAATGGTGTGACCACTCGTCGGTCCGGTCCGCAGTAGGGCCGTCAGAGCTATTGCTGTCCCCTAGCGATGAGCAGATAATCTCGTTCGTCCAGCGTGCCGGCTGATCACTGATTCGTCGGTGGGAATTTCCCACCGCGCTCGAATTGGTTGGAGAATATGGGACAGTCCAATTCTCTTTCGCCGATCTGGCTGATCGTCGGCCGACGTCGTTTGCAGCGCTTTGTTCTTTGTTCGGCGGTGGTTGACCAGAGTTTGACGCCCGGCGACTAGAACGTCGCGAGTGGCTCGAAGAGCCGCTGCGCGCCCTCGACCCGATCCCAAGTGCCGTTTCGAGGAGAGATGAAATGCCAGATCAAGATGCTCTCGCAGGTGAAGCGATCACCCTCCGGACCGATGGTCGGGCCGAATTCATCGCGAGGGACGTGCCTGCGGCTTCCCACCGGCACGCGTTCAGCGACTTCGCTGATTTCAAGGCATATCTCGGAGAGGCGCTTGGCGCGAAAGCTGAAGGCGAAGGCATTCGCGGATCGGCGTCGCGGAGAGGCTAATGCTCGCGCCGTGCTGCCGAAGGCGGGCAGGCTGCCGGCCTCGGCGACCGGTGCTGGATGCGATCGCGTCTCCGGATGGAAAACTCCTAATCGGCGACCAGACCATAGATCTTCGCCAGGGCGCTGCCTATTCGGCGCCCGCGCTGACGCACACGGGTGACGTCAATGGCGCCGACCCCGCAACGGTTATGGCGGGTGCCCGGATCCGGATACGATCAACTTTCGCTTGAGACACTCTCTAAAGCGGTCCATCGGCACGCACGGCGTCCTCAAGCCGGTAAGCTCGACAGCAGCTTCGGCGCCCAGTCTCAGGATTGTCCCCAGCGGCAAGAGCTCAAGGTCCAGGCCCTCGGTCAGCACGTCTCGCCGAGGTCGCCGGGTCCGAGATCAAAGCCCTCCGCACGCTGGCGGGCGCATCCGGAGATCTGCGTCTGATCGCGCGTTCCTTGTCGGTCGGGGCGCGGACGTGTGTGCCTTCACACTCAAAGACACAAAGGCTGCCGAAAGCGCACCAGCTCAAAGCGATCCGCATCCGCCGCGCCGATGCCGATCAACGGGGTGCCGATGCGATATCGATAGCGTGCGCGAGGTGTGTCGCTCCGAACAGCCTCTCTGTGCCACTTATCAGTTGCGCGGCGCCAGTACGGTTGGCGAATGTTTCCAGACCGCCGGACAAGCGCGCGCCACTTTGACCACGCAGCTCGGCACGCAACTAATATTTATAAAGGCAACACTGGCGAAGTTCGCGTGGATGATGCTCCACAGAGTTTGCCAATCGAAAAAATATCCATTGTGCTTTAATTGCGGAATTCGAATCGCAAAAACTGGCAAACCCGTTGAAATCGGAAAGATTTCACTGTTCCCTAGGGAGCGCCAGCACGTTCATTCTCACTTTGATTTTCCTCTGCTTTTTGCGGCTTTTCCCAAACCGGGGAAGGTGGTTTGGGCGGACTTGTTCACCTTGTGTCCTTCCAGCTTGATTTCGATTTTCGCTGCATGTCGGCGATGTCGGCCATACCCTGGTGGTGGGTCCGACCGGTGCCGGCAAGTCCGTTCTGCTCGCGCTGATGGCGCTGCAGTTCCGCCGCCATCCCGGCGCCCGGGTCTTTGCCTTCGATTTCGGCGGGTCGATCCGCGCGGCAGCGCTCGCCATGGGCGGCGACTGGCATGATCTCGGCGGCGCGCTCTCGGACGATGCCACGGAGCCCGTCGCGCTCCAACCCCTGGCCCTGATCGATGATGCCGCCGAGCGCGGCTGGGCGACGGAATCGATCGCCAATATCCTTGCGCGGGAGACGATCGTCATCACGCCGGAGGCTAAGGAGCACCTCTGGTCGGCACTAACGTCGCTCGCTTCCGCGCCGGCAGCATCGGCATCGGCTCTACCTTGTTCTCTCAGTTCACCGCTGGTTTCGGCGGAAATCAGCCGACCATTGAAGACGCTATGGCGCTGGTGCTCGCGGCACTTGCGCTGCTGGGCCTCGGCGTCTTCGGTCCCGGCATCGCCAACGGAATCGTCTCCGGAGGCCCGCAACTTGGTGGCGTCCCGGACGGCAACTTGTTACGCAGGTTTTCTAGCTGTATCGGCAGGACATCGACGATATCGATTATGCCGCCGCCGGCGGCGGCCCGACTAATCAATCGGCTGGTAAGATCACCGTAAACACGCGCCACCTGCAAGGTCTTGCCGCTGGTGCCAAGGAATTCCGGCGACCTTGATCAAGCTCAAGGTGTCCAACCCGTCCAACGGCTATCTTGATGCGCCGCGAGGAAACTACCGATGTTTCAGGTTCGGATTCACGGACGTGGGGGGCAAGGGGTCGTCACCGGTGCCGAGATGCTCTCGGTTGTGGCTTTTTTCGAAGGGCGGCACGCGCAGGCTTTCCCGAGTTTTGGATCCGAGCGCACCGGCGCTCCCGTGGTGGCGTTCTGCCGCATCGCCGACAAGGAAATCAGGCTGCGTGAACCGGTCGTGGAGCCGGACTGCTTGATCGTGCAGGATCCGACGCTGTTCAAGGTAATCGATGTGTTTGCCGGCCTGCGCGGCGACGGCTATCTGCTGGTTAACACCAACAAGACATTCTCCGAACTCCACATCCGGCAGATCGCCGAACGCCTCCCGAAAGGTCATGCCGTCATCGTGCCGGCAACCGAATTTGCGATGAAGCACGTCGGGCGTCCGGTGCCAAACGCGGCTCTGCTCGGCGCTTTTGCTGCCCTGACGCAATTCGTTCGCCTCGACAGCGTCGAACGCGCGATCGAGCAAGCTTTCCCCGGCAAGATCGGCGGCGCCAATATCACCGCCGCCAGGGAGGCGCATGAATTTGTCTTGATGCAGCAACACGCCGAAAGCGCAGCCTGAGGAGTGGTCCGATGCTGAAGCAAATCGAAGGGTCGCACGCCATGGCCGAGGCCATCGCGCTGTGTCGCCCGGAGGTGATCTGCGCCTATCCCATCACACCGCAGACCCACATCGTGGAAGGCCTCGGCGAACTGGTGAAGGACGGCACCCTCCTCGATTGCGAATATATCAATGTCGAAAGTGAGTTCGCCGCGCTGTCGGTCGCGATCGGCGCATCGGCCGCGGGCGCCCGCGCTTATACCGCGACCGCGTCGCAAGGCCTGCTGTTCATGGCAGAGGCCGTCTACAACGCCTCGGGCCTCGGTCTGCCTATCGTGATGACGCTCGGCAACCGCGCGATCGGCGCGCCCATCAATATCTGGAACGATCATTCCGACGCCATGTCGATGCGCGACGCCGGATGGCTGCAACTGTTTGCGGAGACCAATCAGGAGGCGGTCGATCTGCACATTCAGGCGTTCAAGCTCGCCGAAGAATTGTCGATGCCTGTCATGGTCTGCGTCGATGGCTTTATCCTGACGCATGCGATGGAACGCATCGACATCCCCTCGCAGCAGCAGGTCGACGCCTACTTGCCGCCTTATGATCCGGTGCAGGTGCTCGATCCCTCCGAGCCCGCCTCGATTGGCGCGATGGTCGGGCCGGAAGCCTTTACCGAGGTACGCTTCCTCGCGCATTACAAGCAGACCCTGGCGCTGAAGCTCATTCCGGAATTCTCCGTCGAATTCGGAAAAGCCTTTGGCCGTGATTCCGGCGGACTGTTGCGGACCTATCGTGCCGAGGACGCCGATATGCTGGTGGTCGCGATGGGGTCGGTTTGCGGCACGATCAAGGACACGATTGACGAGATGCGAGAGGAGGGCATTCGCATCGGCCTCGTCGTCATCGTTTCCTTCCGGCCGTTTCCGGTCGAGGCGTTGCGCAACGCTCTCGCCGGCGCACAGGATGTCGTCGTGCTGGAGAAGAGCATCGCGGTCGGCATGGGCGGCCAGCTCGCCAACAATGTCGATGTCGCGCTGCGCAACCTGCCGAGACCGCCGCGGCTTCACTCCTCGGTTGCCGGCCTTGGCGGGCGCGCGATCACACGGGCGTCGCTGCACCATTTGTTCCGGCAGGCCAGCGTGCAGCCTTGGGAAGGCACGAATTTCCTGGACTTGAACGAACGCGTCGTCGGCCGCGAGATTCATCGCACCCGCAAGAACCGGCGGTCAGGACCGACCGCCGAGAACATCTTGCGCCAGCTGGCCCAGTCCGGCCGCCCGGCCGCCGAGTGAGGAACATGCCATGACGGACCCCGCCGCAGCGCTTGCATCCGAGGAAGTCGTGCAGAACCTGAAATATTATCAGAAGGGCACCTTTACCGTCGGCAACCGGCTGGTGGCGGAAGAGGAGCGGACGGTCCAGGCCTCGCAGGCCAGATCGAACGCGCTGACCTGCGGTCACCGCGCCTGTCAAGGTTGCGGCGAGGCACTGGGAGCGCGCTACGCGATCGATGCGGCGATGCGCGCCACCCGCAACAACCTGATCGCCGTCAACGCGACCGGCTGCCTCGAAGTCTTTACCACGCCTTACCCGGAAACCTCGTGGCAACTGCCGTGGCTGCATTCGCTGTTCGGCAACGCGGCCGCGGTCGCCACCGGCGTCGCCGCCGCGATGCGCGTCAAGAAGCGGCCGCAGGTGCGCGTCATTGCGCAGGGCGGCGACGGCGGAACCACCGACATCGGCTTTCAGTGCCTGTCCGGCATGTTTGAGCGCAACGACGATGTGCTCTACATCTGCTACGACAACGAAGGCTACATGAACACGGGGGTGCAGCGATCGTCGGCGACGCCGCCGACGGCGCGCACCGCGACCACGCCCTCGCTCGGCCCCGAGCCGGGCAACGTCTTCGGCACCGGCAAGTCGGTGCCGAAAATCGCGGTTGCGCACAACATTCCCTATGTCGCCACCGCGACCGTCGCCGACCTGCACGATCTCGAGCGCAAGGTGACCAAGGCGATGTCGATTCACGGCGCCCGCTACATCCAGATCAACGTGCCGTGCCCGCTCGGCTGGGGATCCGCTTCGCACGACACGATCCGGCTTGCCCAGCTTGCGGTCGAGTGCGGTCTCTATCCGATCTTCGAGGCCGAGCACGGCAAGGTCACGCAGGTGCGCAAGATCCGCCGCAAGGTTCCGGTGCAGGACTATCTGAAATTGCAGCGCCGCTTCGCGCATTTGTTCAGGGGCGGCCATGAAGACCCGCGCATCGCGCGGCTGCAGGCGATGTGCGATGCGAACATAGCTGAATACGGGCTGGTCGACACGACCGGCAGGGACGGCTGAGAGCATCGACCATGGAGCATCCGTTCGCCATCACGCTGGACGCCGGCACGTCGCTCATCAATCACACCGGCTCCTGGCGCACGCTGCGGCCGGAATACGTTCACCGCTTGCCGCCGTGCAATCATGCATGTCCGGCGGGCGAGGACATTCAGGGCTGGCTGGCTTATGCCGAGAGCGGCGATTACGAAGCGGCCTGGCGCGCGCTGACCGAAAACAATCCGCTGCCCGCCATCATGGGCCGGGTCTGCTATCACCCCTGCGAGGGCGCCTGTAACCGCGCCGTGCTTGATTCCGCGGTCGGCATCAATTCGGTGGAGCGGTTCCTCGGCGATCTCGCCATCAAGAACGGATGGCGTTTTGCCACGCCCGCTATGGCGACCGGCAAGAAAGTGCTGGTGGTCGGCGCTGGACCATCGGGCCTGTCCGCCGCCTATCACCTCGCGCGGATCGGCCACGCCGTCACCATCAACGAGGCCGGACCAGCTCCGGGCGGGATGATGCGTTTCGGAATTCCGAAATATCGTTTGCCGCGCGACGTACTGGATGCCGAAGTCAAACGAATCGCGGACCTCGGCGTCGCCATCAACTACGACGCAAAAGTCGCCAATATCGGGGAAGCCATGGCGGATGGCGGCTTCGATGCGGCCTTCCTGGCGGTCGGCGCCCACATTGCAAAACGCGCCTATATTCCGGCCGGTGAAGCGGCAAAGGTGCTGGACGCCGTGCAGGTGCTGCGCTCGATGGAAGGCGAAGACAAGCCGCTGCTCGGCCGAAAGGTGGTCATCTACGGCGGCGGCAATACCGCGCTCGACGTCGCGCGCACCGCTAAACGGCTTGGCGCAGAGGAAGCGGTCATCGTTTATCGCCGCACACGGGACAGGATGCCCGCCCATGACTTCGAGGTCGAGGAGGCACTCGAAGAAGGCGTGATGATGAAATGGCTGTCGACGATCAAGAACGTCGAGGCCGGATCGATCACGGTCGAGAAGATGGCGCTCGACCAAACCGGCTTTCCGCAGCCGACCGGCGAGTTCGAAACCCTGCAGGCGGACTCGGTCGTGCTCGCGCTCGGCCAGGATGTCGATCTGTCGTTGCTGAAAGGAGTCCCGGGCCTCGAGGTCAGGGACGGCGTGGTCCAGGTCGGCCCCAACATGATGACCGGGGTTGCCGGCATTTTCGCCGGCGGCGATATGGTGCCGTCCGAACGCACCGTCACGGTCGCGGTCGGACACGGCAAGAAAGCCGCCCGCCACATCGATGCCTGGCTGCGCGGCGGAAGTTACGCACCGGCGCCGAAGCACGAGATCGCCGCCGCCGACAAGCTCAACACCTGGTACTACGGCGAGGCGCCCAAGACGCTGCGACCGTTACTGGAACTGGCGCGTCGCAACTCGACATTCGAGGAAGTTGTCAAGGGACTTGACGAGAGCAATGCGCTCTATGAGGCGCGCCGCTGCCTGTCCTGCGGAAACTGTTTCGAGTGCGACAACTGCTACGGCGTCTGTCCCGACAATGCCGTGATCAAACTCGGGCCGGGCAATGGTTTTGAGTTCAACCTGGATTACTGCAAAGGCTGCGGCATCTGCGCCCAGGAATGCCCGTGTGGTGCGATCCAGATGATTTCGGAAGCAATCTGAAGGAGATGTGATATCAGCCACCTGAAATCGTGACTCGTGGTCTTCTGTTTCCCAAGTGGAAGGCGTGCATCGAAGAGACTCTCGCGAAGCAGGCCCTCGACGATGCCGGAAAAACGGCGGCCGGGGCGACGGGACGCCGCTATAGTTTCGCGGAAACAAATGAATCGAATCCAGACAATGACCGTCGATGTCGCTCTTCCACCATCACCGCGCGATTTGCGTCTCGATCTGTTTCGTGGCCTCGCAAACTGGGCCATTTTCTTTGGCCATATCCCCAACACGGCACTCACGTGGCTGACGACAAGAAACTACGGCTTCAGTGATGGGGCAGATCTGTTCGTATTCATTTCCGGCTATACGGCGACCTTGGTGTTTGGGAGAGTGATGCTCAAGCGGGGTTTCAATATAGGCGCGACGCGCCTTCTTAGGCGCGTCTGGCAACTCTATGTTGCCCATGTTTTGCTTTTTGTCTTCTATTTGACCTCCATTCACTACCTGGCCCACAACTTCAACATCTCCCACCTGATGGATCAGTTCAATGTTGCCCGTCTAATGGATTATCCGGTCGAAACATTGGCGCAGGGACTGCTCCTGAAATTCAAGCCGCTGAACCTCGATATACTTCCGCTTTACATTGTCTTGATGGCCATGTTTCCGCCCGTTCTGTGGTTGATGCTGAGGCATAAGAACCGGGTCATGCTGGGATCCGCCTTGCTCTACCTTGCTGCTCGCCATTACGGGTGGAATTTTCAGTCGTATCCGTCCGGCGTTTGGTATTTCAATCCCTTCACATGGCAGTTGCTCTTTGTGCTAGGCGCCTGGCTGGCATTGGG
>NZ_JBAVNZ010000621.1:0-1856 GCF_049691595.1 Bradyrhizobium sp.
TATGGATTGCTCACATGGGGAATGAGTTTGTCAAGGATGAGGGGTCACCTTTTTGTTCGACTGCGGCCACCTCTTCGTCCCGACCCGCAGGCTCTGCAGGATGGCGCGCGCAGATCAAGTCAAGGCCGGCCCTTTAGGGCCGCCGCGCAGCGGCTTGGCCTTGAGTTGAGCGAGCACGCCATCATGCTTGGTCGGTCGGGCACGACAGGAGCTGCTTGTGTTGGCGGTTCGGTCAGGGCATCTGCAATCCTCGCGGTTTCGATCCAAGGTTCGAGCCGGTTCGGCGATCTGGGTTGCTTGCCAGATCAAACTCACATTCGGTCGTCGCGCGGGGCGACTGCACCAAGATTCCGCTTGCGGCGGGCAGGCTCGAGAGGACGAGGCCATTCTTCGTTGCGGCGTTTGAAGCCATGCAATCCATCGGTTCGTCCACCCGGATCTTCCGAGGCTGATCGGGCCTCGGCAGATAGGTTATGGTTGTTTCGTCGCGGGCGGGGGCGGAGCTTGCCGCTGGGCCCGGTCCCGGATCAGGCGGCGGGTTTCATGATGGCCCCCTCGATGACGACGCCCTGGGTGACATACTTCCACAACGCCACGAGAAGCTTGCGCGCCAGCGCCACGATCGCGCGCTTGCGGCCCTGCTGGCTTCGCTGCTTGAACCAGCGCGTCAGGGCCGACTGCGGCTGGTGACGTATCCACAGCCAGGCGATCTGGATCATCGTGGTCCGCAGCCTGGGATTGCCGGCCTTCGACACGCCCTGCTCGTGCCGGATGCCTCCGCTTTGCCAGGGCGTGGCCGCAAGGCCGGCATAGGCGGCGACCTGGCGGCGGTTGGCGAAGCTCCGGTAGAACGCCTCCGACCACAGCACGGCGGCGAAGTTGGCGCCCATTCCCTTCAAGGCGAGCAGCATCGTGACCGGGTCTGGCGCGGCTTGCTCGCTTGCAGGCTTTCTCGCCGCCGCCAGCAAGGCATCCCGCTCCGCCTCGACCGCCTTGATCTGTTCCAGAAGCAGTTCGATCCGGTCGAGTTCGCGGCCGATCTGCGCCTTCAGATGCAACGGCAGCTCCCGACCGTCTCCGGTGCGCAACGCCTCAAGCCGCGCCCGCCGGTCGCGCCGCAATGGCACGTAATCGGATATCCCCTGCGCGAACAGCAGGCCCTTGATCCGGTTCGCATGCTCGATCCGTTCGGCGATCAACGTTCCCCGTTCGCGGCAAAGCCTCCGCCGGTCCTCCTCTTCAGGCGAGGGCGCGACCACCATCGCGCATACCCGTGGCTCGCCGCGCTTGTAGGCGAGAAGCGCCCGCAGCAGCGCCTCACCATCGAGTTTGTCCGTCTTGGCCCGCCGGCGCCGCCGCGGCGTCGCGATCGAGGCCGGATCGACCACGTGGCTCTCGATCCCCTCCTGTTGCAGAACGCGGTGCAGCCAGAACCCATCCAGCCCCGCCTCCTGGATCGTGATGATCGGATAGCTTTGGCCGGTCCTGACCTCCGCCTTGCGCCTGAGTTCCGCAAACAGCGTCAAAAGCTCGGCCACATTGCCGGCCGCGATGCCGTGCTTGGACATCTTCTCGCCTTTGCCCGGCGACAGCGACGTCACCAGCCAAGTCGAACGGCTCAGTTCCAAAGACACAAAAATTGCGCCAATATGCGTGCGGATAGCGGTCGGTCCGTCGAGGGGATGATCAAGCAACATCGTCGTCTCCAGGTTGAGTGGGTTTCAGCAACCTCAGTCTGGCTTCAGACTTGGTCGCTATCCACTCCCCATGGAATCTTCGTCGCTTCCGCCTTCGCTCTTTGAGCTACGGCGGACAAGTTGCTCCTCGCAATGACGAAAGTGGAGACTACCCTGCGC
>NZ_JBAVNZ010000622.1:0-21488 GCF_049691595.1 Bradyrhizobium sp.
TGCGCCTCGGAGAACGGAGCGCTCGGGGGGATGATCTCGATTTTGGGCGGCGGCGTGATCTGGTTCATGCGGACATCTCGGCGTCGGCAAGCCTGCGCAGCGTCTCGCCATCATGGCGGCGCGCGAAAGTCAGGAAGGTCTCATCGGGCGAAGCCCGGTGCGCGAGATAGGCCTTGAGCAATTTCTCGACGGTCTTCGGCGCGTTCTCGGCCCTGAGGTCGCGATAGACCTCCTGCCCGATATCGGCGTCCGGACCAAAGCCGCCGCCGGCAAACAGATGATAGCCCTCGACCGTGTCCTCCTCTCCGACCGGCACTTTCGCGGCGATCAGTCCGATGTCGCTGATGTAATGCTGCGCGCAGGAATGGTGGCAGCCGGTCAGATGGATGTTGAGCGGCGTGTCGATATTGACCCGCGGCTCGCACCAGTCGCCGATCTCGGCGGCGTGGCGCTTGGTATCGGCGGCTGCGAATTTACAGCCGGCATTGCCGGTGCAGGCGATCAGCCCGGCGCGGATTTGCGTGGCCTCCACCGCCAGCCCGATCGACTTGATCGCGGCCGCCGCGAGTTCGACATTCTGGTCGCGCACGCTCGGAATGAGAAGGTTCTGCCAGACGGTCAGGCGGATCTCGCCGTCGCCGAGGTCCCGGGCGATTTTGGCCAGCCCGCGCATCTGATCGCAGGTCAGCTTGCCGAGCGGCAGCGAAACGCCGATCCAGTTCAGGCCATCCTGCTTCTGCCTGTGCACGCCGATATGCGCCATGCGATCGAAGGCCGGGCGTGGCGCGAGCGCCTCGCACGCCACGCGGGTAAGGGCATGGCCGAGCTTTTCCTCGACCAGCACAAGGAATTTTTCCAGGCCGATCCCGTCGATCACGTATTTCAGTCGTGCCTTCAGCCGGTTGGTGCGGTCGCCTGTCTCGATGAACACGCGCACGATAGCGTCGGCCACCTTGGTGGCCTCCGCCGGCTTGACGATGATGCCGGTGTCTTTGGCAAAATCCTTGTGGCCGGTGATGCCGCCGATGCCCAGCCGAAACCAGATTCCGGGCTCGATACCGAAACCGTCCTTGACCTCGACCGCGGCGAAGGCGATGTCGTTGGTGTCCTCCAGCACTGCGATCTTGCCGGCGCCGTCGAAGGCGACGTTGAATTTGCGCGGCAGTCCGGTCAGCGAGCGGTCATTGAGGATGTGATAGTGCCATTCGCGCGCGTATGGCCTGGTGTCGAGCAGTTCCTGCGGGTCGATCCCGGCGGTCGGGGTGCCCGTGACATTGCGGATGTTGTCGGCGCCGGCGCCGCGCGAGCACAGGCCGAGATCCTGAATGGCCTCGATCAGCGCCACCGCGTGCCTGGGCGGAATTTCCCGCAACTGCAGATTGGCGCGGGTGGTGACATGGCAGAACGGCCCGCACAGGCGCTCGGCGAGATCGGCCATCCCGGCGAACTGCCAGTGCGTGAGAATGCCGTTCGGAATCCGCAACCGGCACATGTAGGAATCCTGCGCCGGCGCGACATAGAACAGGCCAAAATAGCGCCAGCGGAAATTATCCGCCGGCGACGGCGGCGCATTGTCGATCGCCTGCTGCTTCAGCCGCGGATAGGCGTCGAACGGATGCTGTTCGCGTTTGAACTTTTCCTGGTCGGCGAGTTTTCTGCCGGACGCGATCACCTTGTCCTGCGCCTTGATGTGCGCGGCGTCGGGCCCGCTCGGTTCGGTGTCGGCTTTGCCGGCGCTGCCGCCGCCGCGCCCAACCCTGCTGATCTGCAGACCGGTAGCAAAACCTTCGAGGTAGCGTTTCTGCTCGTCGGTAAAGTCGACTGGGAGCGTTTCGATTTTCATGGCGTGCGACGAAGCTCCTGCGGCCACGGTCGGTGGCGTCAACGGAAATGGAATGTGACCGCCTGGGAGATCGGCTCGGCCGGCGTACCGGGCTTGTTTCCAGGAGACGGTCCAGCTTCGTTGCTGCGGAAATCCATCTGGGATATTGGCCAGCAGGCATCTGCGACGGCTGGCTGCACTGCAACATTCAAGTTGTGTGCCACATCGAGTCGTATAGAATATCGTTTTATATCAATTGGTTATTAGATTACCGATAAAACTCTCAGACGGTTTCGCAGCACATTCCGGGCAGCCCGCCTAAAATTTAGCCTGTCCGGGCCGGTGCCTAACGTCGCCTCACGGCGCCCTGCTCAGGCTTTCCAGTGCCCGATCCTGAACGCCGCCAGATGCCCCTGGATATCGTTCGGATCGAACGCGGGACCGGCGAAGGCGCCGATGGCATCGGACGCATGCACGGGGTTTTCCGGCCGCGCTGACGCAGCGTCGTAAAGGTCGGGCCTGAATACGCCCGTCGCGGTCTTCAGCGCCTCCGGACGCAGCGCCGTCTGCCCCCACCGCACCATCTGCGCGTAAAGCCAGGCGGCCTGCACGGGATCGGGCCGCGCCGCGCCTTCCCTGCCGACCAGCAGATAGCGGCTGCTTTCGCGCGTGGTGCCATCGGGGGAGATCTTCATGCGGCCATCGAGGGTGCGCTGGATGACGCTGGCATCGACCCCGATGCGCTCGGGCCGGGCCAGGATGCGCGCGACTTCCGGCCGGTTCTGCGGCGCTTCGATGAATTCGGCGGCGCGGATGTGCGCGCGGATCAGCGCCGCCCGCACGTCGGGGTTTTTCTCGGACCAGTCTTGTCGGAGGGCAAGCACTTTTTCGACGGCGCGGACCAGAATGTCGGCCACAAAATGCAGGATATGGCCGACGCCGGAATCGACCGCGACCGAATTCCAGGGCGCGCCGACGCAGAACGCATCGACGTGCCCGCTCGCAAGACTGTCCACCATGTAGGGCGGCGGCAGCACCACGAGACGAACGTCTTCGTCCGGATCGACCCCGCCCGCGGCCATCCAGAATCGAAGCTGGTAGTTATGGGTCGAAAACGGAAACGTCATGCCGAACGTCAGAAGCTCCGCGCCGTTTCTGCGCCGTTTGGCGACCACGCGCGCCAGCGCCAGCGCGGTTGCCATCGGATCGAAGCGGTCGCCGTCAAGCTCCTCCATGATCGCGGCGTGCAGCGCCGACGACACCGTGATGGCGTTGCCGTTCAGCCCGAGATTGAACGGCGCCACGATCGGCACCCGGACGTGACCGATTCCGAGACTCGAGGCGATGGCGACCGGTGCCAGCAGATGCGCGGCATCGAACAGGCCGATATTGAGCTTGTCGCGGACGTTCGACCACGACACCTCCCGCACCAGCGTGACATCGAGCCCTTCGGCGGCGGCAAACCCCCTGTCCACGGCGACGATCAGCGCGGCGGCATCGACCAGCGGAATGAAGCCGATGCGAAGAGGTGTCGTCATTTCAGCAACTCCGACGCGGTCAGGATCGACTGGGCGATCTCGCCGATCTTCTTTTTCTCGCGCATCGCAGTCGAGCGCAGCAACACATAGGCCTCGTCTTCGGTCAGGCCCTTCAGTTTCATCAGGATGCCCTTGGCGCGGTCGATCACCTTGCGCTCCTCGAGCGCGGATTTGGTGCGGTCGAGTTCGTCCTGCAGTTTTGCGAAGGCGTTGAAGCGCGAGATGCAGAGGTCCAGAATCGGCTTGATGCGTTCTTTCCTGAGGCCATCGACGATATAGGCCGACACGCCGGCCTCGACGGAAGCCTGGATCGAGGCGGCGTCGCTCTGATCGACGAACATGGCGATTGGCCGGCGCACGGCGCGGCTGACCTGGAACATCTGTTCCAGCACGTCGCGGCTGGGATTTTCCAGATCGATCAGGATGACGTCGGGATCGAGCGCATAGATCCGCGCCAACAGGCTCTGCATCTCGCGGATATGGACGACGCCGGTAAAGCCCGCCTCCCGCAGCCCCTCCTCCAGGATCGCGGCACGGATCGGGCTTTCGTCGACGATGACGATTTTTGGAGACGACTCGGCGCCCATCGATCACTCGTGTTCCGGCCGCCCATTCATAGCACGCGGGAAGCCAGCACAAAGCCTTGTAATTAGAGGCAATTGGGACTAGCTCCTGCCGATCAACCAGTGCGGTGGATTTGACATTCGCCCCTGGGGCTCCGCGAGTCCTCTGGCGAATGTCAAATCCAGAGCCGCACTGGAGTTATTTTTTGCTCGTGTCCCTCCGGCTCTAACATTCGCAAAGAGCCTGCCGCAACGGGATGCGAATGTTAGAGCCGGGACACGAGGCAAATCGAACATGCAACAGGCCGCCGCGCCCAAAGTCAGCTTTGTCTCCCTGGGGTGTCCCAAGGCGCTGGTGGATTCCGAGCGCATCATCACTCGCCTGCGCGCCGAGGGTTATGAACTGGCGCGCAAGCACGACGGCGCCGATCTCGTCATCGTCAATACCTGCGGCTTCCTCGACAGCGCGAAAAAGGAATCGCTCGGCGCGATCGGCGAGGCGATGGCCGAGAACGGCAAGGTGATCGTCACCGGCTGCATGGGCGCCGAGCCCGAGCAGATCGAGAAAGCCTATCCCGGCGTGCTCTCGATCACCGGCCCGCAGCAATATGAAAGCGTGCTCGACGCCGTGCACCGCGCGCTGCCGCCGCTGCACAACCCGCATCTCGACCTGGTGCCGCCGCAGGGCGTGAAACTGACGCCGCGCCACTACGCCTATTTGAAGATTTCCGAAGGCTGCAACAACCGCTGCAGCTTCTGCATCATCCCGAAACTGCGCGGCGATCTGGTGTCGCGGCCGGCGGGCGACGTGCTGCGTGAGGCCGAGAAGCTGGTGAGTGCCGGCGTCAAGGAGTTGCTGGTCATCTCGCAGGATACCTCGGCCTATGGCGTTGACCTCAAATATGCGCAGTCGCCGTGGAGGGATCGCGAAGTCCGCGCCAAATTCTTTGACCTCGCCAAAGAGCTCGGCGAGCTCGGCGCCTGGGTACGGTTGCAATATGTCTACCCCTACCCGCATGTCGATGATGTCATTGGCCTGATGACCGAGGGCAAGGTGTTGCCCTACCTTGACATCCCCTTCCAGCACGCGAGCCCGGAAATCCTCAAAGCCATGAAGCGGCCGGCGGCGCAGGACAGGACGCTGGCGCGGATCAAAAAGTGGCGCGAGCAGTGCCCGGAGCTGACACTGCGCTCCACCTTCATCGTCGGCTTCCCTGGCGAAACCGATGCCGATTTCGCCTATCTGCTCGACTGGCTCGAGGAGGCCGGGATCGACCGGGTCGGCTGCTTCAAATACGAACCGGTCGCGGGCGCCGCGTCGAACGCGCTTCCCGGTGCCGTGCCCGATGAGATCAAGCAGGAGCGCTGGAATGCGCTGATGGCGCGGCAGCAAAAGATTTCCGCGCGGCGGTTGAAGCGCAAGGTCGGGACGCGCCAGCCAGTCATCATCGACGAGATCGGCCCGACCGTCGCAAAAGGCCGTTCCAGGGCCGATGCGCCCGAGATCGATGGCGCGGTCTATCTTTCGAGTCGCCGCCCCTTACGTGTCGGCGAAATCGTCACCGCGAAGATCGAACGCGCGGACCAATACGATCTTCACGGCAGCGTCGCGGGATTTTAGCGCTCGCATCACCCGAACGCACGGGCGAGCGCGAAAGCCGCGCCTGCGGCGAGCCCACCCACGAGCAGCGTCTGAAACGCTGACTTGAACTTGCTCACTCCGGTGAACTGCCCTTTGACCGCACCGAAAATGGCAAGCGCGAGCCCCGTCGTGACGATCGAAATCTGCAACCCCTGCTGCAGGCTTGGTGTCAGCATGTAAGGCACGAGCGGAATGAGGCCGCCGACCATGTACGACGCGCCGATGGTGAGCGCGCTGACCGGAGCCCGGCGTGGATCGGGACGCTCCAGGCCCAATTCAAAACGCATCATGAACTCGACCCACCGCTTCGGGTCCGACGTGACGGCATCGACCACGGCTGTCAGGTTCGGACCCGAAAGTCCATAATCCTTGAAAATCGTCTCAACCTCCTGCACTTCCCGGCCGCGAAGGTGCTCAATCTCGTAACGCTCGCGCGCGGTCTCTGAATCGTAATGCTCGATGTCGGTACGTGCGGCAAGATATCCGCCAAGTCCCATCGCGATCGCCCCGGCCGCAACTTCCGCCAGGCCTGCCGTCACGACGACGCTCGACGAACTGACCGCCGCTGAAAGACCGGCTGCAAGCGCGAACGGGACGGTCAACCCATCGGCCATCCCGATAACCACATCGCGAACGCTCTCGGATGCGGTGAAGTGCTTCTCGACATGGGGGACGGCGGGCATGGGAGATCCTTGCTCAGGCTGAAGCAGGCAGAACGGACTGCATCTCTTAGTCCGGCTCCTGCATCCAACGCATGACATGGATCAAGACTGCCCGCGCACGGGCCGCGCAGCGCGAAACGGCATGAGCGTCGCCAGCCTTCGCCTGAAGCGGCGCAGATGGACAGCAAAAGCTGACCGACAAAGCGAAACGTCAGATTGGAACGACGTCCGATTTTGCGCACCCTTGACACGGCCTGCCCTTCGGCTGTATGAGCCGGCGCCATGAGCCTGAACCGGACCAACCGCCGCGCCACTTTCCGTCGTCGCTCGAGCGACGATGATGGGTCGCGCCGTGTCCGACGACAACGCTGAACAGCTAGCTCAGCAACGTTTTCGAGAAGGCCGCACCCGCAACGTGCGGCCTTCTTGCGTTTCGGCCCGCCTTTTTCACCCAACCTGCCCAGGGAGTTCGACATGACCAACGCCACCCATCCGTTCGACGCGCTGATGGACATCACCGCGCGGCCGCCAACCGTCTTCGTCAGGGGCGAAGGCGCCTGGCTTTGGGATGACAGCGGCAAGCGCTATCTCGACTTCATGCAGGGTTGGGCGGTGAACTGCCTCGGCCATTCGCCTGAGATCGTGGTGGACGCGCTCGCCGCGCAGGCGAGATTGCTGCTGACGCCAAGCCCCGCCTTTTACAACGAGCCCAGCCTGAAACTGGCAAAGGCGCTGGTGGAAAAGAGTTGTTTCGACCAGGTGTTCTTTGCCAATTCAGGCGCGGAAGCCAATGAAGGCGCCATCAAACTCGCGCGCAAATATGGCGCTCTCCACAAGAACGGCGCTTATGAGATCATCACCTTCGAGGGCGGCTTTCACGGCCGCACGCTGGCGACCATGTCGGCGTCGGGCAAGAAAGCCTTTGAGCCGCTGTTCGAGCCCAAGGTGCCGGGCTTTCGGAAAGCACGTCTGAACGATCTCGACTCGGTCAGGCGATTGATTTCCGACAACACGGTCGCCGTGATGCTGGAGCCGATCCAGGGCGAGGCCGGCGTCTGGCCGGCGACTGATCAATTCCTGCGGGAATTGCGGGCGCTGACCAGCGAGCATGGCCTGCTGCTGATCGTCGACGAGATCCAGACCGGCATGGGCCGGACCGGCAAGCTGTTCCACTACCAACATGCCGGAATCGAGCCCGACATCATGACGCTCGGCAAGGGGATCGGCGGCGGCGTGCCGCTGGCCGCGCTGCTGGCGACCGAACACGCCTGCTGCTTCGAACACGGCGATCAGGGCGGAACCTTCAACGGCAATCCCCTGATGTGCGCCGCGGGCCTCGCCGTGCTCCAACATGTCAGCACGCCAGAATTCCTGAAATCGGCGGCCGATGCCGGCGTGTTTCTCGAAAGCGAGTTGCAGCGGCTCTCGGCGCGGCATGGGCTTGGCGAGGTTCGCGGCAGCGGGCTGTTGCTGGCGCTCGATCTCAAACTGCCGGTCGGCGCCGCCATCGTCGCGCAGGCATTCGCGGCCGGCGTGCTGCTCAATTCGCCGCAGCCCGACGCGCTGCGGTTCATGCCGGCGCTCAACATCGCCCGCGACGAGATATCGGCGATGATCGATTGCCTCGATGCGATCCTGACCAAGGCCGGCGCGGCGCGGCGCGTGGCGTAGCCTCGAGCGTCATTGCGGGGAGAGACCTGTCCGCCGTGGCTCAACGAGCGAAGGCGGAAGCGACGAAGCGCGCAATGACGGCTGGCCTCACGGCCGCAAGATCGCCGCCCCGGTCGTCGCCCTGCCCTCGAGCTCGGCATGCGCTTTCGCAGCGTCTTTCAGCGCGTAGGCGTGATTGATCGGCACGTGCAGCCGGCCGTTGATCACGGCGGCGAACAGGGTGTCGGCGCCCTCGAGCAGTTCCTTGCGGGTGCTGACATAGTCGTTGAGCTTGGGACGCGTGGCAAACAGCGAGCCGTGATTGTTGAGCTCGGAGAGCGGGAACGGCGGCACCGGGCCGGAGGCGTTGCCAAAACTCACGAACAGGCCGCGCGGCCTGAGACACGACAGCGAGCCCGGGAACGTGGTCTTGCCGACGCCGTCATAGACGACGTCGCAGAGCTCGTTGCGGCTGATCTGTTTGACGCGGGCGACAAAATCCTCCTCATTGTAGAGGATGACGTGATCGCAGCCATTGGCGAGCGCCAGATCGGCTTTTGCCTTGGAGCCGACGGTGCCGATGACGTGCGCGCCAAGCGCCTTCGCCCATTGGCAGGCGAGCAGGCCGATGCCGCCGGCGGCGGCGTGGATCAGCACCCGGTGTCCATGCTCGACCTTGAAGGTCTTGTGCAGGAGGTACCAGACCGTCAGCCCCTTGAGCATCAGCACCGCGCCCTGCTCATAGGTGATGTGGTCGGGCAGCTTGACCAGCTTGTCCGCGGGGATAGTCCGCTCCGAGGCGTAGCCTCCGAGACTATAATAATAGGCGACGCGATCGCCGGGGTGAAAATTGGTGACGCCCGGTCCGACCGCCACGACCTCGCCCGCGGCCTCGTTGCCGACGATGAACGGCAGCCCCGGCGCCTTGTAGAGGCCGGTGCGGAAATACACGTCGATGAAGTTCAGGCCGACGGCGTACTGGCGGATGCGGACCTCGCCCGGCCCCGGCGCGGCCACCGCGACATCCTCATACACCAGAACTTCCGGGCCCCCCACCTTGTGCACCCGCACGGCCTTGGTCATGGCAGCGTTCTCCCTCGATACTTTCTTGGCAATCCCCTTGGCATTCCCTTGGCATTCCCTTGAACGCGGAGCGAAGGCCATCGAGGCCGCGTTGTCAACTCGCGGAACTGAAACTCGCGGAGCTGAAACTCGCGGAGCTGAAACCGGTTAATTCGCGGCCTTTCTGCGGTTGCGCCGGGCGAGCACGTTGAACAGCTCGACGGCGGCCGAAAACGCGATGGCGAAATAGATGTAGCCGCGCGGGATATGGAATTTGAAACCATCCGCCACCAGCGCCACGCCGATCAGCACCAGAAACGCCAGCGCCAGCATTTTGGTGGTTGGATGCTCCGCCACGAACCGCGCCACCGGACCGGACGAGACATACATGATCAGGCAGGCGATCACGACCGCCGCGATCATGATTTCGATGTCCTGCACCATGCCGATCGCGGTGATGATCGAGTCCAGCGAGAACACCATATCGATGACGATGATCTGGACGATCACCCAGAAGAACGCGCTGGCATTGGGCGCTGCGTCAGGCGCGGCGTCGCGGGCCTCGACCTCGGCATGAATCTCGTGGGTCGCCTTGCCGATCAGGAACAGCCCGCCGCCGATCAGGATGATGTCGCGCCACGACAATGCAAAACCCCTGACCGTCAGGACCGGCTCGGTCAGCCCGATCAGCCAGACCAGCAGGCTGAGCAGCAGGATGCGGAACACCAGCGCCAGCAGCAGTCCGATCTGCCGCGCCCGCCTGGCCTGCTCTGGCGGGATGCGCGACACGATCACCGACAGGAAGATGACATTGTCGATGCCGAGCACGATTTCCAGCGCCGTCAGCGTCAGCAACGCTGCCCAGGCTTCCGCGCTGGTCAGTAATTCGATCATGCCTTGAATGTTCTTATCAGCCGGATCGCGGCATCGCTTCCGACGATATAGGCAGCGATGGCGCAAAGTACGGCGACGATGGGGATGCCGACGTCGAAGTCGCGGGCCAGCGCATATACCGCCAGCACGGCCCAGGCGGCGAGCATCCACAAGGTCAGCCAGCGCAGCCGCACCACCCGGAGCGGGTGCAGCACATGGAATGGCACGAAGGTCAGCACGATCAGAATGGCGATGCCAAGGCTGGATAGTGCCGGTGGAAGATGCAGCAGGAACAGATAAAACGCCGCCGCGTTCCACAGCGCCGGAAATCCGCGAAAATGATTGTCGGCCGCTTTCATGCGCCGGTCGGCGAAATAGAGCGCACCCGATACCACGATGCCGATACCGAGCAGCGGCGCCGCCATCGGCAGCAGCCGGCCGCTCGAGGTGATCGCATAAGCGGGAACGAAAACATAAGTTACGAAATCGACCACGAGATCGAGCACCTCGCCCGACCAGTTCGGCTGCAGCCGCATCACATCGAGCCGGCGCGCGATCGGACCGTCGATGGCGTCGATGATGAGCGCCACGCCGAGCCAGCCGAACATACTGGCCCAATGCTCGCGCACGGCCTCCAGCATCGCGATCAGGGCGACGCCCCCGCCCATCGCCGTGAAGATATGCACGGAGAACGCGGCCGCCCGCATGCGCTGGGGTACCGAGGTCGAAACTGGCTGGCTATTCTGCTCCATTGGCTGGCAGTGCTATCAGGAATCGCCCCGATTTGCATATCCGCGCTTGCGGCGTTCGGCCGCGCAAAACCGTGGAAACATCCTGGCCGCTTGAAACATCCTGGCCGCTTAATGACTTGAAAACGCCGCCGGGAACGTCAATTGTCCCGGCATGAGCGATGCGTCGCAAGTTTATGACGTCGCCGTCATTGGCGGCGGTCCCGCCGGGTTGACCGCCGCGATCGCGCTCGCGGAAGCCGGCGCAAGGACCGCGCTGCTCGCCCGCCGCGTACCCTATGCCGACAATCGCACCACGGCACTTTTGGGTGCGTCGGTCGACGTTCTCGATCGACTGGGTGTCTGGCCGCGCTGCCGCGACGCGGCGGCGGCTTTGCGGACCATGCGGCTCGTCGATGACACCGACCGGCTGATCCGCGCCCCGGAGGTGCGGTTTTCGTCGGGCGAAATCGGCCTCGATCAATTCGGCTACAACATCGACAACCGCTCGCTGATCGCAGCGCTGGAGCAACGCGCGACCGAAATCTCCGGCCTGACGCGGTTCGACGATGAGGCCGGAACGATCGGTCCGGAAGACGCGACCGTCGCCATACGCACCCGGCAGGGCGATCTGCTGTCGGCGCGGCTGGTGATCGGCGCCGATGGGCGGCAGTCGCTGTGCCGCGAGGCCGCGGGCATCGCTGTGAAGCGCCGCGAACTCGGGCAATCGGCGTTGACCTTCAATATTGCGCACGCGCGGCCACACCAGAATATCTCGACCGAGTTTCACACGACGCAGGGTCCTTGCGTGTTCGTCCCCCTGCCCGGCAATCGCTGCAGCGTGGTGTGGGTTTCGGCAACCGGCGAAGCCGAACGGCTGATGGCGTTGAGCGATGATCACTTGTCCGAGGCCGCCGAGAAGCAATCGCATTCCATTCTCGGCCGCGTCCAGGTCGAGCCCGGACGGCACCTGTTTCCGCTGTCCATCGAGCAGCCCCGGCAATTTGCCAAACATCGCATCGCGCTGGTCGGCGAATCCGCCCATGTGCTGCCGCCGATCGGCGCCCAGGGCCTGAACATGGGGCTGCGCGATGCCGCCGACATCGCCGATATCGTCGCCAAAGCGATGTCGTTGGGGGAAGACCCCGGCGCGCCGCAGGTTCTGGCGCGCTACCAGTCGGCCCGGCGCGCCGACGTCTTGAGCCGGATGTTGGCGATCGATCTCGCCAACCGCTCGTTGCTCAGCGATTTCCTGCCCGTGCAGGCGCTCCGCGCCGCCGGCCTGCATCTGATCGGCGCGATCGGCCCGCTGCGCCGCCTCGTCATGCGCGAGGGGCTTGCGCCGTCATGGCGCCGCGCGAGCTGGATTCTCAAGGAAACACCAGTCGCCCGCTCTGGATCAACCACATCACGCTGGTGAGGGTGACGACCGAGGCAAAAGTCCCGATCAGCACCGCGACCGAGGCCGGCTCGATCCAGGCCTCGTTCTGCCGCGCGATCACGAACACGTTCAGCGCCGGCGGCAGCGCCGCCATCAGCACCGCGGTCGCGGCCCATGGCTGCGCAAACGGTCCGAACAGCAGCATCAGGCCGAAAACGACGAGCGGATGGACCAGAAGCTTGACCGCGATCACGCCGGGCACTTCCCACGGCACCCGGTCGAACGGCCGCAGCGCCACGGTGACGCCGAGCACGAACAGCGCGGTCGGCGCGGCCGCGTTTTGCAGAAACGAAAGGGTCCTGTCGATCGCGACCGGCAGTTGAAGGTGCAGCGAAGCGGCCAGCGCGCCGGCGCAAGCCGACATGATCAGCGGGTTTAGCACGATCTGCCGCGCCACCACCCCAAGCCCATGCAACGGCGACGGATGGTCGCGATCGGTCAGTTCGATCAACAGCGGCACGATCGAGAACAGGAAAATACTGTCGCAGCAGAAGATCAGCGCGGTCGGCGCGGCCGCCTTGGTGCCGAGCACAGCCAGCGCGAGACCGGGGCCCATATAGCCGATATTGCCATAGGCGCCGGACAGCCCCGCCAGCGTCACCTCGCGCAGCGACAGCCGGCCGATGAACCGGCCTGCCCCCATGGCGAGGACAAAGGCGCTTGCGGTTCCAAGGGTGGTGGCGATCAGGAATGGCGGGTTGTTGAGTTCCGAGAATGGTGTCCTGGACATGATGCCGAACAACAGCGCCGGCAGCGACACGTAGAGCAGGAAAAAGTTCATCCAGGCGAGGCCCGATTCCGGCAGGCCCTTGGCCTTGCCGCAGGCGAAGCCGATGAAGATCAAGCCGAAATAGGGCAGCGCCAGATTGAGGATATCGGTCATGCGGCAAGCTGGTCTGCGTTTTCGGCTTCCGCCGCCGGATTGGGCGGCCGAACCGGAGGTTAATTCGTCCGTTTGCCCCTAGCATCAGCCACAATCATGGTCTATTCGACGAGCTATGATAAAAGCGCGTACCGCCAAGTTTCAGATCGGCCAGATCGTCCGCCACCGGATCTTCTCGTTCCGGGGCGTGATTTTCGACATCGATCCGGAATTCAACAATACCGAGGAATGGTGGTTGTCGATCCCCGAAGAGGTGCGGCCTCACAAGGATCAGCCGTTCTATCATTTGCTCGCGGAAAATTCGGAATCGGAATACGTCGCCTACGTGTCCGAACAGAACCTGTTGCCCGACGATTCCGGCGAACCGATCCGGCATTCGCAAGTCGCCGAGATCTTTGTGAAGGACAAGTCGGGCGGCTACCGCCCGCGCAATCCGTCGCTGAATTGATCTCGTGTCCCGGACGCGGTGCAGCGTCCTTCACGCTGCTCCGCAGAGCCGGGACCCACACCCTCGTGAAGCGATGGACCCCGGATCAGCAGCGCGTCGCAAGAGCGCTGCGCAGCATCCGGGGAACGCCAGCTACCGTTCCAGGAAAGAAAAAAGGCGTCCGATCAGGACGCCTTTTTGTTTTTCCGCAAAGCCTGCTTACTTCGCGGCTGGATTGGCCTCCAGCTTCTTGCGCGCCTCTTCCGCGCGCTTCTGCAGCTCTTCCTGCAGCTTCTTCTGGGTTTCCTCGAATACCTTCGGATCGGTCGGCGGGCCGTCATAGGCCTTGGCAAACTCGTTGGCCAGCGGCAACGGCAGCGTCAGCGGCGCACCGTTGGAATTGATCGCCTGGACCACGAGGTTCTGGCCTTTCTTCATGTTGGCGAGCAATTCCGGCGTCGCCTCATAGTCGGACATGCAACCGTTGGCGAAGCAGATCACATAGGGGCTCTGCTGCGGCGCGTTGGCGTCGACGATGATGCGGGTGCCGTGCACGAGCTGCATGCCGAGCGGGAGCGTCACCCGCAAAATCTTCTTCGGCTCGCCTTCGGGCTCGATGATGACGGCGGCGATCACGGGCTGACCGGACTCGATGCGGCCATCCTTGCCGGTGAAGCACACCTGCTTGGCGCCGGCGTCCTGCCCCTTGAGGCAGAATTTCGTCCACGGGGCGTAAATCAGCTGAACCTGCTGTTCCTGGGGCTGCTGGGCAGCCGCGGCGGGTGAGCCATTTGCGGGCGGGGATGCCTGCTGGGCCGGCGTCGGTGCCGCGGGGGCGGCCTTGGGGGGGACGGCTTTGGCCTTCGGCGCCGCCGTCGGCGCCGCAGGCTGCTGGGCCTGCGCCCCGGGAACGAGCGATGCGACGCACAACGCCGTCGTCGCCAACAAGGCGAACATTCGCCCGCGCGGCAGGGCCGACGCGGCCAAGATACGGAAAATCATTGCGGAAAACCCTTTCTGAACGGGAGCGCCCGAAACCGCTGCAGGGCGCCGACACCTAGCCGTTTGGGCGGCTGTCTCCTAGTCAATTGAGGCGGATACGTGACCGGCGTTGCCGCCTTGGCCAATTGCCCGCCTTCAATACAGCGGCGGACGAAAAGATCAATGCCAGCACGCATCTTTGGCGTGCGTCACGGGCGGATATGGATACACCTGTGATAAAATTTCCCGATGAGTTGCTCCGAATCAAGTTCCCGCGCCATCCTCGTGGTCGGGCCTGTTCGCGTTCGTGCGCTCATCTGTTTCGCCCTCGCGCTCGGTCTTGCGTCGTTGTCGGGCGCAAGCGAGCCGCGGGCCGCGGAAAGCCACGCCATCGCCATGCACGGCACCCCCGCCCTGCCCGCCGGTTTCACCCATATGCCCTACGCCAATCCAGATGCGCCGAAGGGCGGCCGGCTGGTCTGGGGACTCCTCGGCACGTTCGACAGCCTCAACCCCCTAATCGTGCGCGGCCTCGCCGTCCAGCAAATCAGGGGTTTTGTGGTCGAGAGCCTGTTGGCACGCGGCAATGACGAGGCGTTCACGCTCTACGGGCTATTGGCCAGGAGCGTCGAGACCGACGACGCCAGAAGTCATGTCACCTTCCATCTCGATCCCCGCGCGCGGTTTTCCGATGGCAAGCCCGTGCTCGCCGACGACGTGCTGTTTTCGTGGGCCTTGCTGCGCGACAAGGGCCGCCCGAACCACCGCCAGTATTATTCCAAGGTCGCCAAGGCCGAAGCGACCGATCCGCTCTCGGTGCGCTTTGACCTCAGCGGCGCCAATGACCGCGAGCTGCCGCTGATCCTTGGGCTGATGCCGGTCTTGCCGCGGCATGCGGTCGATCCCGCCACATTCGAAGAAACCACCATGGCCGGACCGATCGGCTCCGGGCCCTATCGTGTCAGCGCGGTGAAGCCGGGCGCCACCGTGACGCTGATGCGCAATCCCGATTATTGGGGCCGCGACTTGCCCGTCAGCCGCGGCCTGTGGAATTTCGACGAGATCAGGCTCGATTTCTATCGTGAAGCCAATGGCCAATTTGAGGCGTTCAAGCGCGGCCTCTACGATTTTCGCGTTGAGAACGAGCCGCTGCGCTGGCACGAAGGCTATGATTTTCCGGCCGCCCGCGACGGCGAGGTAATCCGCGATACCATCAAGACCGGAATGCCGCAGCCGTCGGAGTTTCTGGTTTTCAACACAAGGCGGCCGGCGTTTTCCGACATCCGCGTGCGGCAAGCTTTGACGCTGCTGTTCGATTTCGAGTGGATCAACCGCAATTATTTCTTCGGGCTCTATGCCCGTACCGCAAGCTTCTTCGCCGGATCGGAGCTGTCGGCCTACACGAGGGCCGCCGATGATCGCGAGCGCGAACTCCTGAAACAGTCCGCCGCGCAGATCCAGCCCGACATTCTCGATGGCAGCTACCGCCTCCCGGTCAGCGACGGCTCGGGCCGCGATCGCGCAACGCTGCGCAGCGCGCTGACCTTGCTGTCGGAAGCCGGCTACGATCTCGATGGCACGGTGCTGCGGCAGCGCGCGACCAAGGCGCCCTTCAGCTTCGAAATCCTGGTGACGACGCGCGACCAGGAACGGATCGCGCTCGCCTATGGCCGCGACCTGAAGCGGGCCGGCATCGAGGCGACGGTGCGCGCGGTCGATCCGGTCCAGTTCGATCAGCGCCGGCTTGGCTACGAATTCGACATGATCCAGAACCGCTGGGATCAGTCGCTGTCGCCCGGCAACGAGCAATCCTTCTATTGGGGCAGCCAGGCTGCCGATACCCCCGGCACAAGGAACTATATGGGCGCGAAGGACCCCGCCATCGATGCCCTGATCGCGGCGCTTTTGGAGGCGCGGGAGCGGCCGACCTTCGTTTCGGCGGTGCGAGCACTGGACCGGACCTTGATGTCGGGCTTCTACGCTATCCCGCTGTTTAACGCGCAAGAGCAATGGATTGCGCGCTGGAATCGGATAGAACGACCTGCGACATCGGCGTTGACGGGCTATCTGCCGGAGACCTGGTGGCAGAAGCCGGACCCCCAACCGAAGTGATGCCAACTGAAGTGACCCACCCCACCGCTTCACCCACGCTCGATGGATTGTTCAAACGGGTCCTGGCACGCCGGCCGGATGCGCTGGCGCTGGTCGATCCCCACAACAAGCCGCGCATCACCGGCCAGCCGCGCAAGCGCCTCACCTTTGCGCAGGCCGACCGGGCGATCTCGGCGCTCGCCGCGCACTTCATCGAATCCGGATTGCCGGCCAATTCCGTCATCGCCGTGCAACTGCCGAATACCATCGAATTCGCGCTCACCATACTGGCCGCATATCGCGCCGGATTGGTGGTCGTGCCGCTTCCGCTGCTGTGGCGGCAGTCGGAACTGACCATGGCGCTCAACCGCACCGCGGCGCGGGCGATCGTCACCACCAGCAGGGTCGACGGTGTCGTTCATGCCGACCTCGCCATGAACGCCGCCGCCGAAGCGTTTTCGATCCGCCATGTCTGCGGCTTCGGCGACGATCTGCCCGAAGGCATGGCCTCGCTCGACCAGGCCATCATCAGGGAATCGACCGCGGCGCGCGCGGTGATCCAGGACGGCCGCAAGGCGGCGCTGATTTCCTTCGATTTGACCCAGGACGGCTTTCGTCCTGTGCCGCGCGCCCATCTCGGCCTGATCGCCGGCGGCCTTGCGATTTCGCTCGAGAGCGACATGCCGCAGGGCGCCACCGTGATGTCGGCCTTTTCGCCGATGTCGTTCGCCGGCCTCACCTCGTCGCTGGTGGTCTGGCTGCTGTCGGGCGGAACGATGGTGCTGCATCATCCGTTCGATGACGAGGTGCTGGAGCAACAGATCAACGAACATTCCTGCGATACGCTGATTGCGCCGGCGCAACTGGCCCTGCGGCTGGACGAACTGGATCTTTCGGCCAAAATGCCAAGCCTGCGCCATGTCATCGGTCTTTGGCGCGCCCCCGAACAGGTCGCCTCCAGCCCGTTCTGGACCGCGCGGCGGGCTCGTTTGACCGACGTTTATCTGTTCGGCGAAGCCGGATTGTTCGGCGCACGCCGTACCGCCGCGGATGGATCGCGGGCTCCGATCAAGCCGGGACCACATGGCGCGCCGCGCGAACTGCCGGGTTCGTCGATCGCCGGCGATATCCTGCTGACGCCGAAGGGAACGCTGGGGTTGCGCGGACCGATGGTGCCGGTCGCGGCCTATGCGCCGCCGCCACCCCCGAGCGACTCGCTGATCGCGTCGCCGCCGCGCGACTTTGTTGATACCGGCTATGCGGCGCGGCTCGACCGCGCGACCGGCGCCATCAACATCACCGCGCCGCCCTCCGGCATCATGGCGGTTGGCGGCTATCGTTTCCTGGCGCAGGATCTGCAGGAATGGTCAAGGCGTCTTGGACAGGGCGCCCTGCTGACGGCGTTGCCCGACCGCCTGAGCGGCCACCGGCTGGCCGGACGTGCCCAGGACAACGCGCGCGCCCGTGAAGCGCTGGCAGAACTTGGGCTTAACCCCTTGATGGTGGAAGCGTTTCGCGATCGCGCCAACGCTCCTTGATCGGCATCAGCGGCTGCCGTTGACGCTGCATTAAGCCCGGCAAACTAGGATCGCGCACTGTACCTCCGCGTCCGGTCCGAGTGGCTCCGATGTCCCAGCAAGGCCCGATCCTCGTCGTATCGACTGCCAGGCGGCCGTCGTTCGCTTTGGCGCTCGATGAAGCCAGGCTGTTCCCGGTGATCGAGAGCGAATGGGCGGATGCTCCGCGCGCCATCGAACAGGTCCAACCGGCCGCGGTGCTGGCGGCGATGTCGGAAGTCGATCAGGCGCGTTTCGCCGCGCTGGCGAAGCTCGTCGCCGCGCGCCAACCCTATCTGCCATTGATATCAGTCGATCCATTGATCGCGCTGCCCGACAACGCCATTCCGTTTTTTCAAACCCGGGGGCGCGCCGATCGGCTGCTGGCACGCCTCAATTCGGCGCTGCGAATCCGCTCCTTGCATGCGACCGTGATGCGCCGGCTGGTCCTCGCCAAACCGATCGGACTATCGGATATCGAGACCGCCCGCGACGCGACCGTATTGCTGATCGGCCGTGGTGGCACCTATCCCACGCTGTCGGTATCGCTCGGCGAGCGAACCGGCATGGTCGGGGCGCTCAGCATCGAGGCCGCGGCACGGCATCTCAACACCCGCGACATCGACGGCATCGTCTTGAGCGAAGGCTTTAGCCCGCGCGTGATCGACGCCTTTCTCACGGTGCTGAGCGAGGACGCCCGCTTCCGCAATCTGCCTGTTGTGGTGACATCGGGTAATCTGGCGCCAACCCATGATCTGCCCAACCTCGAAATCATCCCGGGAGACCCCGCGCAAGTCGTGGCGACCGCGTTGCCGCTGATCCGCCAGCATGCTTTCGAAGCGCATTTGAGCCGCGCCCTGCACGCGCTCGATGCCGAAGGCCTGATCGACGCGCGGACCGGCCTGCTCACGAAGGCTGCCTTCGATCGCGATTTTGCCACCGCCGTTTATCATACGGCGGAACGCGGCGGCGGCTTGTCGGTGGCGCGTTTCGTCTTCGATCCCGTGCATCCGCGCGCGCGGTTCGATGGCGCGCGGATCATCAGCCGCCTGATGCGGCAGATGGATTTCGGCGTCGTCCAGCTGGACGGATCGGTCATGGTCGTGTTCGCCGAGACCGACCTGAAAACCGCGCACATGATTGCGCGGCGCTTGTCCAGCGTGATGCGCCATACCAGCCACGGCAAACGCGACGCGCGCTCCGAGCCGGCGGTGACGCTGGCGACGCTGATGCCGAACGATTCCGCGAGGTCGCTGCTGGCGCGGCTGCATGACGAAAGCCGTCGCGCGGCGTCGTGAAACCAGAACGCGTCATTGCGAGGAGCGTTAGCGACGACGCAATCCATTCTCTTTTTCGTGGAGGCATGGATTGCTTCGCTTCGCTCGCAATGACGGGGATAGTCCGCAGCACTACGCCGCCTTCTTATCCTCCGCGAGATTGGCGAGCTGGCGCAAAATCTCGGTCGTCCCCATCAGCCGCGCTTCCGGCGTCTTCCATTGCTGGAAGAACACCACCTTCATGTCCGGCCGTACCCGCGCCGCCTGGCCGTGCTGGCGGATGAAATAGACCAGACGATCGGGCTCGGCGAATTTGTTGTCGCGGAAGGCGATCACCGCGCCCTTGGGGCCGGCATCGACCTTCTCGACATTGGCACGGCGGCAATAGGCCTTGATGGCGGCGACCTTGAACAGGTAGCGGACCTCGTCCGGCAGCACGCCGAACCGGTCGCGCATCTCCGCGGCGAAATTGTCGATTTCCTCGTCGGTGTCGAGATCGGCGAGGCGCCGATACAGCGACAGCCGCACCGCGAGATCGTTGACATACTCCTCCGGAATCAGCACGGGCATGCCGACCGTGATCTGCGGCGACCAGCGATCGGCGGCGGGTTCCACCACGCCGGCCTTGAGGTTGAGGATCGCCTCTTCCAGCATCGACTGGTACAACTCGAAACCGACCTCCTTGATGTGGCCGGACTGTTCCTCGCCGAGCAGATTGCCGGCGCCTCGGATATCGAGGTCGTGGGAAGCGAGCTGGAAGCCGGCGCCCAATGTTTCCAGCGATTGCAGCACCTTCAGCCGCCGCTCGGCCTGGGCGGTGATTTTCTGCTGCGCCGGCAATGTGAACAGCGCGTAGGCGCGGAGTTTCGAACGCCCGACCCGGCCGCGCAATTGATAGAGCTGCGCCAGCCCGAACATGTCGGCGCGGTGCACGATCAGCGTGTTCGCCGTTGGGATATCGAGGCCGGACTCGATGATCGTGGTCGAGAGCAGGATGTCGTATTTGCCGTCGTAGAAGGCCGACATGATGTCTTCGATCACGGTCGGCGGCATCTGCCCATGGGCGACCGCGACCTTCATTTCCGGCACGTTCTTGTCGAGGAAATCCCTGACTCCGGCGAGGTCTTCGATTCGCGGAACAACATAGAATGCCTGCCCGCCGCGATAGCGCTCGCGCAGCAGCGCCTCGCGGATCATCAGGGGATCATGCGGCGCGACGAAAGTGCGCACCGCCAGCCGATCGACCGGCGGCGAGGCGATGATCGAGAGATCGCGCACACCCGTCAGCGCCAGTTGCAGCGTTCGGGGAATCGGCGTCGCGCTCAGCGTCAGCACGTGCACCTGCGCGCGCAACTGTTTCAGCCGCTCCTTGTGGCTGACGCCAAAATGCTGCTCCTCGTCGACGATCAACAGGCCAAGATCCCTGAACTTGATGGATTTTCCGAGCAGCGCGTGGGTGCCGACCACGATATCGATACCGCCCTCGGCAAGTCCCTTCTTGACCTGCGTCAGCTCCTTCGGCGCGACCAGGCGCGAGGCCTGCGCGACATTGACGGGAAAGCCGCGAAAACGGTCGGCAAAGGTCTTGCTGTGCTGGCGCGCCAGCAGCGTCGTCGGCACCACCACCGCGACCTGCTTGCCGTCGAGCGCAACCGCGAAAGCCGCGCGCAATGCCACCTCGGTCTTGCCGAAGCCAACGTCGCCGCAGATCAGCCGGTCCATCGGCCGGCCGCTCTCGAGGTCCTTTAGCGTGGCGTTGATGGCGCCAAGCTGGTCTTCGGTCTCCTCATAGGGGAAACGCGCGCAGAATTCGTCATAGACATGCGGCTGCACCGGCATTTTCGGCGCCTCGTGCAGAAGCCGCTCGGCCGCGATCTTGATCAATTCGCCGGCAATCTCGCGGATGCGGTTCTTGAGTTTTGCCTTGCGCGCCTGCCAGCCGCTGCCGCCCAGCCGGTCCAGTTCGACATTGGCGTGGTCGGAACCGTAGCGCGACAATAGCTCGATGTTCTCGACCGGCAGAAACAGTTTTGTTTCGGCGGCATAATGCAGTTCGAGACAATCATGCGGCGCGCCGGCGACTTCCAGCGTCTGCAGGCCGATGAAACGGCCGATGCCGTGCTCGACGTGAACCACGAGATCGCCGGCCGACAGGCTGGTGACTTCCGAGATGAAGTTGTCGAGCTTGCGGGTCGATTTGCGCGGCCGCACCAGGCGGTCGCCCAAAATGTCCTGCTCGCTGATGACGGCGAATTCGTCGGTCTCGAAGCCGGATTCCATGCCGACCACGGC
>NZ_JBAVNZ010000623.1:0-3187 GCF_049691595.1 Bradyrhizobium sp.
CTGCATATCCGGCTCACTGATCGAATGCTGTAACACGAGCCATGCGGCTTGCGCGCCGTCTTCGCCAACCATTGCCGTGCCCGGCCAACCATGCTCGGCAACAATCGCCCGCAGGCGCTCTGCATTCTGCCGATGCAGCAGCTCCATGCGTGGATGGTAGCCACTCTCAAGTTCGCCCACGTGCGCCAGTTCTTCGCGCACACGAAGGTCTGCCTCGCGCATCGCCAGCAAGTCGCGTTGCAGGTCTACATTCAAGAAATCAGTGTTCCACCGGGGATTTTGCGAGAGCCGCCTGCACCAGACCTTCGACCTGTGCGAGAACCTGATCTTCTGCCAAATGACTGGAGTCGATGATCACGGCGTCGGGCGCTGCGACCAGAGGGGAGTTGGCTCGCGTGCGGTCGCGCTGATCGCGCTCGCGCAATTCGGCGGCCATCGACTCTGCTGACGGACCCTTGGCATGCTGCTGCTCCAGGCGCCGCCGCTCGCGCACCCCTGGGTCTGCGTCCAGAAAGATCTTCAGGTCGGCATCGGGAAATACTTTTGTCCCGATATCGCGCCCTTCCATGACCACTCCACCGCCCGCTCCCATCTCACGCTGGCGCGCCACCATCCACTCGCGCACTTTCGGATGCACCGACACGCGCGATGCCGCCTCAGTCACGTCACGCTCCCGAATGCGTGCTGAAACATCACGTCCCCCCAGTAACACGCGGTTTCCGCCAATCGTCGGCTCAAGCTCGACACGAGCATCGTGAGCCAGCTTGACCAGCGCTACCTCGTCTTCGAACGAAGCGTCCCACTCAATCGCTTTGAGCGCGAGCGCACGATACATCGCGCCGCTTTCAAGGTTGACATAGCCCAGTTTGCGGGCCAGCCGGGACGCGATCGTGCTCTTCCCTGCTCCGGCAGGGCCGTCGATCGCAATGATTAGCTTGCGTGGGGAAATATCGGTCATCGGGCGAAGGTGCGATTTTACATGGTCGCGCCACCATGGCGGTAATAGATATGTCCTGCCTCAACTGGAAATGGAGAAAGCGTTCGTCCGTTAAGATAGCGGAGCGAACGTATGAGAAAAGAGCGCAAGCACTACACTGCTGAAGAGAAGGTGGCCATTCTACGCCGCCATCTTTTGGACAAAGTCCCGGTTTCCGATCTGTGTGAGGAGCTGGGGCTGCAACCCACCGTGTTGTACCGCTGGCAGAAAGAGTTGTTCGAGAACGGAGCGGCTGCCTTCCAATCAACGGAGCGTCCTCACCGCCAGGTGGAGGAGAAGCAGAAACGGATTGAGTTCTTGGAGAAGAAGGTGCAGACCAAGGACGAGGTCCTGGCCGAGTTGATGGCGGAGCACATCGCGTTAAAAAAAAGCCTTGGGGAACTCTGACCACGACGTGGGTGCCGCATGATGTGCGGGATCAGGTGGTCGATTTCGTCCGGCGCTGGTCGGAGAAGACCGAGATCGGCGTCGGGCGATTCGTTCATTGGTTGGGCGTGACTGGCAGCAAGTTCTACGACTGGCGGCAGCGCTATGGGCAAGCGAATGAGCACAACGGTTGGGTACCCCGAGATTTCTGGCTGGAGCCATGGGAAAAAGAGGCCATCATCGGCTTCCACCTGAAGAATCCGTTGGAGGGCTATCGGCGACTTACCTTCATGATGTTAGATCACGATGTGGTGGCCGTGAGTCCGGCGAGCGTATGGCGCGTGCTGAAACAAGCAGGACTGCTGTCGCGCTGGAAACCGAAGCCGTCGCGCAAGGGCACCGGCTTCGAACAGCCGTTGCAGCCGCATCAGCACTGGCATGTCGATGTTTCCTATATCAATCTGTCGGGCACGTTCTATTACTTGTGCAGCGTGCTGGATGGATGCAGTCGTTTTCTGGTGCATTGGGATCTGCGGGAGTCGATGAAGGAAGCGGACATCGAGATGCTTCTGGAACGAGCCAAGGAGAAGTACCCGGAAGCCAAGCCGCGGATCATCTCCGACAACGGACCGCAGTTCATCGCGCGGGACTTCAAGGAGTTCATTCGCATCTCGGGAATGACGCACGTGCGCACCTCGCCGTTTTATCCGCAGTCGAACGGGAAGATCGAACGCTGGCACCAGTCGCTCAAACGGGAGTGCATCCGGCCCCTGACCCCGTTGACGCTGGACGATGCGCGCCGCTTGATTCAAAGCTACGTGGATCACTACAACACGGTGCGACTGCATAGCGCGATCGGCTATGTGACGCCGCAGGATCGACTCGCCGGGCACCAGGCCGAGATCCACGCGGCTCGCGATCGCAAGTTGGAAGAGGCTCGTAGCCAGCGGCAACTTCGCCGGCAGCAGACGGCGTCTTTGGTGTTGGAACACTCTTCCACCGCAGCTACAATGACCTCGCCGGGTGAAACAGAAGCGGGCTCTGCAGGGATGCAACCACGCTGAGGGATACCCTGGTGGGGCTCATCGAGCCGATGCTCAGCAGCGCGGGAGCCAATCCTCTCGCGCTGTGCACTGCGAGGAAAAAGCCATCGGACGATAGACCCCCATGCCTTGAAAATCCCCGCCCCGAAGGGGCGGAATCTACACTAACGGAGAACGCTGCTTCTCCATTTCACGCTGAGCCAAGACAATCTTGCTAACTCTGCGAGCCATAGAGATTGTCGTCCTTGGCTCGCTAGAGAGGCACACGGCGCGCACACTGCCAGAGGCGCAAATCATGGATTCATCGACTGATTGTGGCGAAGACGACTCATGAGAATGTCAGTCAGAGCATACACAAAGAAATCGTTTCGCGAAGCCTTCAAAAGCCTAAGGGACAACAAGATGGTGCACAACTTTGGCAAGATGACTGCTATTTTCAAACCCTATGAACCAGGTTCTCCTGTGGGGAAATCTGTCCCAGGCACGATGACGTTGAATCCCCCCCAAGAGACGCGAATGGAAAGCTCGATTGGAGCAAGGCAACTTCTACTACAATCAATGTGGATATGGATCGTACCGATGCAGTTGAAAATATGGCTCATGAGGTTAAGCACGGAGTGCAGGCGCAGTCAGATCCTGTAGGTTTCCGCAATGCGGCAGCCAAAGGCGAAGGCTCTTCTGAATGCCAAAAATTGCAGGACGATGCAGATACGTTCCAGAAGAAAGTTGACGAAGAGAAACCTGACATGACAATCGACGAGGCAAAGAAGGCGTTGGAGGC
>NZ_JBAVNZ010000624.1:0-4149 GCF_049691595.1 Bradyrhizobium sp.
GGTCGCCAGCAATTCGCCGAACATGCCGTCGCTGTTGTCGGAGGTGCAGCCGACCACCAGCACGTCGCCCTTCCGGCACTGCTCGACCGCGACATGGATCATCCAGTTGTCGCCGGGATGCACCAGCACGGTGACGGCGGTGCCGGCCGCCTCAGCCCCCGCCCATACCGGGCGCAGATAGGGCTTCATCAGCCCAAAGCGGCCATAGGCCTCATGCACCGTCGCGGTGCCGAGCGCGCCGAGCCGTTTGACCAGACCGGCCTCGGTCCGTTTGATGTTGCGGACAACGACCGTCTTCATGCCAGTTCCTCCACCGCCATCGGGAACAGCCGCTGATAGGCTTCGCCATAGGTCATGGCCTTGCCCGAATTGCGGCCGCCCTGCATGCCGCGCTGAAGCGCGACCCGCTCGTAATAGGCCCACAGATGCTTTTGCGCGGCCAGAATTTCGAAGGTCTTGCGCTTGATGTCCCAGACCTCGTCGATGTTGAGGATCACCTGCGGCTTGAAATTGCACATCTCCGGCTGGTGCGGCTCGAACAGGAACACCGGCGGCGCGCTGTAATTGTAATCGGCCCGCGGCTTGTGGCCCATCGCCTGCGCGACGATCCGCGCCTCTTGGGCATAGGCGGCGGCCGCCGGATGATCGACATTATAGGGATCCTCCAGCGCATGGGTGAGCACGAAGTTCGGATTGAACTCGCGGTAGATGTCGGTCAGCCGCTCCAGATGCGCGTCCGTCAGCCGCAGCGGATAATCGCCGGCGTCGAAGAACTCGATCTCGGCGCCGAGCGCGGCGGCGGCCCGCTCCGCCTCGTCGCGGCGGCCGGCCTTGACCCTGTCGAGCGTCATGCCCGGCTCTCTCCAGGCGAACTGGGATTCGCCGCGCTCGCCGAACGCCAGGCACACGATCTTGATGCGATAACCCTTTTTGGCATGAAGCGCGATCGCGCCACCGGCGCGCCAGACGAAATCCCCGGGGTGGGCCGACACCACCAAACCTGCCTTTGACATGGCATTCCCTTCCGTATTGCCTTCCTGTGCGCGGCCTGTCTATCGCGCATTGGCCGGCGCATGAACAGGCCATAAATCCGCGCGCCAGTGCAGGATGATGGTCATCATCAGCGCGAGACCGCCGGTCGCATACAGCGTCCCGGTCGCGGCAAAGCCGACCAGGTCGATCAGGCTGCCCGCCGCCAACAGGCCGAGCGGCAGACCATAGATCACCATCATGCGCACGCCCATCACCCGGCCGCGGAAATGTTCGCTCGCCGCGCGCATCAGGATCACCGCGAGCGAGATCATGCACAGGCTCTGCGAGAAACCCGCCAGCATCAGGCACGCCATGGCGGTCGGCACGGTCTGCATCTGCGCGAACACCAATAGCGTCGAATACCACAGCACGGTCGCGGCGATCATCAGCCGCGCCACCCGGATGCCGCCGACCAGGCTGAGGGCGATGGAGCCGACCAGCGAGCCGATCGCAAAGCTCGCCGACAGATATCCGAGGCCAGTCTGGTTGGTGCCGTAAATTTCCCGCGCGGCATAGGGCAGCAATCCGTTGGACAGCGGATACGCGGTCAGGTTGGCGAGAAACGCGATCCAGAGCGCGGCGCGCATCCGCGGCGTGGTCCAGACATAGGCCACGCCCTCTTTCAGGTCGCGCAGCGGCGAGGGTTGCGGCGCCTCGCTCGCGCCTGCGCCGGCGGGGTGTGGTTTGGCAGGCGCCACCACGCAAAGGGTCAGCGCCGTGCTCAGCAGATAAAGGCTGACGATCGCGACATAGGCCGGCCCGATCCCGAGCGATGCGAACAGCCCGGCCCCGCTCAGCGCGCCGGCGATCCGCGCGGTATCCATCGTGGTTCGCGAAATGCTGATGGCGCCGATCAGCTGTTCATGCGGCATGATGGTCGCGACCAGCGCGCCGCGGACGCCGAGGTCCGACGGCCGGACGATGCCCATCACCGCCGCGATCACGAACACGAAAGACGGATTGAGCTGACCGCCGAGCGCCAGCGTCGTCAGGACGGTTGCCAGCACCGCATAGGCCGCCCGCATCATCGCCAGCAGGTCGCGATGGCCGATACGGTCGCCCGCCACGCCGAACATCGGCGCCACCAGCGTGCCGATATAACCGAGCGAGGCGAACACCGTGAGCAGCAACACCGACCCGGTTTCGACCAGCACATACCAGCCGAGGATGAGCGTCTCCATCTCGAACGCCCAGGACGTGAGCAGATCGGCAGGCCACTGGAAACGGTAGTTCCGGATGCGGAATGGTGCGAGCGCGGAAGGCCGCGCAGGCTCGCTCAAGACTCGATGTCGCGATTCATCGCGTTCCGCCCTGCCCGGTTTCTTGTTGTTCTCGGAAACGGGTTTTCGTCAGAAAACCGCTTCCTCGAAATGGATACAGGCTTGATATTGCCTGTGTCAATCAGGCCGGACCAGCGCGATCGATCGCGCCCTCACCTGCCCGGCCTCAACCGTTTGTCGGCCGCGCCGGATAGCCCTTTTCGATCATCCCCTCGACATCGCGATCGGCGCAGGCGCATGGGTCCTGGGCGATGTCGCCGACACCGTCAGAACGACGGCGAGCGCGCAAACCATGCACAATTTCATTCGCGCCGTCCTGTAGTCGGTCATCGGCAGGAAGAAGAAAAAGGTCATCGCCAGCACCAGAAGACCGTTGATCAGATAGTACATGGGGGCGCCCTCCTGTTTCCCGGCCAGGATGGCAGGCCATGTTCGACCGTTCCGTGGCTGATGTCACAGATCGAAGATGCGCAAACCGTCGGGGGCCGGAAACAATCGCGTTCGATCCGCGTTTTCAGGCCGCTGACACCGCCTTGCCGCGATGCGACAGCAGCAACTTCCGTATCTCCGGGGCCGGGATCGCCGGACTGAACAGATATCCCTGCATTTCGGTGCAGCCGAGACTGTGCAGCAGATTCCTTTGCTGCTCCGTCTCCACGCCTTCCGCGGTGGTCGTCATGTCGCTCGCGGCGGCGATGTTGACGACGGCCTGTACGATGGATGACGAGGCGCCGGCGGCGGCAAGGTCCTTGATGAAGGAGCGATCGATCTTGATCTTGTCGAACGGAAACCGCCGCAGATAGCTCAGCGACGAATAGCCGGTGCCGAAATCGTCCAGTGCGATCCGCACGCCGAGTGCGCGCAGCTGATGCAGCGTCGCCAGCGCAGCCTCGTCGTCCCGAATGAGGACCGCCTCGGTGATCTCGAGTTCGAGCCTGCAGGCCGCAAGTCCCGAGGCGGCCAACGCCGCCGCCACGCCCAGCGCCAGCGTCTGGCCCTTGAACTGAACCGGCGAGACGTTGACGGCGATGTGCACGTCATCCGGCCAGTTCGCGGCCTCGCGGCATGCCGAGATCAGCACCCAGCGACCGAGCTGGTCGATCAGGCCGGTATCCTCGGCGATCGGGATGAATTCCGCCGGCGAGATCGCCCCGCGCTCGGGGTGATGCCATCGCAGCAATGCCTCGCAGCCGCTGACCCTTGCATCCTCGATATTCACGACCGGCTGGTAGTAGACTTCAAGGCCGCCGCCGGTGATCGCCTGTCGCAACTCGAGCTCGAGGCTTCGCCGCGCCCTGGCGCGCGCATCCATGCCGGCCTCGAAGAACCGGTAGGTGCGGCGTCCGTCAGCCTTGGCGCCGTACAGCGCAAGGTCGGCATTCCTGAGCAGCTGATCGAGGTCCAGCCCGTCACCGGGCGCGAGCGCGATACCGATACTGGCATCGGTGGTAATCAGGTGACCGGCGCATTCGAAGGGCTGCCTGATCGCCTCATACAGGCTGTCGACAAGGCGGGTGGTTTGCGACCGGTCGCAGATCGCGGTCTGGATCACCGCGAATTCGTCGCCGCCCAGCCGGGCCGCCACATCGGTGGCTTCGAGACAACCGCGAAGGCGATCGGCGACGCTTTTCAGCAGTTCATCGCCGATCGGATGACCGAGCGCATCGTTGACGCGCTTGAATTCGTCGATATCGATATACATGATGGCAAGCTGCTCGCCGGGCTTGACCTCGTTCAGAGCCCGTTCGAGTTTCTCGCGAAACAACGCGCGGTTGGGCAAGTCGGTCAGCACATCGTAATGCGCCAGATGGGCGATCTTCTCCTCGGCGCGTTTGCG
>NZ_JBAVNZ010000625.1:0-2356 GCF_049691595.1 Bradyrhizobium sp.
CCATGCAGCAGCCTGCCGGAATAACCGGCGCCGGCTTCCAGCGCGTGACCGAAGGTGTGGCCGAGATTGAGCAGCGCGCGCTCGCCGGTCTCGCGCTCGTCGCGCGACACGATCGCGGCCTTGGCGCGGCAGCAGGTGGCGATCGCGTGCTCGCGCGACGCGCCGCCGGCAAAGATCTCGGCGTGATTGGCCTCCAGCCAGGCGAAAAAGGCTTCGTCGCCCAGCACGCCATATTTGACGACCTCGGCATAGCCGGCGCGGAACTGGCGCGGCGGCAGCGTATCCAGCACGGCGGTATCGGCGATCACCAGCACCGGCTGGTGAAACGCGCCGAGCAGGTTTTTTCCGCGCGGCGAGTTGATCCCGGTCTTGCCGCCGACGGACGAATCCACCTGCGCCAGCAGCGAGGTCGGCACCTGCACGAAATCGACGCCGCGGCGCAGGATCGCCGCCGCAAAACCGGCGAGATCGCCGACCACCCCGCCGCCGAGCGCGATCACCAGATCGTTGCGCTCGATCTTCGCCGCGATCAGCGCTTCGCTGACCTGTTCCAGTCCGGCGTAGGATTTCGACCCCTCGCCCTCCTCGACGATGATGCGCGAGGTGGCGATGCCGGCCGCCGCCAGCGAGCCTTCGGTCTTCTCCAGCCAGTGTTTGGCGACCGTGCGGTCGGTGACAACGGCCGTGCGCGCGCCCGGCCGCAGCGCGGCGAGGCGCCCGCCCAGCGTCGGCAACACCTCGCGGCCGATGACGATGTGATAGGCGCGGTCGCCGAGCGCGACATCGACGGTGATGGAAGCGGAATGTTTCAGGGGTGCGGTCATGGCGTGGCGCTGATTCCGTCCCTGGTCTCATGGGCGGCCGCGCCGTTGCCGCACAGCCTTGCATGCAAGGCATCGACGCATTCATCGACGATTTTTTCGTGCGGGACGTCGCGCGAGGCGATCGTCAGATCGGCGTTTTGATAGACCGGCTCGCGTTGCTCGAGCAGGCGGCTGACGGTCGCGGCGGGATCGGCGGTCTGCAGGAGCGGCCGGTCGGCGCGGCGTCTGACCCGGCGCATGATGATGTCGGCATCCGCCCGGAGCCAGATCGAGACCGCCCTGTCGCGGATGCGGTTGCGGGTTTCCTCGCGCATGAAGGCGCCGCCGCCGGTGGCGAGCACGGCCGGGCCGTGGTCGAGCAGCCGCGCGATCACCCGGGCCTCGCCATCCCTGAAATGCTGCTCGCCATGGGTTTCGAAGATTTCCGGGATCGACATCCCGGCCGCGGCCGCGATCTCGGCATCGGCATCGGTAAACGGCAGCCGCAGCCGTCCCGCCAGCCGGCGCCCGATGGTGGATTTGCCGGCGCCCATCATGCCGACCAGCACGATCGAGCGCATTCCCAGCGCGGCCGCGATCTCGGCCTCCTGGGGGGTGCTGGCCGGTGCCGGCGAGGTTGTCTCGGACATCAAAAAACTCTGCCGCTGGCGGATTGCCGCGCTCAAGCGCCACCTATACTACCGCCGCCGATACCGTTGCCAGAGTCTCTTGCAACGGCGGGGCGAACATGTTGGTAGTCGGGCTCGCTACCTCCGCTGATTTCAATGGTTAATTCGCTGCGTGAGGCCCTCAAATGCCCAGCCTGTTCCGCTTTCTGACGGTCGTTGCCGTACTCGCCGGGGTCAGCTATGGCATCATTTTCGCACTGGCGAATTTCGTGAACCCGAAGCCGCGGGAAATGACCGTCACCATTCCGGCGGACAGGTTCCTCAAGAAATAGGTGCTAGGGTCGGCGGATGCGCTCCAGGGCCTCAGACGCCAAACTCATCAATCTGTTCCTCGACATGCTCGCGGCGGAACAGGGCGCGGGCAGCAACACGCTCGATGCCTACCGCCGCGACCTCACGGATTTCTCGGAATTCCTCGCCCGCGGCAGCCGGAATTTCGCCGGCGCGGAAACCCAGGCGCTGCGCGACTATCTCGCCGATCTCGATACGCGCGGTTTCAAGTCGTCGAGCGTGGCGCGCCGGCTGTCGGCGATGCGGCATCTGTTCCGCTTCCTGCTCAACGAGCGGATCCGCGGCGACGATCCCGCCGCGATCCTGTCCGGTCCGAAACGCGGCCGCGGCCTGCCAAAGGTGCTGTCGATAGCGGACGTCGACCGCATGCTGACGCGCGCCAAGGAACTGACGCAGGCGCCGGATACCTCTGCGCCGCAGCGGCTGCGCGCGATGCGGCTGTATTGCCTGCTGGAGGTGCTTTACGCCACCGGGCTGCGGGTATCGGAACTGGTGACGCTGCCGCGCTCGGCCTCGCGCCGCGACATCCGCATGATCGTGGTGCGCGGCAAGGGCAACAAGGAACGGCTGGTG
>NZ_JBAVNZ010000626.1:0-2319 GCF_049691595.1 Bradyrhizobium sp.
AGTGCCGCGCCAAGCGTGACCGCCAGCGGCAGCGCCTGAAAGATCGCCGCGGTATTGGCCAGCGGCAGGTGCACGATCGCCGTCAGAAACGCCACCGTGCCGCCGACTTCGGCCGCCACCCGCAGCGCGACCGGCTTCATCATCAGCGTGCGCAGCGGACGCACCGCGCGCTGATGGAATGCAAGCGCCATGACCAGCACAATCGCGAACAAACCTCTCACCAGCATCACCTGGCCGAAGTTCATCTCGGACGACACCGCCTTGGTAATGGCGTCGTTCAACGTGAAACCCGCCATGCCCACGGTCATGAACAGGCTTCCGCGAAGATTGGGGGAAAGCGGCAAGTCAGTCTTCCTGGTCGGATCAATGCCGCACCATCGGCCGGCGCCGTCAGCGAGCGCGCGGATCGATCCGAACGGACTCGCTCCGCGTTGCTGTTTTCTCAGGTCGCGCCGGCCTTTTGTGCGTATTCCCAGGAGGCCTTCGACAGCGGCACGGTGCGCTTGGCCGACTCGATGGCTTTCGCATTCGCCGCGGTGCCGTCGCGGATCCGCCCGGCGATACCCTGCGTGATGCCGGCAAGCCGGAACAAATTATAGGCAAAATACCAGTTCAGGTCGGGAACGGCGCTTCCGGTGACGTTGCAATAGATCTGCGCGGCTTCTTCCATGCTCGGGATGTTGAGCGCCTTGAGGTCGGCGCCGGCGAGGCCCGGCATGGTCCATTGCATCAACAGATAGGTGAAGTCGGCCATGGGATCGCCGAGCGTCGACAGCTCCCAGTCCAGCACCGCCTGCACCCGCGGCTCGGTTAAATGGAAGATCATGTTGTCGAGGCGATAGTCGCCATGGACGATCGAAACGCGTTCCTGCTGCGGCACGGTTTTCGGCAGCCACTCGGCCAGTTTCTCGAATTCGGGAATGTGCTGCGTCTCGGACGCGCGATACTGCTTGGTCCAGCGATCGACCTGTCGTGCAAAATAATTGCCGGGCTTGCCGAAATCACCGAGCCCGATCGCCTGCGGATCATAGACGTGCAGTTTTGCCAGCGTCTCGATCTTGCTGGTGAAAATCTTGCGGCGGTCGCCGGGCGTCTGGCTGGGAAGTGTGGGATCCCAGAACACCCGGCCCTCCTCCATCGACATGATGTAGAAGGCAGCGCCGATCACGGCATCGTCGGTGCACAGCGCATAGGCTTTCGCGACTGGGAAATTCTGCTTGCCCAACGCGGCGATGACGCGAAATTCGCGATCGACCGCGTGCGCCGACGGCAGCAATTTGCCGAACGGCCTGCGCCGCATCACATAGGACCGGCCGGGCGTATCAAGCCGGTAGGTCGGGTTGGACTGGCCGCCCTTGAACTGCAGGACGGTCAGCGGTCCCCGATAACCTTCGACGTGATCGTTCATCCAGCGGTCGAGGCTCGCCTCATCGATGCGATGCCGCTCCTCGACCTCCTTGGTGCCCGAAAACTCCTCGTCTTTCCTGACGCCGTCGGCCACGGTGACGCTCCCTCAAGGTTTCTTCTTGGTTTGCTTTGGGGAGCGCCATCTCGTCGCTCCCGCTAGTGCGTAGCGTTTGCATACTTCCGAAGCTCAAGTCTGGCAATGGCGCGGTTATGGACCTCGTCCGGACCGTCCGCCAGGCGCATGGTGCGCATGGAGGCATAGTCGCGCGCCAAACCCGCTTCGTCGGAGACGCCGGCTCCACCGAACGCCTGGATCGCGTGGTCGATGATCTTCAGCGCCATGTTGGGCGCGGCGACCTTGATCATGGCGATCTCGAGCTGCGCGGTCTTGTTGCCAACCTTGTCCATCATGTCGGCGGCTTTCAGGCACAGCAGGCGGTTCATCTCGATGTCGGTGCGGGCTTCGGCGATGCGCTGTTCCCAGATCGAATATTCGATGATCTTCCTGCCGAACGCGGAGCGCGACGACAGCCGCTTTACCATCTTCTCCAGCGCCTCCTCGGCCTTGCCGATGGTGCGCATGCAGTGATGGATGCGGCCTGGGCCGAGCCTGCCTTGCGCGATCTCAAAACCCCTGCCCTCGCCGAGCAGGATATTGCTGGCGGGAACCCGGACGTTCTCCATCAACACCTGGGCGTGGCCATGCGGCGCGTCGTCATAGCCGAACACCGGCAGCATTTTTTCAACGGTAATGCCCTTGGTATCGAGCGGCACCAGGACCTGCGACTGCTGCTGGTGGCGCGCCGCCTTCGGGTCGGTCTTGCCCATCACGATCGCGATCTTGCAGCGGGGATCGCCGACGCCCGACGACCACCATTTGCGGCCGTTGATGACGTAATGATCGCCGTCCTT
>NZ_JBAVNZ010000627.1:0-5978 GCF_049691595.1 Bradyrhizobium sp.
TCTACCTCGACAAGAAAACCTCTAAAGGTTACTTCATTGGCGCCGGCGACGAATATGCGTTGAGCTTCCTGCCCGGCCTGTTTTGGAAGACCGAATACCGCTTCTCGCAGTATGATACCCAGACCAATCCGATTCGAATCACAGCTACTGGCCTACCGGGTGGCGACTCTCTCGACTCAAAGACGTGGGTCCACACCGTCCGCAGCGAATTGGTCTACCGCTTCAACTGGGGTGGCCCGGTCGTTGCCAAGTACTGATCCCTGCTGAAATCTCAGCGGCTCAAAAGCCCCGGCATCGTCCGGGGCTTTTTTGTTGTCAGCATTGCCAAGCTTGTCGCACGCCGGATCATTGGTTGCTGATCTCCAGCGGCACCGATCGCCCGCAGCAACACGCGAACGCGCTTCCTGCGATTGATGTCGGTGAGATCCTTCCGGCCTTGCCGACCCGAACCGAACCGTGTTCGATGGGAAGTTACGGCCGCCCCTCGCTTCGGTTTCGGGTATCCTAACACCAGCCGCCAACCGCCCAATCCGCGCACCGCGACAGAAAGCCGGCCGGCAACAGGGGAATTTTATGCGCAACGCACTTTTGATCGTCGGCTTTCTCGCGCTTGCCATCGGGCTATTGTGGATCGGCCAGGGCACCGGCGTGATCCGCTGGCCGCCATCGAGCTTCATGATCGCCCAGCTCCAGTGGGCCGGATATGGCGCGGTGCTCGGCGCCGTCGGCCTGATCCTGATCTGGCAGGGTCGGCGCTGATCGGGCAGGCTTGCCGCGGCATTCAACCACGACCGGACAAAAACGATGAAGACCGGACTGTTCGACCTCAGCGGCAAGGTGGCTGTCATCACCGGCGGCAATGGCGGCATCGGGCTCGGCATGGCGCGGGGAATGGCGGAAGCCGGCGCCGCGGTCGCGGTGGTCGGACGCAATGAGGCGAAGTCGCTGGCGGCGGTCGGCGAGCTCGAACAAGGCGGCGCCAAAGCCATATCCGTGGTCGCGGATGTCACCGACAAGGCTGCGGTCGCTGACATGGTCGCGCGTGTCACAAGCGCGTTCGGCCGGGTCGACATCCTCGTCAACAATGCCGGGATCAATATCCGCAAACCGCCCCAGGCGCTGGATCTCGCCGAGTGGGAGCGCGTGATTGCGACTAACCTCACCAGCGCCTTCCTGTGCTCGCAGGCGGTCTACCCCGCGATGAAGCAGGCCGGCGGCGGCAAGATCGTCAATATCGGCTCGATGATGTCGATCTTCGGCGCCGGTTTTGCGCCGGCCTATGCCGCGAGCAAGGGCGGCATCGTGCAGTTCACGCGCGCCTGCGCGGTCGCCTGGGCCGCCGACAACATTCAGGTCAATGCGGTGCTGCCGGGCTGGATCGACACCGAGCTCACCCGGCGCGCCCGCGACGAAATCGAGGGCCTGCATGACCGCATCCTGGCGCGCACGCCGGCGGCGCGATGGGGCGCGATCGGCGACTTTGCCGGCATCGCGGTGTTTCTCGCATCGCGCGCATCGGACTTTGTCACCGGCGCCGCGATTCCTGTCGACGGCGGGTTTTCGATCATGGGCTGAAGCCCCGAGAAGACTGTCCTTTTCAGGATTGCTTCACCGGCAAAAGTCCCGGCGCTGGGGCGGTGAGTCGGAAGAGTCAGCAAAAATCACTCTTTCGCTTGTCGCCTTCATGACGGGGTTTACCGTTACGCGCCACCCGCGCCCGGTATTCGAGTGTTGGAAAGCCCCGAAAAATCGAAGAAAAAAGGCCAAATCTGGGCAGTGGCTGGCGGCGAAATCAGTCGCGTGTTGCAGCTCAGCGACAGTATTTTCGAGATTCCTACGGTAGGTTGTCCTCAGTTGTCGCACACTCTGCCACCTACCTTAGTTTGGGGGATAAAATGAAAAGGCTGGTTCTTACGCTGTCCGCTCTAGTCCTTGGCACAGTAGCTGCTTCCGCTGCCGATATGGCGGTGAAGGCTCGGCCCGCGCCGCTCCCGGTTCCGCTCTATGACTGGTCCGGGTGCTACATCGGCGGTCATGCCGGTGGAACGTGGGGCAGGACGAACGTGGACATCCCGCTTTACCCTTTCAACTATAATGCGGACTCGTCGAGCTTCTCCGGCGGTGTTTTGGGCGGCTGCCAGCTCATGACCCAGAGCCGCTTCGTGTTCGGTCTCGAAGGCGACTACACCTGGATGGACCTCGACACCACCCACCTCACCACGGGGCTTGGCAATACCGAGCTGTTCCACACTCACAACGATCAAATGGCTTCGATCCGCGGCCGCATCGGGTATTCACCCATCAGCATGCCGAACCTGCTACTTTACGGAACGGGCGGCTACGCCACTGCGCATTTGAGCCAAGCCAACTACATCCCGCTCGCACCCCCAGCGAATCCTTTTAGGAGCGGTTGGGCCAATGGTTGGGTAGCGGGCGTTGGCGTCGAATGGGCCTTTGCTTCGAACTGGATTGCGGGCGTGGAATATCTGCACGCAGAATTCGATCGCCAAAATTTCGTCTACAACGGACCGACATCAGTCAAGCTCTCGGAGACGGATACTGTGCGAGCACGCCTGAGCTACAAGTTCAATTGGGCGACGCCGGTCGTCGCGAAGTACTGAGATTCGGTCTCCTGAAAAAACCTAAAGCCCCGGCATCGTCCGGGGCTTTTTGTTGCGGATCATCATTCAGAGATCCCGTGGCGCCCAGATATTCGGGCGCGGCACGGTCGCGCTTAGCGACGGAAACTCTTGATTTCCGAGACGCTGCCGTCGCGATAGGTCAATTCCACCGAAACGAACTGGGTCGACGGCGCGAGCTTGAGATAGGGCTGCGCGTCGTGGGGGATGACGCTGGGGTCCCTGGGATCGCAGGGCGGCATTTTCAACACCTTGTCCGGCACCGCTGAGTCGATGCCGACGCGGACTTCGCGGATCGCGCAGCGATACGACATCAGATGGGTGTAGTAGACGAGCAGTCCGTTGAACTCGCGAAATGACAGCCAGCTCGTCGCGGTCATGTCGAGGATTTTGCGCTGGTCGCGGATCAGCGCGGCTTCGGGATCGAATTTGATCGGAAACGGTCCCTGCATGTCGCCGGAGGTGTCGACATAACGAACCTGAATGGTCGAAGCCGGTGCGTCGGCGGGAAGCTCGATCGACGGGTTCGGCATCCGCTTGCGGGTGCGCGAATCGAGCGTGTCGATGAAGCCGGTCTCGCGGAAATCTCCGGTTTCCCCGATCCGCCAGGAAATCCCGAGCGCAGGGTCCGCGATCGAGAACACGACGGTCCAGCCGCCATTGTGGCGCGAGAACATCGCGATCGGCGCATTGACGCTGTCGTTTGGCGGCGCGATCCGCGGCACCGCCACCGGCGGCAGCGCCGCGACCTTTTGCGGGGCCTCGACCGGTTTTGCCGGCTGCGCTTGCGCGCCGGCCGCGGTGCCGTTCAAAAACACGTCGTCGACCATCTGGTCGAAATAGACCGGAATCTGCTTGTGGCTGACGGTCTCGGCCATTTCGCTGACCAGCCGCCGCGTGCGCTGCGCGACCTGCACGAGGTTGACACCGGGCTGCGTCAGCTCTTTTGCGAAGGTGCGGGTGAACACCGAATTGGGATTGGTGTCGCTGTTGGACAGACGATCGAGCGCGGTCTGCCGGGGCCCCGCTGAAAACACCGAAAACACGCCTTCCGGCAATTGCGTCATCGGCGCGAGACCGCCGCCGCCGGCGACCGCGCGGGTGCCCGACCGCTCGAACGGATTGTTGCGGCAGGCGTCGAACACCAGGATCGAGGTGCGCACCTTCTTGTTCTGCAGCCGCTCGATGACGCGGTCGGCCAGGATCGAGGCGTCGCGCACCAGCTCCTCCTGGCCCTCGGTCGCCGCCGGCACATCGGTCGGCAACAGGAAATTCTGTCCGGCGATCTCAAAACCGTGGCCGGCATAGAAGAAGAACGCGGTGTCGCCCGGCCCGACCGCCTTGTCGAAGGCGAGCAATGTCTCGCTGAACGCCTGCCGGGTCTGGTTCTCCGCGACCATGACGGAAAAGCCGAGTTGCTTCAGCGTGTCGCCCATGGTGCGGGCGTCGTTGACCGCCTTCTGCAGCTTCGGCACGTTCCTGTAATCATTGTTGCCGATCACCAGCGCGACGCGCTTTTCGGCATGGGCCGGTGCTGCGAACAGCAACAAAGAAGCCGCGAAGCCCGATGCCAATGCGGCCCTGACCGACAACCATTTCATTCGATTTCCCTGCCCTGCACGCATTGTGAGCCGCGATTCCCGGGAATGGTTTTCCGGTAGTCTGCGGACGCAGAATACCGGTTCAAGCAGGCTGGGGGCGCCACGGTCATGGTATGTTCAAAACGGCGCCGGTCAGGGCCGGTCGCCGATACCCGGTGAAACTCGCAGCACACGACCTCGGTCATTTGGCTGCAAAATGACGATACGGCCGTTATTTGTGCGAAAACATTAAGTCTTTTCGGCTATTTGACCCGTTCCAAGATTGACTTTGGCCATTTCGCACCTATGTTCGGACGTAACGCGGCCTTGGATCGAAACGCGATTCCTCAAGATTAGCCGCTCGTCAGCGTAAGTTCAGAGCCCCCAGCTTCATAAAGCGCGCCGTTTCGGGGCTAACGCGACAGCCTTTTTACCCTCGATTCCGAACGGCGGTGTCGACCAGAGGCTCAATGTCTTTTTCCCATCTCGGTCTTTCCGAAAAGGTTCTCGCCGCTGTCGCGGCCACCGGCTACACCACCCCGACCCCCATTCAGGAACAGGCGATCCCCCACGTTCTGGCCCGCCGCGACGTTCTCGGCATCGCCCAGACCGGTACCGGCAAAACCGCGGCCTTCGTCCTTCCGATGCTCACCATGCTGGAAAAGGGCCGCGCCCGGGCCCGGATGCCCCGCACCCTCATCCTGGAGCCGACGCGCGAACTCGCCGCCCAGGTGAAGGAGAACTTTGACAAATATGGCGCGGGGCAGAAGCTCAATGTCGCACTCCTGATCGGCGGCGTCTCGTTCGGCGACCAGGACTCCAAATTGACCCGCGGCGTCGACGTGCTGATCGCCACCCCCGGCCGGCTGCTCGACCATACCGAGCGCGGCGGCCTGCTGCTCACCGGCGTCGAATTGCTGGTGATCGACGAAGCCGATCGCATGCTGGACATGGGCTTCATCCCGGACATCGAGCGGATCTGCAAGCTGGTTCCGTTCACGCGGCAGACGCTGTTCTTCACCGCGACGATGCCGACCGAAATCCGCCGCATCACCGAAACCTTCCTGCACAATCCGGAGAAGGTCGAGGTTTCGAGGCCGGCGACGACGGTGGGCGGCGTGTCCCAGTTCCAGGTCAACATTGGCCGCGAGCCGCACGAAAAACGCGAGGTGCTGCGTCGACTGCTGCGCGACGCCAAGGATCTCAACAACGCGATCATCTTCTGCAACCGCAAGCGGGAGGTCGCCGTCCTGCACAAATCGCTGCAGAAGCACGGCTTCAGCGTCGGCGCCCTGCACGGCGACATGGATCAGTCCGCCCGCACGGCGGCGCTCGACCAGTTCCGCAAGGGCGAAATTCCGCTGCTGGTCGCCTCCGATGTCGCAGCGCGCGGCCTGGATATTCCGGCCGTCAGCCACGTCTTCAACTTCGACGTCCCGCACCATGCCGATGACTACGTCCACCGCATCGGCCGCACCGCACGCGCCGGACGCGCCGGCACTGCGATCTCCATCGTCACCCCGCTCGACGTCAAATCGATGGCAGCGATCGAGAAGTTGATCGGCCAGAGCATTCCGCGCGCCGAAGGCGATTTCACGGTTCATTCGGAATCCTCCGACGCGCCGCCGCGGCAATCGCGCGAGCGCGAAGCTGCAAGAGATGGGTCAAAGGAAGGTTCGCGCGGCGGTCGCAAGCCCCGTCGCGAACGCGAGCCGCGCCGCGCCGGCAGCGGCCGCGGCCCCAAGCCGCAACCGGAGGC
>NZ_JBAVNZ010000628.1:0-4985 GCF_049691595.1 Bradyrhizobium sp.
CCCCAGGTGCCGACGTCGAGCCGCTTGCGCGGCTTGTACATGTCGATGACGCCGCGCGCGAGGTCGAGCGGGTTGGCGCCTTCGTTGACGAGGATGGCGTCCGGCCGCTCCCTGATGATGGTGCGGAGCGCGCCCAGCGCGCCGTGATAATCCATCGGCGACGCATTGTTCATCAGCTTGGGCGCCATCTTGGCGATGTTCTCGTCCCGCTTGCTGTTGACGGCGCCGACCCAGTCGGCGGGCGCGGCCGGCCAGTTGCCGCCCATGGCCGCGAGCAGCGCCGATACGCAGGAGCCGATGTCGCCGACCACGGGGGCCGCGATCTCGACATTGGAGTCCATCTCCTTCGGTTCGATGTCGATCTGGATGAATTTTTTCGGCGCATCGCCCCAGGTCTTGCCCTTGCCGTGCGACAACAGCCAGTTGAGGCGGGCGCCGATCAGCATCACCACGTCGGCGTCCTTCAGCACGGTCGAGCGTGCCGCGCCCGCCGATTGCGCGTGCGTGTCCGGCAACAGGCCCTTGGCCATGCTCATCTGCAGAAAGGGCACGCCGCTCTTTTCGACCAACGCGCGGATATCGCCGTCGGCCTGCGCATAGGCCGCGCCCTTGCCGAGAATGATGAGCGGACGTTTTGCACTTTTCAGCACGTCGAGGGCGCGCTTGACGGCTGAGGGGGCCGGAATCTGCGCCGGCGCCGGATCGATCACCTTGACCAGCGATCTGGCGCCGGCATCCGCGTTCATCACCTGCGAGAACAATTTTGCAGGCAGATCGAGATAGACGCCGCCCGGCCGTCCCGACACCGCCGCGCGGATCGCGCGCGCGAGGCCAATGCCGATATCGGCGGCGTGCAGGACGCGGAACGCCGCCTTGCACAGCGGTTTGGCGATCGCAAGCTGGTCCATCTCTTCGTAGTCGCCCTGCTGCAGGTCGACGATCTCGCGCTCGGACGAGCCCGAGATCAGGATCATCGGGAAGCAGTTGGTGGTGGCGTTGGCGAGCGCGGTGAGGCCGTTGAGGAAGCCGGGCGCCGACACCGTGAGGCAGACGCCAGGTTTTTTGGTCAGGAAGCCCGCGATCGCCGCGGCATTGCCGGCGTTCTGTTCGTGGCGGAACGAGATGACGCGAATGCCGGCGGCCTGCGCCATGCGGCCGAGGTCGGTGATCGGGATGCCCGGCACGCCATAGATCGTGTTGATGCCGTTGAGCTTGAGCGCATCGATGACGAGATGGAAGCCATCCGTCAGTTCCTGTTCCGTGCCCGGTGCCCCGGATTTGGCGGCGGTATTCAACATGGGCCTGATCTCCCTGATCGTTTCTTGTTCGGACGAGCTGACCGTCTTCTCGCGTGAAAATGGTTCGCGTACGAAAACAGTGCTGTTTGAGCGAACAGTGCGCTCTTAAGCAAACAGTTCCTGGCCGTGCGCCTCGACATAGGCGGCCAGCCCCAGCGTGTGATCGCGCGCGCGCTTTTCCGCAAGTTCGGTGTCGCGCGCTTCCAGCGCCTCGATGATCGCCATATGTTCGGGTAGCGAGGTCGCGGTGCGATCCTTGCGCCCGATCGTCAGTTGCCGATAGCCGCGGACATGCAGCAGGATGTCATTGGTCATGTCGACCAGAACCGGCGATTCCGAAAGCGAGATCAGCGCCTGATGGAAGGCGATGTTGGCCTTGGAATATTCCTCGACATGATCCTGCGGCAGACGGTCCTTGCTGAAATCCTTGAAGAAGTCGCGCAGCGCCGAGATGTCCTTCTTGCGCGCGGTGGTGGTGATCAGCCGCGCGGCCATGCTCTCGAGCGCGGCCCAGGCGCGGATCATGTCGACGATTTCGGTCTTGGTGCGGCGGACCACGACAATGCCGCGGCGCGGCACGGTCTTGACGAAACCATCCTGCTCGAGCATCGCGATCGCTTCGCGAATAGGGGTGCGGCTGACGCCGAGGCGCTCCGACAGCGCGCGCTCGTCGAGCATCACCTGCTCGGGCGTCGCATAGATATCCATCTTGAGAATAGCTTCCTTCAAGGCCTCATAGGCCTTGTTCTTGAAGCTTGTCTCTGGCGCGATCCGAACGATCGCGATATCTGCCTCAGCCATAACCGGCGGCGCCTTGGTTTGTTTGCGTGCGGGCACGATTCGTCTCTTTGATGGCGAGACGTCTTTACCAGAACAATTCGCGGAAGATTTTTGGCATGCCAAATACCAGAATGTCAAGTTGGCCGTGTTTTCGGCGTTTCCGGGGGTTCATCTGGCTTGACAACGTCGTCTCTGGCATACCAAATGCCATAAAATAAGCCCCCGGAGGAAGCCAATGTCGAATTCCAAAGATGCGGTCCGCAAGATTCTGGACGCGGTCAAAGCGGACAAGCGTACCAGCCTGACGGCACCGGAGGGCAAACTGGTGTGCGATGCCTATGGCATCCCGGTTCCCGGGGAAGGCGTGGCCAAGTCCGCCGCCGAAGCCGCCAGGATCGCGGCCGACATGGGTTTTCCGGTGGTGATGAAGATCGTCTCGCCGGATATCCTCCACAAGACGGAAGCGGGCGGCGTGGTGGTAGGCGTCAAGACCGCCGCCGAGGCCGAGAAGAACTACGAGACCATTCTTGCCAACGCCAGGAAGTACAAGGCCGACGCCAGGATCGAGGGCATCCAGGTCCAGCAGATGCTGCAGGGCGGCCAGGAGGTTATCGTCGGCGCCGTTACCGACGGATCGTTCGGCAAGCTGGTGGCGTTCGGCCTCGGCGGCGTGCTGGTCGAAGTTCTCAAGGACATCACCTTCCGCCTTGCGCCCGCCACCAAGCAGGACGCGCTGTCGATGCTGGACGGCATCCAGGCCCATGAGATGCTGAAGGGGGTGCGCGGCAGCGATCCGGTCAACCGCGATGCGATCGCCGACATCATCGTCAACGTCTCCCGGCTGATCAGCGATTTCCCCGAGATCGCCGAGATGGATCTGAACCCGGTGTTCGCGACCAAATCGAATGCGGTCGCCGCCGACGTCCGCATCGTCGTCGACTTCGTGCCGAAGGCTCCGCGGCCGCGTCCGAACCATGACGACATCGTGCGCCAGATGAACCGGATCATGAAGCCGAAGTCGGTGGCGGTGATCGGCGCCTCCGCCGAGAACGGCAAGATCGGCAACTCCGTGATGAAGAATCTCATCAACGGCGGCTACAAGGGCGCGATCTACCCGATCCATCCCAAGGCCGACGAGATTCTCGGCAAGAAGGTCTACAAGTCGGTCAAGGATATTCCCGGCGAGGTCGACATCGCGGTGTTTGCGATCCCCGCAAGCCTCGTGGCCGGCGCGCTGATCGAGTGCGGCGAGAAGAAGGTCGTCGGCGCGATCCTGATCCCGTCCGGCTATGCCGAAACCGGCAACATCAAGGGCCAGGAGGAGATCCAGGCGATCGGCCAGAAATACGGCATCCGTCTGATGGGGCCGAACATCTACGGCTTCTACTATACCCACGCCAATCTGTGCGCGACCTTCTGCACCGCTTATGATGTCAAGGGCTCGGCGGCGCTGTCGTCGCAGTCCGGCGGCATCGGCATGGCGATCATCGGCTTCTCGCGCTCGGCCAAGATGGGCGTCTCCGCTATCGTCGGCCTCGGCAACAAGTCCGACATCGACGAAGACGATTTGCTGACCTTCTTCGAGCAGGACGACAACACCCAGATCATCGCGCAGCACTGCGAAGACCTCAAGGACGGCCGGGCGTTCGCCGAAGTGGCAAAACGCGTGTCGAAGAAAAAACCGATCGTGGTCTTGAAGGCGGGGCGCACCTCGGCCGGCGCCAGGGCGGCGAGCTCCCACACTGGCGCGCTTGCCGGCAACGACAAGATCTATGAGGACGTGTTCAACCAGTCCGGCGTGATCCGCGCGCGTTCGCTCCGGGATATGCTGGAATTCGCCCGCGGCATTCCGGTGCTGCCGACGCCCAAGGGCGAGAACGTCGTCATCATCACCGGCGCCGGCGGCTCGGGCGTGCTGCTGTCGGACGCCTGCATCGACAACAATCTCAAACTGATGACGATCCCGCCGGATCTCGACGCCGCATTTCGAAAATTCATTCCGCCGTTCGGCGCGGCCGGCAACCCCATCGACATCACCGGCGGCGAGCCGCCGATCACCTATGTCAACACCGTCAGGCTCGGGCTGGAAGATCCGCGCATCCATGCGTTGATCCTCGGCTACTGGCACACCATCGTGACCCCGCCAATGGTGTTTGCGCGCAACATGGTCGAGATCAAGAACGAGATGAAGGCCAAGGGCATCGAGAAGCCGATGGTGGCCTCGCTCGCCGGCGACATCGAGGTCGAGGAAGCCGCCGATTATCTCTACCAGAACGGCATCGTCGCCTACGCCTATTCGACCGAGATCCCGGTCGCGGTGCTGGGCGCGAAATACAAATGGGCGCGCGGCGCGGGGCTGCTGTAGCAGTCCGTTTAGTCAGATATTGTCATTCCCCGATGTGCAATTGCACATCGTGGATGCGCCACTTGGCGCAGGCCCGGAATGACAATGCATGGAAATCCACTCCGCCTCAATTCAAACTGCGACTTTAGCTCCGCCACTTCACCTCATGGCGCGCCAGCACTTCGCGCACCTTGGCGACGATCTCGTCTTCTTGACACGAAAACTGCGCCGGACGCATTTCCCGCCATTCCTGGTTGGAGGCGATCGCAGCCGCCGCCTTGGCGCCGTCGATCAGATCCTTGATCTGGACCTCGCCCCGTGCCTTCTCATCGCTGCCCTGAATGATCACACACGGCGAGTTGCGGCGGTCGGCGTATTTGAGCTGGTTGCCCATGTTCTTGGGGTTGCCGAGATAGAGCTCGGCGCGGATTTTTTCGGCGCGCAAGACGGCGACCATCTTCTGGTAGTCGGCGACGCGGTCGCGGTCGAACACGGTGACCACGACGGGGCCGAATTCCGCTTTGGTGTCGAGCTTTCCCAGCATGGTGAGCGCAGCCTGCAGC
>NZ_JBAVNZ010000629.1:0-1723 GCF_049691595.1 Bradyrhizobium sp.
CCTCGATCCAGACGCGCAACCGCACGATGACGGGCCTGCGCTTCCTGTTCCGCGTCACGATGCGGCGGCTCGACCTTGCCAACGAGATCCATCACATCAAGGAGCCGACGAGGCTCCCCCAGATCCTGAGCGCGGAGGAAGCGGCACGGCTGCTCGTCATGGCCGGTCATCTGCAGACGCGCGTGCTGCTGTCGATCGGCTATGGCGCGGGGCTGCGCGTCAGCGAGGCCGTCCGGCTGAAGGTCAAGCACATCGACCGCTCCCTGGAGATCATCCGCGTCGAGCAGGGCAAGGGCCGCAAGGACCGGCACGTGATGCTGTCGGCGGAGCTGTATGCGCTGCTGCGCGAGTGGTGGACGGTCAGGAGCCCGCACAACGATGCGGGTGTCGCGCCCGCCGAGCGCTGGCTGTTCCCCGGCCGAGGCGACAACACGCATCTGACGCCGCGGCAGGTGACACGTCTGTTCCAGCAGACGCTCGCTGCGGCCGGCATCACGAAGAAGGTGACGCTGCACGCCTTGCGGCATTCGTTCGCGACGCATCTGTTCGACCGGGGTGTCGACATTCGCAAGATCCAGGCGCTGCTCGGGCACGAGAAGTTGGAGACGACGGCCCGCTACACGCGCGTAGCCACCGGCCTGATCACCGCCATCGAAAGCCCGCTCGATCAACTCGCCTTGCCGCAGAAGGCCAAGTCCGGCGCGACGCGCAGACGGCGGGCTAAGCGCAAGGACGATACGAACACGTAGCCGGCCACGGCCGTGTCCCGTCCGGCGTTGGAGGTCGCGGACATCTTGCGCGATCACGGTGAGGCTTGGCGTGCTGCCAACCGCGGTCACGTGAGCCTTGCTCAGTTGAAGGTGATGAGTGCGATCGAGCGCTGCCGGACAGCGGTGCTCGGCGGGCATGTTGCGCGCTGCGAGAACGCCGCGTGCGGGTACACGACCATCGCCTACAATAGCTGCCGCAACCGGCATTGCCCGAAGTGCCAGGCGGCGGCCTCTCGCGACTGGCTGGCCGAGCGGGAAGCCGAGCTGCTCCCCGTGCCCTACTTCCATGTCGTCTACACGCTACCGGCCGAGTTGCGCGATCTCGCCTATCAAAACAAGGCCGTGGTCTACGGCCTGCTTATGAAGGCCGCTGCCGAGACGACGCTCGAGATCGCCGCCGATCCCCGCCACCTCGGCGCGCGCATCGGCATCACCGCGGTGCTCCATACCTGGGGCTCGGCCATGACGCACCATCCGCATGTGCACATGATCGTGCCGGGTGGTGGGCTCTCCGAGGACGGCGCGCGATGGCTGTCGGCGAGGCCCGACTTCCTCGTGCATGTCCACGTTCTGGCACGTCTGTTCCGCGGCAAGTTCTTGGGCATGTTGACCGAGGCGCACGCCCGAGGCCGGCTGGCGTTCCACAATCGTCTGGCGGGGCTCGCCGACGCACACGCCTTCAAGCGCTTCCTCGGACCGTTGCGACAGGCCAAGTGGGTGGTTCATTGCAAGCCACCGTTCGCCGGGCCTCGGGCCGTGCTGCGCTACCTGTCGCGCTACACGCACCGCGTCGCGATCTCCAACCGTCGCCTGATCGCGGCCGATGACGGCGGCGTCTCGTTCCACTGGAAGGACTATCGCATCGCGGGGCCCGAGCGCTGGAAGACGATGACCTTGCACCCGCACGAGTTCATCCGGCGGTTCCTGATCCACGTCTTACCCAAGAGCTTCCA
>NZ_JBAVNZ010000630.1:0-13708 GCF_049691595.1 Bradyrhizobium sp.
CGGCCGAACAACTCTATCGTCCTACCGGTCTATCGAGCTTGCCGTTCGCGACGACTGCAGAGTTGCAGCCGATTGATGGACTAGTCGGCCAACCACGGGCCCTCGAGGCGATCCGGTTCGGAACGCAAGTGGGCAAGACGGGCTTTAACCTCTTTGTGATCGGTCCCACCGGCGCCCGCATGCAAGACGCCGTCAAGGCCGTGCTGGCCGGAGAAGCGCCGAGAGGCCCGGGTCCTTCCGATTGGGTCTATGTCCACAATTTCGCCGATCCGGACAAGCCAATCGCCATTAAACTTGCCGCAGGCCGTGCCCGCGCATTTCATGACGCGATGCACAAGCTGATCGACGATCTCAAATCCGCTCTGCCTGCGGCGTTCCAAAGCGAGGATTATCAGACGCGTCAAAGCGCCGTTGATGAGTCATTCCAGAAGCGGCAGGGCGAGGCCTTTTCCGCGCTACGTGACAAGGCCGCCGGAAAGGATATTGCCCTGCTGAGGACGCCGCTCGGATTTGCGCTGGCGCCCGTAAAGGACGGCAAGGTCGTCCCGCCCGATGAATTCAGCGCCTGGCCCGAAGCCAAGCGCCGCGAGGTGCAGGACGTCATCGAGGCATTGGAGAAGGACCTTGAGCATATCGTTCGTCAAGTTCCACGATGGGAGACGCAGCGGCGCGATGAAACACGTCAGCTCAACCGCGACACGGCAAAATACGCAGTCGACCAGATGATCGAGGATGCGAAAGCCGCCTTCGGCGACATTCCGAGGGTGGTGCAGCACATCGAAACGATTCGTACCGATCTTATCGAAAACGTCGGCATGTTCGTCGTCAAGAGCGAGGATGAGGAGAACAGAGCGGGCGTATTCAGGAGCGGAAGTCCATTCGACCGTTACGAGGTCAATGTTCTCGTCGCTCAAGATGGCGGCAAACCGGCGCCGATCGTCGAGGAACTGCATCCCGCACTTAGCAACTTGATCGGCCGCATTGAGTATGTTCCCCTGCACGGCGCGCTGCTGACGAACTTTCGCCTTATCAAAGCCGGCGCAATCCATCGCGCCAATGGCGGCTACCTCCTGCTCGACGCCCGCAGTGTTCTGCTGGAGCCGTTCAGCTGGGCCGCGCTTAAGCGGACGCTGCGGCGGGGTGAGATTGCGATAGAAGATATTGGCCGATTTCTGGGCCTGACGAGCACGGTGTCCCTGGAGCCTGATCCGATCCCACTCGATCTGAAGGTCATCCTGTTCGGCGATCGCATGCTGTATTATCTGCTCGCCGCCCTCGATCCCGAAATGGCCGAGCATTTCAAGGTTCTTGCCGATTTCGAAAACGATCTCCCGCGAACGTCCGAGAACGAAGCAATCCTCGCACGACTGCTGGCGACCCTCGCCCGGCGCGAAGGGTTGATCGCCCTGGATCGCGACGCCGTGGCCCTCGTGCTCGAACATGCGGCCCGCTCAGCTGAACATTCCAGCAAGCTTTCGTTGGTCGTAGAACAGTTGCGGGACATTTTGATCGAGGCAGATTTTTGCGCCCAGGAAGCAAAACGCGGCGTGATCTCGCGTGCCGATGTGGATAGCGCCCTGATGGCCCGTATCCGGCGCGCGGCCGGCCTGCGGGACCGGACACAGGAAGCCATCTTTGAAAAGGTGGCGCTGATCGACACCGTGGGAACGCATGTCGGCCAGATCAATGGCCTGAGCGTCACCGAACTCGGCGGATTTTCCTTTGGTCGGCCCACGCGCATCACCTGCCGGGTGAGGCCCGGCAGCGGAAAGGTCGTTGATATCGAGCGCGAAGTCGAACTCGGCGGGCCGCTCCACTCGAAAGGCGTCCTGATTCTCTCCGGATTCCTCGCAGGGCGATATGCGCTCGATACCCCGATGTCGCTGTTCGCCAGTTTGGTGTTTGAGCAGTCCTATGGCGGGGTTGAGGGAGACAGCGCGTCGTCTGCCGAACTCTATGCCCTGCTGTCGGCGCTGGCAGACGTCCCGCTGCGGCAGGACCTTGCGGTGACCGGATCGGTGAACCAGCATGGCGAAGTTCAAGCCATCGGCGGCGTCAACGAGAAGATCGAAGGCTTCTTCGACATTTGTGAGAAGCACGGCTTGACCGGTACGCAAGGCGTCCTGATCCCGCAGGCGAATATCCAGCATCTGATGTTACGCAACGATGTGAGAGAAGCCTGCGCGGTCGGCTGCTTTGCCGTCTATCCGATCGCCACTCTCGATGAAGGGATTGCGCTCTTGACCGGGCTTTCCGCCGGCGTGCGCGACGCGGACGGGACCTTTCCGATCCACAGCGTCAATCGTCGGGTTGAAGATCGACTGCGCGCCTTTGCCAGCATCCGCAAGAATTTCACCAGTCAGAGCAGCGCCCGCGGCGTATCGGCCGATTAGTCATGTCGAAGGAACCTCACAGCTTCAAGCGGCTCGTGCTGGGACTTCAGCCGGGCGCGCACGACCGCACGATGCAGCTGGCCGTCGAACTTGCCGACCTGCTCCATCTCGATCTGCTTGGGCTGTTCCTCGAAGACACGAGCCTGCGTGACCTGGCAGGCATTCCCTTCTCGCGCGAGTTCAGGTCGCTTGGCGGCGGCTGGCATACCATCGATCTCGATCAGCTGTCGCGCGACCTGGAACTTGTCGCACGCAGCATCGAGCGAAAGTTCATGGGCGCGGCAAAGCGGCTCCCCACCGGGTACCAATTCGAGGTCGCTCGGGGACCGATGGCCAAAACTTTCGCAACGGTCTCGCGAGCCGACGACATCGTCATGATCGTCGAGCCCCAAAACCCCGCCGAGCGGGCCACCCAGCAATTTCTGTGGCTGTTGGAAGCTGCCTTCCGATCAGCCGCCGCTGTTATGCTGGTTCCGCCGCACATTACTCGAACGAGGGGCGCTGTTGTCGCGATTGCGACATCGTCCGACGACCCAAGCATTCATGCGGCTGCCGCCATCTCATTCGCAGCGAAGGAAGAGCTGGTCATCATCGAAACCGACAGCCAAGATGCTGACGACCGGCGCATCCGTAAGCTTGCCGCTGATACCGGCCTCAACATTAAGCGTGTTACCGCGACCCGCACAGGACTAGTCGATCCGACCGCCTGCGCCCTGGCCTTCCGCCAGATTCAGGAGAGGCTGATTGTCATGACCCGCGGCGCCTTCGCGGATGGAGCAGCCTCAGCGATTGCCGCGGCGCGGCGGGCTCCTGTGCTGGTCGTCGAACCGCCGGAAATGGCGCCAGGTGAAGCCAATCCATGAGCAACCGCAACATATTGACCCCGCTGCAGCAAAAAATGTGAGCGTGATGAATGCTACGCGACCCAGCTTCTCGACCGCATTCGGCACTGACGCCTGGTTCCGGCTGAACCAGCGTGAGGTGAATGTCAGCAGCAGCGACAACGGGCTCTACCCACGCCGATCAGCCGAGCGATACCGATGCGGCGCCCGACGCACCGCACCCTTGGCCGCCGGATTCAATTCGACCAAAGCGCCATGAATGAGGGTGAGGTTTGACCTTCCTCAATACCGAGCAAATCCGAAGTGATTTATTGTTCGTATGTTGCACTATATCCGGTCTTTCCAGGATATCGGATTACACGACGTCGGGCTTGTCGGCGGCAAGACCGCGTCGCTTGGTGAACTGTGTTCGCTTCTGTCGTCCGAAGGGGTTGCCGTTCCCAATGGTTTTGCCGTCACGGCGCACGCTTATCGCGATGCGCTGTCGCAGCCCGGCATCGCGGGCAAGCTTCATCAGCTTCTCGACGGTCTCGACAAGCGCAAGATCAAGCAGCTCGCGGCCACGGCCGCCAAAGCTCGCGAAATCGTCTACATGGCAATGGATACCGGACCTCTCCGCGAACAGATCGTGGAAGCGTATCGGCAGCTTGAACGGGAGTCCGGAGCCGGCGTCGCTGTCGCCGTGCGAAGTTCCGCGACGGCAGAGGATCTGCCGACAGCCAGTTTTGCGGGCCAGCATGAAAGTTTCCTCAATGTGCGCGGCGTGGAGGATTTGTTCGAAGCCTGCCGGCGCTGCTTTGCCTCCATCTTTACCGATCGCGCGATTTCCTATCGCATCGACAACGGCTTCGACCACTTCAAGGTCGCCCTCTCCGTGGCGGTAATGAAAATGGTCCGCTCGGATCTCGCAGCCAGCGGCGTCGCCTTCACGCTCGACACCGAATCCGGATTTCGCGATGTGGTTTTCATCACGGGTTGCTATGGTCTTGGCGAAACCATCGTTCAGGGCAAGGTCGATCCGGACGAATTCTACGTTCACAAGCCGACCCTGAAACAGGGCTTCCGCCATGTCCTGCGGCGCCGACTAGGCGGCAAGCAGATCCGCATGATTTACGGCAAAGGCAGCGGCAGTCATGCGACCCTGACGCGGACAGTGCCAAGCGCCGAGCGGCGGAGGTTTTGCATTTCCGATCCCGAGGTATTGAGCCTTGCGGAAATCGCGGTGCGGATCGAGGAGCACTATTCGAACAATGCCGGCATTCCCATGCCCATGGATATCGAATGGGCAAAGGATGGCACCGACGGCAGGATCTACATCATTCAGGCGCGGCCCGAGACGGTTGCGTCGCAGCGTTCGCCGAACGTGTTCGAGACCTACACTCTCAAGGAGCACGGGTCTCTTGTCGTCAGTGGTCGCGCGGTGGGAGAAAAAATCGCCTCCGGACGCACGCGACGCATTGCGACAGCGCGAGACCTCGCCGCCTTCAAACCGGGCGAGATCCTGGTTGCGCCGGCCACCAGTCCGGACTGGGAGCCGGTGATGAAGATCGCTGCCGGCGTCATCACTGACAAGGGCGGCCGGACCTGCCATGCGGCCATCGTGGCGCGCGAGCTGGGCATCCCCGCGGTAGTTGGCGCGACGCACGCGACAGAGAAGCTCAAGACCGGGACGACTGTCACCATCTCCTGCGCCGAGGGGGACGTCGGACGCGTTTATCAGGGCGCGCTTGCTTTCGACGTGGCCCGGACGCCGGTCAGCGAGCTTAGGCAGCCGCGAACCGCGATCATGGTGAATCTTGGTACCCCGGAAATGGCGTTTCGGGTAGCAATGCAACCGCAGGCAGGTGTCGGCCTCGCGCGCATGGAGTTCATCATCAGCGAGCACATTCGTGCGCATCCGATGGCGCTTCTCAAGCCAGAGAAGATCGCCTCGGCGAAAGCGAGAGATGCGATCGCGCGTCTCGTCGCCGGCTATGATAGCCCCTCCGATTTCTTTGTTCAGACACTGGCTGAAGGGGTCGGCACGATTGCTGCCGCATTCTATCCCAAACCGGTGATTGTGCGGCTCTCCGACTTCAAGACCAACGAATATGCAAGCCTGCTCGGCGGCGAGGCGTTCGAGCCCAAGGAGGAGAATCCGATGCTGGGATTCCGGGGGGCTTCCCGTTACAGCCACCCCGCCTACGCCGAAGGATTCGCGCTGGAGTGCGCAGCGCTCCGCCGCGTGCGCGAGAAAATGGGTCTTTCCAATCTGCGCATCATGGTGCCTTTTTGCCGGACTGTCGAGGAAGCCCGCCGCGTGATCGCGACGATGGCGGCCCATGGACTGAAGCGCGGCGAAGGCGGGCTTGAGATCTACGTGATGTGCGAGATTCCGAACAACGTCATTCAGATCGACGCGTTCTCGGGGTTGTTCGACGGCTTTTCGATTGGCTCGAACGATCTCACCCAGCTGACGCTGGGGGTCGACCGGGATTCCGATATCGTGGCCTTCGATTTCGATGAACGCGATCCGGGGATGCTGGAGATGTTCAGACAGGCGGTGGTGGGCGCCAAGCGCAATGGACGACATGTCGGCATCTGCGGGGAAGCGCCCGCGAACCATCCGGAGATCGCGCGTTACCTGACGCAGCTTGGTATCGATTCGATCAGCGTCAATCCGTCGAGCGTGTTCCGCACCATGGCTGTGGTTCTCGAGGCCGAAACCAATCCGGCGAAGATCGCGGTTTGACGGCGGCGGGCTCTTGCCACGATCCAACATCAAGCGGGGGCGCCGTCTCGCCTTTAACCAGGTCTCGCCGGCGCCGGCCGCTAATCGTCGCGGGCGGCCTTCGCGTGAATCTGCTCCGCCGCGGCATTGACCCTGGTCATCGTTTCAGTCAGCTCGTGATAGGTGTTGTCTTCGATCGTGACTGTGCCGAAATTCGAGTTCTCTCCGTCAAAACGTCCTTCGGCCGGCTGATCGGCATGCTCGAACCAGTGATAGCCAACCACGGCCGGCTTCTGCAGGGCTGCACTGACGTAGCGTTCGAAACATCGGGCGCGCTCGATCTGGCTGGCCACCCGCGGACCGGCACCGCTGCTATTGGGCAGTCCGGAATCGTCGGCGCGGAAGGAAAATTCGGAAATCAGGCATGGCTTCCCGCTTGCCGCATAGGCATCGATAACCGGAACGGCGTCGAACTCGTAGCAATTGAAAGAGACCACGTCGAGGTAGCGGCCGGCCGCGGCGATCACACTCGATTGGACCTGATAGCCGAACCGCGAACCAATCACCAGATGATTTGGGTCGGCCGCCTTGATGGCGGCGACGCACAGATCGAAATATCGCTCGGCGACAATGGCCAGAAAGGCGTCGCAGTCCGCGGCGAATGCCGCGCGGGCGGGGTTGGCGAGGTTAGCCGTCGTCTCCAGCGCGTCGTTCAGGCCGCCGGGCGGCAGCCGGAAGTACGGCGGTTCGACATGGGCGATCCTGCCGAGTTCTTCCCACGATCGCGCCAGCGTGTGCCAAACCGCATTGAACTGGGAAAAATCCCGATAGTGCTGCTGTAACCTCGCGATGGCCGCGACCCGACCCGGGCGGTAAGCGGGCAAGTTAAGAAACAGCGTCAATAGCTCGTCGGCCCCTCGCCAGTCCGGCGACCAGTACAATTCGTTGTCGATAAATGCACCGATCATCCCGGGCTCGTTGCGCCGCCTCGCGCAATGATGATCGGCGTCTTCGCGAATGTGAGCTGAAAATGCGGGATCAAAAACATCGGGAAAGATCTGGTCGCGCCGGTGCCGCTTGAAGGAGGCGCCAAGCTCGTTCGTCGGTGCGGTCGCAAGCAGCGAGAATCCCGCGGTGGCAACGAGTTCATCAGACCAGCAGCCGAGCGTGTTGAATTTCCAGCTCGCCAGCCGATTTGCTGCCGCCGAGCGCCAGATGTGCTGGCTGCCGTATTTTGCCCGACACGCGTCGGCGTATGGCACGCGGCTGGTGTTTCCGACGTGATCCTGATCGAAGCGGACGGTATTCACGCCCTTGGAAAGAAAGCGGCCACCGTCAGGATCAACAAGCCAGAACACGCCGTCGCGTTCGTCAACGCGAAAAAAGCCGCTTCCGCGAAAACGGTCATCGGCGATTCCGCCCCATTTGGTTCTTTGCAATCGGATCCCCCAACGGCAGAATGACCACAATTCATCTATCGCATCGAGCGGTCGAGGATTCTTGATATATCTCAAGATCGTTTCATCGCCGGCCGGATTATTGGTATGGCGCCTGACACTTTGACCAGGCGGAAAGGTGAACAGTGAATTCGAACGAAAATTCGGTCGACGACCAAGCGGATCCTTTGATGCTGGCATCGGAATTGCCATCGATGGCTAACCTGCGTCCGGATTTCATCTGGGGCGTTTCCACCTCAAGTTTCCAGATCGAAGGCGCCGCGAAAGAAGACGGTCGAGGGCCGAGTATCTGGGACACCTACTGTCAAAACGGTGAGGTAAAGAACCACGACACCGGCGATGTGGCGTGTGACCACTACCATCGTTACCGGGAGGACGTCGCGCTGATGAAGCTGCTGGGCGTTCAGGCGTACCGATTCTCGGTCGCTTGGCCACGCGTGTTGCCGCAGGGGCGAGGATCCGCAAACGAGCCAGGCCTCGCATTCTACGATCGGCTGATCGATGAGCTGTTGGCCGCCGGCATCGAACCATGGCTGTGCTTGTATCATTGGGATCTGCCTCAAGCACTGGAGGATCTTGGCGGCTGGATGAACCGGGAGTCGGCGGCATGGTTTGCCGACTACACGACGCTGGTTGCGACGCGCTTCGGCGATCGGGTCAAGCGTTTCGCGACATTCAATGAGCCATCGATCTTCACCCTGTTCGGTCGCTCCATAGGCAAACGGGATCGAAGCAGCGAAGATAATCTCCATCGCACGATACACCACGTCAATCTTGCTCATGGTGCGGCCGTGGACGTGCTCCGCCAAGGAGTCCCCGATGCGTCGATCGGATGTATTCACAGTTATCAACCCTGCCGGCCCTTCGGCACGGGCGACGCCGATGCAGCGGCGGCCGTGCGCCTGAGCACTTACTGGAACAACGCCTTCCCCGATCCGCAATGTCGCGGCGAGTATCCGTCGTCCCTGCGAACCGCCATCGCACCGCACATCCAGCCGGGCGACATGGCACGCATTTGCCGTCCGGTCGACTGGTTCGGACTCAATCACTACAGCCCGGTCTACGTGAAAGCGCAGGCGACTTCGATGCTGGGCCTTAAAATCGGCGATAACCCGGCTGGCATTCGGCTCACTCCGATCGATTGGCCGATCGATCCGGAAGCCTTCAGCGAAGCGCTGCGGATCGTTGATGAGCGTTACGGGTTACCGATTTACGTTCTCGAAAACGGATACGGCAGCTACGACAAACCCGACCCGGCGGGAGCCGTGATCGACACGGATCGAATCGGGTTCCTGCGGGCCTATATCGCGGCGTTGAATGCCGCTGCTTCCGATGGCGTCGATGTTCGCGGCTATTTCATCTGGTCGCTGCTCGACAATTTCGAGTGGGACTCGGGATACAGCATACGGTTCGGTCTGACCTACGTCGATTATTCGTCGCTTCGGCGCATTCCGAAATCATCGTTCAACTGGTACAAGGATCTGATCAAAACGGCGCGTCGGCGATGAAAGCACCCTCCCTAAGACGAGCTTTCCGGAAGGTGTTGCTTGCAGACATTGGCGGAACCAATGCGCGCTTTGCCGTTTTGACCGAGGGAACCGTAGGCACGATTACCCATATGGCCGTCAGCGACCACGGCAGCTTTCGCGAGGCGTTCAGCTTGTATCTCGGCAACTTGCCGGAGGCCGGCACGATCCACGCCGCAATTCTTGCGGTTTCCGGAACGGTCCGGAACGGCCGCTGCGCGCTCACCAACAATCCCTGGGTGGTCGATGCAGCGGAGCTGCGCGCCGCCTGCGAATTTTCCACCGTGCGTCTGATCAATGATTTTGAGGCGGTTGCGTGGTCGCTGCCCCGCCTTTCCGGCGACAAACTCCTGCAGGTCGGCGGTCGACAACCGGTCAAGGGGGCGCCTCTCGCGGCGCTTGGTCCTGGCACCGGCCTTGGTATGGCGGCCAACATACCGCAGGCAAACGGTCACCTCGTGCTTTCGAGCGAGGGCGGCCATTCGACGTTGGCCGGCTGCTCGTTGCGCGAAGATGCCGTCATCAACCATCTGCGACAGCGGTTTGGACACGTCTCCGCGGAACGCGTTCTTTCGGGGAGCGGGCTGGAGAATCTTCATGAGGCTCTCGCGGTCCTGGACGGCGTTGTCTTGCCGAGGCGACGCGCCGCCGAGATCACCCGGAATGGGATCACGGGAACTTGTGCAACGAGCCAGGCCGCTATCGAAATGTTTTGCGCGATGCTTGGGACCGTCGCCGGCAATCTCGCGCTGACACTCGGCGCGAAAGGCGGTGTATATATTGCCGGCGGCATCCTTCGTCATATGCCCCAGTATTTTGTGAGCTCTCCATTCCGCGCGCGTTTTGAGGACAAGGGACGGCTTCGCAACTACCTCGAGCCGATTCCGGTTTTCCTGATCCTGGACGAGGACGTCGCATTCGTCGGTCTGCGCGCCTTGGCGGAGGTCGAAGGCATTGGCTGAAATCTCGTTGACCCAAATCGCTACGCTCACGATGAATCCCGCCGTCGACGTCTCGACAGCCGTCAAAAAAATGGTGCCCTTCACCAAAATGCGGTGTGCGCCCGGTAACCGCGACCCAGGGGGGGGCGGAATCAACGTAGCCCGGGTTCTGAAAAGGCTTGGCATTGAAGCAACGGCCATCTATCCGGCCGGTGGTACAACCGGACAGTTACTCGCGAATCTGATGGCGCGCGAAGGCGTGCGAAGTATTTCGATCCCCGTGTTGAATGACACGCGGGAGGATATGACGGTTTTTGACGAGACGACCCGCGAGCAGTACCGCTTTGTCTTTCCGGGTGCCGCGCTCAGCGAGGTTGAATGGCAAAAATGTCTGGGATCAGTTGCACTGATCCAGCCTTGGCCTCGCTTTGCTATTGCAAGTGGCAGCCTGCCCGCTGGAGTGCCGGATGATTTTTTTGGCAGATTTGCTCGCGTCTCGAGGGAGTCGCACAGCAAGGCAATCGTGGATACGTCCGGCCCGCTTCTGAAGGCAGCTCTGGAAGAAGGCGTCTATCTCATCAAGCCCAACCTTCGCGAGTTTCGGGAATTGGCGGGTATTACCTCCGTCGACGAAGGCACGCTCATCGAAACGGGACGTCGTCTGTTCGATCGCTACCGCATAGAAGTTATTGCTATTTCCATGGGACCCGATGGCGCCCTCCTCATGACTCGCGACGTTGCCTTGCGTGCGAACGGCCTGCCGATCGAGCCCCTCAGCGTTTCCGGCGCCGGCGACAGTTTCCTGGGGGCGATGGCATGGAGCCTGGCGAACGATGGCCGTCTCGATATGGCCCTGCGCTATGGCGTCGCCGGCGGCTCTGCCGCGCTGCTTAATCCCGGGACGGAGCTTTGTCGCCCCGAGGACGTTCATCGCCTTGCTTCCGAGGTGGTCGTAACACCGATTGCTCGCGATCATGAATAGCCGGGGACGTGCTCTGGACCGAATACGCGTCTCTGGATCGCAACAATTCAATTCGTTAAGAGCCACGATCCACGATATGAGACCTGGAGAGCATCTCGGAGTAGCCTGACACGAGCCACCACTTCGCGAGTAGACCCATGAAGCAAGGCACATATGTTGCTCCCAGCGAGCAGCAGCTGCTCTCCCGATTCTGGCAAAGCGCCCGCGGCTTCTGGGGGGGCGCATCAGCCGGGTGGGCATGGCTCCTGACTGCATTGCTGATCACGACCGTGCTCCTGCAATTGCTGACCCAGTATTGGCTGAACTACTGGAATCGCGATTTCTTCAACGCGGTCGAACGCAAGGATGGAGCGGAACTCGCGACGCAGGCATTGCGATTCTTGCCGATCGCGGCCGCCAGCCTTGCGCTCGCGGTGTTCTCGGTCTGGGGTCGCATGACCCTGCAGCGCAAATGGCGCGAGTGGCTGAGCAACAGCCTTTACGATGATTGGCTGGACAAGGACCGTTACGTCCGGCTCAGATTCATGCCGGGCGAGCATCAAGCGCCGGAATATCGGATCGCCGAGGACGCCAGGGTTGCCACCGACCTCCCCGTTGACCTCGTGCTTGGGCTTTTCTCGTCGATGCTCACGGCCATCACCTTTATCGGCATCCTCTGGGCGGTGGGAGGCAGCATGACCGTCGACATGTTCGGCCTGATGCTGACCATTCCCGGCTATCTCGTGGTGGCGGTCATCGTTTACTCGATCATCATCGCGGTGGCGATGATGTTGTTCGGCCGGCGCCTGACCCGGGTCGTGGAGGATAACAAGCGAACGGAAGCCGAGTTGCGGGCGATCGGAACCCATGTGCGCGAGAGTGGAGAAGGCAAAGCATTGCCGGATGACAGGAAGGACGGGCCTCGCGCGATCGGCGAGGCGCTGCGCGCGGTGATTTCGGTGTGGCGGGACTATTGTTGGCAGCTGATGCGCGTGACCGTGGTCTCGCACTCAAACTCACTGCTGACACCGGTGGTCGGATTGCTGCTCTGCATGCCCAAATATGTCGCCGGGACGATGCTGCTTGGCGAGGTCACGCAGGCAGCGGCCGCGTTCGTCGTGGTCCAGGGCGCATGCAATTGGTTCACCGACAGCTATGCACGCATCGCAGAATGGGCCGCTTCCGCCAACCGCGTGGCATCACTTCTGCTCGCGCTGGATCAGATCGATCGATCCGACACTACCGTGGCATAAATCTTTCCAGGAACGCTTGGATAGCTGATATCCAAGCCCGCCAAAGCAGTCGGCCTTGCTACCCTGCGCCCAGCATAGCCACGGCCCTCTCCTTGATGATAGTGCCGCGCTGGCGAACAAAATAACGGTTACCATTTTGCTTATGAAGGAACGAGACACGGGCGCGCCCCCGATGTCAGACTTTCGATGCGTCGGTAACTGCGCCTAACATCATCTCAATGCGCCCATTACCCCACATCGGCAGCAGCAGGCGCGCGTCGCCGGCTTCTCGTCTGCCATCGGAAGGAGCGGTGTCGATGGAAAAGGTTGGCGCATTGGTTTCGACCGTCACGCTGGCTTGGGCAATGAAGAATTTGAGCGGACTTCTGGGATCAATCTCGTCCGCGAACTTGCCCGCAAGATCACCGCCGTAACTCTGTCGGATCCTCTCCCCCACCAAGCTGAAACGGAACCGCTGCGGCTGTTCGAACACGTCGACCAGCATCAAACGATCAGCAAGATCGGGCAGCGCCGAGAGCTTCAGATCATCCGAAAAAGGGATCTTGTTCTCGCCCCGTTTCAAGCTCTTCCAGTAATCCCAAACACGATCGATATCCAAAGGCAATTTGGCGGGAAGACGAAAGGGTGGCGTCGCTCTGGTCATGGTTGGCTCCCCGGAAGGAACATCGACACGGTCGGCTCGACGAATTCATAAAGAGCCGCATTACCTCTGTCGGAATGTTGATTCATGTCAATCTCCTGTGGCGGACGAATGTACGACGAGATTGACGGGTCGCAAGCGACCAAATGCTGAAAACGCGGCTGCGCCATCTTGCAACCTCATGATCCAGGCTAGCATGATCAGTACCGGCTCGGCCATGATCACGCCGGAGCCCGCGGCTGGACTACCACCGCCTTCGCCTACATCGCCGACAAATACCACGCGTGCTTGGGCGCTCTTTCTTCCGCCGCGAGCGACGCCTAAGGAGATTCAATGAACCGCGCATGTCGGGACAGAACTATCGTCTCACACATGACTGCAGATTTCAGGATATGCGATGTTGCCCGCGAGCGATTGATCATCGCCGGCGCTACCCGCGCGATCGCATCATAGAGCGCTGGGCGCTCCTCCGTCAGACGCTCGACCGCTTTGAGAACCGCCATCGGATCGTCGACTTTCATCACCAGCACGTTGTGGTACGGACTGCGCGCGGCCGACCCAATATCCTGCAAGGCGCGGAGCGCCCGTCTGAAACCCTCCTGGTAGATCGTGACAATTATGTTCCAGTCTTTCACGCGCGGCCCCGGAGATTCCTCGATCTGGATCGGATCGCAGCGATGTAATAGTCCCCAGCCTCTGGTCAGGAATATCCATCAGGTCAACGACGCCAGCGGCGAGAAGAATCCCTGGTGCGGCGCGCGGAGGACGAGAACCGGGATGGGACTGTGTGTCAGCACCTTGACGGTTTCGCTCCCGAGCATGATCGCGGAAATCCCGCGCCGGCCATGCGAAGCCATGACAATCAGATCGCATGATTTTCGTGCCGCCGTCTCGATGATCGCCAGAAATGGCTGATCGTGCTCGACGTGCATCGTCTCGCAGCTCACGCCGGCTGCCAATGCGGCCTCCATCGCCACGTTGAGGT
>NZ_JBAVNZ010000631.1:0-16482 GCF_049691595.1 Bradyrhizobium sp.
CTCTCAAACCGGTCGATGGCCGCGCCCCGTCTCAGGTTTCCAGTTGCTTGCCGATCGGCAACGCCCGGATGCGCTTTCCGGTCGCCGCGAAGATGGCGGTGATCAAGGCGGGGGCAAAGGGAGGCACACCCGGTTCCCCGACGCCGCTCGGCGGCGTGTCGGGACCGGCCGGCACGATGTGCACATTGGTGACAAGGGGCGCATCCTCGATCCGGACCAGCGGGAAGTTGTCAAGATTGCTCTGTTGCACCCTGCCGTTCTTGAAGGTGATCTCGCCGTATTTGGCGATGCTCAGTCCCATGATCGCGGCGCCTTCGATTTGCGACGCGATCCGTTCGGGATTGACGAACGTGCCGCAGTCGATGGCGGTGTCGACCTGATGAACGGTGAGCTTGCCCTTTTCGCCTACCGAAACCTCGACGATGGTTGCGACATAGCTGACGAAGCTGCGATGTGCGGCAATGCCCAGCCCGTGCCCTTTCGGCACGGTCCGTCCCCAGCCGCCCTTTTCGGCGACAAATTCGACCACGCGGCGAAGCCGCCCGGTATCGATCGGGTAGCTGTCATAGGGCTCGCCATAGTTCCACAGGTCTTTCACGGAATCGAGCTTGACGATCCGCGGCGAGCCGATCAGTTCCAGCAGCATCTCCTTTTGATCGCGCTTGGTCGCATGCGCGAGTTCGGCCACCATCGACTGCACCGCGAAGGCACGCGGGATATTCGATACCGAGCGGAACCAGCCGATCCGGGTATGGGCCGCGGCTTCCGGATTCTCGCATTGAATATTCGCGATCTCGAACGGCATGTCGACGAGCCCCATGCCGAGTTCGAAGGAAGCCTGATTCACCGCCTTGGCTGCGAATGTCGAGGCGATGGTCGGTGCGACACTGCGATGCCGCCAGGCGATCACCTTGCCGCTCTTGTCGAGGCCGGCCTCGATCCGTTCCGCCGAGACCGTGTGCAGGTAGTCGTGACGGATGTCGTCTTCGCGCGTCCATTGCACCTTCACCGGCGCACCCAGCGCCTTGGAGAGCAATGCTGCCTCGATCGCGAAATCGCACTTCGATTTGCGGCCGAAACCGCCGCCGAGCAGCGTGACATTGACGGTCACGTTGTCCTCGGGGATTCCGAGGGTCTTGGCGACGTCTTCGCGCGTGCCACCGGGGCTTTGCACGGGGGCCCAGATTTCGGCCTTGCCATCCTTGACGTCGGCGACCGCGACCGGCGGTTCCATGCTCACATGCGCAAAATGGGGCAGGTAATATTCGCCGACGATCACCTTGTCGGCGCCCTTGAGGGCGGCTTCCACGTCGCCTTCCTTGCGCACGACCAGACCGGGCTTGCGCGCGGCCTCCTCCAGTTCGGCCCGGTAGGCAACGGAGTCGTATTTGCCGTTGGCCCCGTCGTCCCAGACGATCTTCAGGGCGTCACGCCCCTTGATGGCCGCGCCGGTGTTGCGCGCGATCACCGCGACCCCGCCGAGCGGCTGGAACTTGGACGGCCACGGCCATCCCTGCACTTCCATGACCTTTTCGACGCCGGAGACTTTCATCGCTTCCGTCGCGTCGAACGAGGCGAGCTTGCCGCCTGTGACCGGCGGCCGGGCGATCACGGCATACTTCATGCCGGGAACGCGCGTGTCGCTGCCGTAAATCGCAGTGCCGACCGTAATGTCCCGAAGGTCAACCATGCCGACCTGACCCTTGCCGAGATAGCGGAAGTCTTTCGGGTCCTTCAGCTTCAGGCTTTCAACGCTTGGGACCGGCTCCTTGGCGGCATCGGCGGCCAGATCTCCGAAGCCGAGCCGTCGGTTGCTGGCCGAATGAACCACCTCATGGTTGACCGCCTTGACCTCGCTTGCCGGAACGCCCCAGCGTTTAGCGGCGGCGGCCTCGAGCATGCTGCGCGCCGACGCGCCGATCTGGCGCATCGGGATCAGATGGTGCCGGGTGCTGCGCGACCCGTCGGTATCTTGATTGCCGTATTTGACCTCGTTGCCGGGCGCCTGCTTGACCTTCACGCGCGACCAGTCGGCCTCCATTTCCTCCGCCACAATCAGCGGCAGGCTGGTCCGGACGCCTGTACCCATTTCGGACCGGTGTGCGACGATGGTAACGGTTCCATCGGAGGCGATGGCGACGAAGACGCGCGGGTCGACCACGGTGCCGTGCGGCATCTTGTCCGCGCCGGTTTGATAGGCCGCGAACGCCTGACGTGACATGACTGGCGCTGCCAGCACCAGTCCGCCGGTAATTCCAAGGCCCTTGAGGATGCCGCGGCGCGAGATTTTTTCGACCTTGATGCGGCGCTCGATGCCGCGAAGCCTGTCCGGACTTGTGATGATGTTCATGATCAGACCCCCGTCGAAGCGAGATGGACCGCGTTTTCGATGCGCTGGTAGCAGCCGCAGCGGCAGATGTTGCCCGACATCGCCTCCTTTATCTGATCGTGCGAGGGTTTGGGGTTGTTCAGGAGCAGCGCTGCCGCCTGCACGATCTGGCCGGCCTGGCAATAGCCGCATTGCGGCACGTTGACCTGACGCCAGGCCTTCTGCACCGGGTGATCTCCGGTCGCATGGAGACCTTCGATGGTCGTAACCTCGCGGCCGACCACATCCGAAACCGAGGTGACGCAGGCGCGTACGGCCTGCTTGTCGACGATCACGGTGCAGGCGCCGCAGAGCGCCTGGCCGCAGCCGTATTTTGTACCCGTCAGTCCGGCTTCATCACGCAGAAACCAGAGCAGCGAAAGGTCGGGGTCGCCGTCCCAGGTTCGTTCCTGGCCGTTAATCTTCATCTTGATCATGATCGCTCCTCGCTCTTCATAAGCTGATTGTGTCTGATAGGCTGATGATGTCTTTTCGACGCGAGCGAGAACATGTTTCCCGACCGCTCGACGCCGTCGCTGTCAGGCTTCTCGAAGGATTCGGCGCACCGCGGAATTCGCCGAGGAACCGTGGACCAAAGCGTATGATGTGATTGGATTTCCGTGTCGGCGGCCATCCTCCCTGCAGTTTTTCTTTGTTTACGGATCCGGCTTGGCCGGTCCGGTATTGTCAAAACGCTACCATGAAGCGGGGCGGGTCGACTTCACAACCCGTTGTCTGGCATTTGTATTTGGCGAAAGCTGGGCCCTTTTTCAGCCCGCGCGCGGCTTTTGGTCAGCGGTCCTTACGCACCCGACGAAATGCTTGCAGACCGGGCGATTTTCAAGCGAAGCGGCTGCCGGTTCGCGAACAAGCGCGCCGCGGCATGATCGGGCGACGAAAATTCAGGCAGCCGTGGACAGCCGGGCTTTGACGGCCCGGGCATCGCGCGGCAAGACCACGCGAACGACGGTCCCCGCGCCGAGTTTCGAACGCAGCTTCATCGATCCGCCGTGCAGATTGGTCAGGGATCTCGCGATCGCCAGCCCCAGTCCCGAGCCTTGATAGCTCTTGGTGAGCTGGCTCTCGACCTGCTCGAACGGCTTTCCCAGCCGCCGCAGCGATTCCGGCGCGATACCGATGCCGCTATCGGCGATCATCAATACGATGGAGTCGTTCAGCATCTGGCCGCGCACCACGACCTTGCCGTCGTCGGGCGTGAACTTCACCGCGTTGGACAACAGGTTGACGATGATCTGCTTGATCGCGCGGCGGTCGGCGATCACCGAAATGGTGTTTTCGATGTCCGCCTCCAGCGTCAGATGCTTGTCCTCGGCGCGACCGGACACCACGCGCAGCGATTCCGCCAGCGTCTTCGACAGGTCCAGCGGCTCCATGTCGAGCTTCATGCGGCCGGCCTCGATCTTCGACATGTCGAGGATGTCGTTGATGACCTCGAGCAGATATTGCCCGCTGGTGAGAATGTCGTGGCAGTATTCCTGATATTTGTCCGAGCCGAGCGTTCCGAACATGCCGCTGCCCATGATCTCGGAGAAGCCGATGATGGCGTTGAGGGGGGTGCGCAGCTCGTGGCTCATATTGGCGAGAAATTTCGATTTCGCCTGGTTGGCTTCTTCGGCGCGGGTCTTTTCCTGCGAATATTTTTCGGCGAGGTCGACGAGTTCGGTCGCTTGCCGCTCGAGGACGGTCTGCGTGCGTTTCAGGTCGATCACCGAAGCGCGCAGGCGAAGGTCGTTTTCGACCAGTTTCTGCTCATGCTCCTTGATGCGGGTGATGTCGGTGCCGACCGAGACGTAGCCGCCGTCCTTGGTGCGCCGCTCGCTGATATGCAGCCATTTGCCGTCCTCGAGCTGGGCCTCGAAGGTGCGCGCGCCCGGCGTCGGGACGCCGGTCTCCTGCAGCCGGCTACGGACCTCCGGCATGCTGCCGACCTCGATCACGGTCTCGTAGGAGGTGCCCGGGGTCACCGCCGAGTCCGGCAGCTTGTGCAGGCGTTGGAAATGCGAGTTGCAGAGCACGAGCCGGTCCTCGGCGTCCCACAGCACGAAGGCTTCCGGGATGGTCTCGATCGCGTCGCGCAGCCGCAGGTCCGCTTCCACCGTTTTCTCCGCGAGGCTCTTCTGCTCGGTGATGTCGACGGCAATGCCGATCAGATGTGTGCCGCCGTCGGCCATGGCCTGGCTGAGCTCGCAGCGGACGCGCAGCCAGATCCAGTGGCCGTCGGTGTGTTGCATGCGGAAGGTCTGATCGATGTGACGGATCTTGCCGCCGATCAGCTGATCGGCGATCGCGAAAAGGTCGATATCGTCGGACTTCACCAGCGCGTTGACCTCGCCGAAGGTCAGGAGGTCGTTGCGGGAGTCCAGCCCCAGCATCGTGAACATCGACTGCGACCAGAAAATCCGGCCGCGCGACAGGTCCCAGTCCCACAAGCCGCAGCGGCCGCGGTTGAGCGCGGTGTCGATGCGGCCGCGCACGGCGTCATTGATGAGGTCGCCCTCGCGGGCGCGGGTCGACTGCCAGTGGAAGGCGAAGCCGAGGATCAGCACGACAAACCCCGTGGTGGCGGACAACGTCACCGGCAGCGCCGCGTCCGATCCGAGCAGCGGGTCGTTCCTTTCCTGGATCACGACGACCTGGCCGGGCAGGGATTTGACCAGCCTGGAGATCGCCAGCGCGCCGCTGCCGTTCGGCAGGGTCATATCGCTGACCACGCCCTGCAGGCCGGGGGCGGCCAGGAGCTGGGCCGTGCTGATGGCATCAAGGATGCGATCGCTTCCGGCAACGCCGGCTTCCATGGGAGCGCGGCCCAGCACGCGATGATCCGCGCTGGTGATGATGACGTGGCGGCCGGCCGCGACACCCCAGGACGGAATGAGGTCAGGCAACAGGCTTTGCAGCCGGTCGATATTCGCCACGCGGTCCTGCCGCGCCGAAGCGAGGCGATCGAGACGCTCGGTCAGCAGGTCGGCTAGGGCAGCGAGGTCGCGCTTCATCGCGCCGCGCTTTTGCCGGTTCTGATCGATCACCTGGACGAAGGCGCCGAGGCAGATCGTGATCAGGAAGGCGATGATGAGGGTGGGCACGGCGCGGCGGAGCGCAGGCTCCGCGGTGAGAAGCCTGTGATAGGCCGGTTTCGCGATCGACTGCGCCAATCCCTTGATCGAATCGGATTGGACGCACACGTTCGCCGCATGCGCACGCGCCATGCCTTGGACCCCGCCGAATTCTCATTGTCGCACTCGCCGGAAGAACCCCAGGCTACTTCCGAATCATAGCGATTTGAATCCAGTTTTTGCGGGCTGTCGAGAGTCAACGATTCGTTAATTCGAAATAAATCTTGTCCAACGAGGAATCGCCGCCTTCAAAGCGAGTCCGAAACAGGAACAACTCCTTCATTCTACGCGCGGGGCGGTTCGGCGTGACTGATGACACGCTTGATGGTCGGAAACGCGCGGCGCAGGGCGCGCTCGATCTCATCGACGTTCTCGTGAACCTTGATGACGCTCATCGACGGCGCGGCACGGCAATGGAAGTTGACGATTTCGCCGGCGTCGGTGTCGCGCACCCGCACATTATGGATGTCATGGATGGCGCCATCGGCGGCAAAACGCGACAGCGCGGCCCTGATGGTCTCGACGCGGTCCGGCGCCGCATCGGTGCCGACAGGCAGTTCCGGTTCCAGCGGCTCGATGTGGGTGTCGACCTCGACATCCTCGCCGAAATCCTCGCGGATGCTGCGTTCCAGCCCATGGGCGATGTCGTGGGCCGCCGTGAGATCCATCTCGCCATCGACCTCGAGGTCGATGCTGACGGTCAGCTTGCCGCCGAGATCGTGCACGGTGACGTGGTGGACGGCGAGCCCGGAATTGCGGGCGATCACCATGATGCGTTCGCGCACGCTCTCATTGTCGCGTGCGACCGGCACCGCGGTGAAGGTCAGGTCGGCATCGCCGAGCGCCATGGTGACGGCCTGCTGCGCCTTGCGCTTGATCTCCTCGACCCGGTCGATCGGGTAGGTGCGCGGCACCTTGGCGATGGCCTCGATGAAATGCGTCGGGCCGACCATGCGAGCGCGCAGCCGCTCGACGTCGACCACGCCGGGCACGGCTCGGATCGCGGCCGCGGCGGTCTCGGAAACACCTTCCGGCGCGCGATCGAGCAGGGTCTCCACGGTGGAGCGCGCCAGCCGCAGTCCCAATACCGAGATCATCACCGCGACCGCGATGGCGGCCGCGGCATCGCCCCAGCGATATCCGAGTGCGGTAAGCGCAAGCCCGATGATGACGGCGACCGAGCCGAGCACGTCGGAGGCAAAATGCAGCGCATCGGCGGCCAGCGCCTGACTCCGGGTGTCGCGCGCCGCGCGATGCAGCGCCCGCGCCCGCCAGAAGTTCACCGCGATATCGATCAGCAGCACGATGAACGGGATCGCCGTGATGACCGGCGGCGGCGCGCCCTCGGTCAGGCGGCTCCAGGACTCGACCAGGATGCCGCCGGCCAGCACATAGAGCAGGGCGATGACGCCGAGCGCCGACAGGCTCTCGAGCTTGCCGTGGCCGTAATGGTGTTCGTCGTCGGCGGGGCGATCGGACACCCGCACCACCAGCCAGGTGATGATGGTGGCGACCACGTCGACCGAGGAGTGCAGCGCTTCCGAAATCAAGGCGAGGCTGCCGATGATGATGCCGACCGTGAATTTGGCCGCGGCCATGCCGGCGCTGGCGAAAATCGAGATCACCGCGACGGTGGTTTTTTCGGTGTTGACGTGTGCGTTCATGGGCGGCGGTTTAGCAGGGCGTTTCCGAACATTAAAGCCGGCAGTCGAAGACGCCGGCGCCAGTCCCCCGCGGAGCGGCTGTTGCGAATTGTTCCGAGTTGGGGGACCGTCATTGCGAGTTGAGGGAGCGTCATTGCGAGCGAAGCGAAGCAATCCATCTTTCCGTGTGCGAGGTGGCAATGGATTGCCTCGCTCTCCACGATTTTTACTTTCGGTGCAATCAATATAGATGGGAGCGCGTTGCCAATCTTGCCGATGAGTTTATTTCGTACATACGAGTTAAAAAGATCAGTAAGCTGTCCCAATACATTTTCAGTGCCAAGAAGCACGATCTCTTTGGTGCTGCTGATAGCGCTCTCTACGATGAATTAGAGCTGTTGAATAGACTCAGGAATCGACTGCATATTCAGAACGAAAACAAAGATCTGGAGCCGGACGAATCTGCCGCCTTTACGGTCCAGCGCAAAGAACTGGCTGAGCGCGTCCTCGAGCAGGTATTGAAAACTCTATCGCTGAAATATCCTCGACCGGATCATATAGCCGGGTGGGTGCGGGACTTTGAGTGTGATTGGGTTGAGCGAGTTCGAGCGTGATACGGGAAGAGCTATGACGCTTGATGGAGGCCACCGGAGGCTTTCCTTGCATCCCCACGCGATCAGCGGCGCACCGCGCCGCTCTTGTTCTGTCGAGCAAGCTCTAGGAACCTGGCCTTGATCTGCGCGAACAGGCCGGGTGGAATGAAGCCATAGCCGAATACGCCCGGCTTCCCCGGAACCGGTGCAAGACCGGCGTTCGGCCATTCGTCGATGTTGTGCTCGGATACGACGACCCAGCTCCGCGCATCGTCGAGACCGATTGCCTGTTTCACCTTCGCCGGAATCTCGATCCCGATCGTATCGCCATCGGGCGGCATATGGGTGATTGGCAACAGGACGACAAAACGCGGCCTCGTTCGGCTGTCGCTCGCAGCGACGAGACAGGCCGGACGGTCCTTTCCCTGATCGCGTCCCGCTGCCGCTTCATGGCTCCAAAGATAATCATAGCGGACGACGAAGCCTGGCTTAGGCTCGGGAAAGACCACTTGGCCGGCTCACTTGAGCAACTCGTCGAGCGCAGCGTGTTCGGGGTCCATCTCGGCCCGTTCGACAGCGTCGATCACCACCTGGGTCGCATCGACCGTCCGGTACGTGCGCTTGGCAGCCGCCGTCAGCCAGTCATAGTGTTCGGCCGACATCAGCACGAACTCCCGCCGGCCGTGGCGCGTAATCTCAACAGGCTCGCGTTGGGCTTGATGTTGAAATTCGCCGAATTTGCGTTGGAATTCCAAGGCGCTTGTCTGGACCATAATGGATTTCCTGCTTGATCAGCCTATCAAGTTTGTATTATACGTATAATGTATACTTACGTCAACCCCTCTATCAACACCCCTCTATCAACACCCCTTGTCGCGAATAGATCGCTAACGCTCAGGGATAGCCAGCACCGGGAATGTCCACATCGACCACATCGATGCGGGCGGACGATTTGCGTTGCCGAAGCTGTTCGGGTGAGGTCGCCGCACTTAGGCAGAACAGGGTCCGCCGTTCCACGCCGCCGAGAACGCAGGCAATGGCACGGCGGCCGGGCACTTCGATACGCTGCAACTCGCACCCGTCGCGGCCTACCCGAATGAAGGCATCCTCGTCGAACGATGCGACCCACACGGCACCCGCGCGATCGAGGCAGATCCCATCGGGGGATTTCATGCTTCCGTACCGGCGGCGAAAGTTCAGGCCGCCGTCGGCCTCTATGTCATATTCGGCCAGGCATTCGCCATCCATCTCGGCCACGACGAGCCGGCTGTTATCGACCGAGACCGCAATGCCGTTGGGAAACCGCAATCCGTCGGCCACGACGCGTGCCGCGCCGTCGGGCGTCACCAGAATGATCCGGCCGACCGAGCCTCGATCGGACGGTGGCGGCAAATCGAAGCCGAGATCTCCGACATAGGCGCGCCCAAGGCCGTCGACGATCATGTCGTCGATCGTGCCTGCGGCTATCCCCGACAGGTCGGCGTAGAGCGAAAGCCGTCCGTCCGCATAGGTCATCAGACGCTTGCGGAACATCGTCAATACGATGAGCCTTCCGTCCGGCAGGACACCGAGGCCGCAGGGCGTGTCGTCCTCGAACTTCGCGTGCTGCTCGCACTCACCGGAGGAGGCGAGACTGAGGAGTGTTCGATTCATGCAGTCGACGAACCAGAGCCGGCCCGCGTGCCAGCGTGGCCCCTCGAAATAACGCCCGCCCTCGAGCACGCTACTTGGCTTGATCCGTGGCATCATTGCATGGCGCTTCTTGCCGCGAGCAGACTTTGACGGACGCTGTTACCAATCTCGATTCATGGCGTGCCACGCTACAACGCCACCACGATCTTGCCGAGGTGCCTGTTGGCTTCCATGTGCGCGAACGCCTGGCCGATCTCGGCGAACGGGTACACCTTGTCGATCGGCAATTGCAGTTTTCGCGCTTCCACCGCCGGCCAGATGTCCTTGCGGACCTCGTCAAAGATCTCGCGGATTTCCTCGATCGAGCGGGTGCGGAAGGTGACGCCGATATAGGTGATGCGGCGCGCGGCATGCAGGTCGAAGTTGAAATCGGCATGGGTGCCGCCGAGCCGGCCGACATTGACGATGCGGCCCTTGATCTTGGTTGCCGCCAGGTTCTGGTTGGCGACCTTGCCCGACACCTGATCGACGATCAGATCGACGCCTTCGCCGCCCGTCGCCTTCAGCACCTGGTCGACCCAGCCCGGATCGCTGGAGTCGACCGCGAGATCAGCGCCGAATTCCTTCAGGCGCCCGCGGCGCATGGCGTCGGTCGAGGAGCCGATCACCATCTTCGCGCCCTTCAGTTTGGCGATCTGCATCGCCATCAGGCCGACGCCGGAGCTCGCGCCCTGGACCAGCACGGTCTGGCCCACCTGCAATGCGCCGTTGGTCACGACCGCGTTGTGCATGGTCGCGAGCGCGACGGGGAGGGTGGCCGCCTCCTCGAAATTCATGTTGGAGGGCGCACGGAACAGCCTGCCGTGATCGGCCAGCGTATATTCGGCGAACGCGGCGCCGCCGGAGCCCATGATCCTGTCGCCGAGTTTGACGCCCTTGGCGTCAGGCCCAAGCCCGGCGACTTCACCGGCCCATTCCATGCCGAGCACGGTGCCGACCCCGCCGGCTGAGCCGTGCACGTGGCCCTTGGTCATGCCGAGATCGGCGCGATTGAGGCCGCAGGCATGGACGCGCACCAGCACTTGCGTGCCTTTCGGGGACGGCTTGGCGACATCGGCGATCTCGGCGCCGGTGGCGCCGTAAACATAGGCTTTCATGGGCTCTTCTCTTTTGTTTGAGGGCGCGAGGCCGCCTATTCGGCGGCCTGACGCTGCGCGCCGGACAGCATGCCTTCGAGCCGGCTGCGGATGATGGCCTCGGCATCGCGGATGATGCGCGAGACCAGTTCGGCGCAGGTCGGGATATCGTGGATCAATCCCTGCACCTGGCCGGCCGACCAGATGCCTTCGTCGGCGTCACCGGTGGCGTAGACCATCTTGCCGCGGGCGCCGGCGACGAGTTCGCGGACATCCTCGAATTTCGCGCCTTCCTTCTCCATGGCGACGACCCTGGTCGAGATCGCGTTTTTGGCGACGCGCGAGGTGTTGCGCATGGTGCGGAAAATCAATTCGGTCTCGCGCTCGTCATTGGCGACGATCTTTTCCTTCACCAGTTGATGGATCGGGCTTTCCCTGGTGCACATGAAGCGCGTGCCCATGTTGATGCCCTCGGCGCCGAGCGCAAGCGCCGCGACCAGGCCGCGGCCGTCGCCGAAGCCGCCGGAGGCGATCATCGGAATCTTCACCTTGTCGGCGGCAACCGGGATCAGGATCAGGCCGGGCGTATCGTCCTCGCCGGGATGGCCCGCGCATTCGAAGCCGTCGATCGAGATCGCATCGACGCCCATCCGCTCCGCCGACAGCGCGTGACGCACGCTGGTGCATTTGTGCACGACCTTGATGCCGTGCTTCTTGAATTCGGTGACGTGTTCCTGCGGCTTGTTGCCGGCGGTCTCCACCACCTTGATGCCGCTCTCGATGATGGCCTGGCGGTATTCCGCGTAAGGCGGCGGCTTGATCGAGGGAAGAATGGTCAAATTGACGCCGAACGGCTTGTCGGTCATGTCGCGGCAGCGCGCGATCTCCTTGCTGAGGTCTTCCGGCGTCGGCTGGGTCAGCGCGGTGATGAAGCCGAGCGCGCCGGCGTTGGCGACGGCGGCGACCAGTTCGGCGCGTCCCACCCATTGCATGCCGCCCTGGACGATCGGATGCTCGACGCCGACGAGTTCGGTAAATCGGGTTTTGATCATGTCTGCCCTCTGTTTCCCCGGCGCGGACCGCCGCGCGCATTCCTTGTCGAAGTTTCAGCGAACAGGATGCCGTCGTGCAGGACAAATGTCCACCGGGCAGCCCTGCGATGGGGCGTCATGATCATGCAGGAATGGATAGCTATCTCCGAGCACCGGCTGGCGCGGTATCTCGACTCACCAGGATCGGCATCGCGGCAAAGACCAGCAGCAAGCCGGCATAGATCAGCCCGGCCCCCGTTGCATAATTTGCCAATTGCTCCGCCGGATTGATCCCGCGCAGATAGATCCCGACGGCCAGGTCGGCCCCCTGCTGAATGGCGAGCGCGCCGAGACCCATCATGCCGAGCGATGCAAGATCGCGGCGCAGATGCAAGACCGAAGGGACCCATCGCGACGCGAATACCATGGCGATCAGAAGAAACGGTGCCTCGCAAATTTCGGCGAGGACCCGACCGACGGCGGGCTCAAGCCAGAGCACGCGGATCGGGCCGAGCGCCAGGCCGACCGCGAACACGATGGCGCTGTAAAGCAAGGCGGCTGCGACGATTCTCATCAGGCCATCAATCGTTCGACCGGACGGCGCAGCGATTTCGGCAGCTCGGGTCCGGCGCCGAAGCGCATCACCAAATCCGGAAGGCGGTCGCCGATGCCGAGAAACGATGCGAGCTGACGGCGCAGATGCGGGACCTCGACCGGCTGGTTGACAAAGGCTTGCTTCAATCCGAGCGCGGTGGCCTGAAGCGCAAAACGCTGGCACGCGCGCCCGACTTCGACCCAGTGAGACCGGTCGCTGCGATCGGCGACAAGGACGGCCAGGCCGGCGGAGCTCTGGATCTGCGTTCGATATTTTTCGTTTTCGCCTCGCTCGGTCAGGACCAGCGGCAACAACCGACGGGCGAGCCAGGCCGGCCATTCGGGATTGCCGGATGCGCGGGCGGCGAGGCCGTCCATGGTGGCAACCGCATCGGCGCTGTTGAACCGGATCCAGTGCTCGAGTTCATCCATGAAGGCCTTGTCGCGCATCTGCGTTGAATTGCCTTCGATGACGTAATCGCTGACGCTCCCGATTTTCGATTTGTCGGTGATGATCAAGACGGTCACGCCGGCCGCGGTGCCGGCCTTCTCGAGCGCGGCGAGGGCTTCGCTGGAAACCGGCTTGCCGTCGTATATCGCCCGCGTGCTTTGCCGGTGCGGAATGGCCTTGAACAGGTCCGACTCCGAGGCACGCGCGGGATCGAGCTCGGTCGTGATGACGTCGGAGTCGATTGCCGTCCTCGCCGCCATCCCCGCCGCGGCAGCCGCATGGACGAGGTTTTCAACCGCGCACCCGAGGCTGACAAACAGGTGGTGGTCGTCTGGATCGACGGCGGGACATCGGCGGGCATAGTCCGGCGTCATGGTGATGCGACGCTCGTCGGCGGTGAATTTCCAGGGCTGGGTATTGTGGCTGTTCGCCGCCAGCGTGGCGTAGCGGATCAGTTCCCGCAGTCCACCCTCGACGCGGAGAGGCGCCCACGTCGATCGTAAGGCATCATCGTAGGAAGGGGCGGCGGCGAGGGTTGCCGCCGGAGGCGCAATCGCTCCGATCGCGAACCCATAGCTGCCTGACAAGAGTTTGCGCCTGCTGATCATCGCCGGGTCCCGGATGCCTCTTGTCAGTTTGAGGCCCAGCGAACCGGATGAGATTGATTTCCATCAAGCAACGGAGAAAACCGGTCCGATTCCGGCAGCGCCGCCCGATATCGCAATGTCAGGCCGGGATGGCCTGCTTTGCGGCCGTCGCCTCCTTATCGAACGCGGCCGAAACGTCGCGCATGCTGATGACGCCGATCAGGCTGTGATTGTCGATCACAGGCAAATGCCGGATGTGGTGCCTGTTCATGAGGTGACGGACCTGTTCGAGCGTATCGCTCGAACAGCAGGCGACGAGCTGCTGCACCGAAATCAGTTGCGAGACCTTCAGGTTGGCGCCGGCGGAGCCGTGCTCGGCAATCGCGCGAACCACGTCGCGCTCGGTGAACATGCCCGCGGCCGTATTGCCCTCGGTGCGCACGACATCCTTGACCACCAGCGCGCTGATATTGCTGGCGCGCATCAATTGCGCCGCGATGGCCACGGTCTCGTTCATGCGAACGGTGGCAACCCGTGCGGCCTTCTTGCGCAGGACATCTCCGACTTGCATCGCAACCTCCCATTGAGTAAGCCGGCCAAAGATTGGTATACATAATGCCAATTGTCAACACGCTAACCTCGAACATGAGAAAAAGCCCCGGAAATGTCAGGCTGACTGACGTTTTGGCACGTGGCCTCATAAATCCCCTTAGCAAAATGATCGCGGACCCTGACTGACTTGGTATTTTGTATGCCTCAACATAGGCGCAAAAGAAAAGCGCCCGTCCGGAGAGGGGCGCTTCGCCAGAATTGGCGGCAGCGGGTTTAGGCGGATGCCTTCGCCACCACCGCTTTGCGCCAGGGCTTGAGCACCACGATCGCAAGCAGCGAGGCCAGGATGTTGGCGCCCGCGGCAATGATGAACACATTGTCCCAGGTCCCGGAGGACTGCTGCATGTAGTTGGCGATCGGCACCAGCAGCGCCGCGGTGCCCTTGGCGGTGTAGAGCAGGCCCGCATTGGTGGTCGCGAATTTCGCGCCAAAGGTATCGGTGCAGGTCGAGGGGAACAGCGAATAGATCTCGCCCCAGGCGAAGAACACCAGGCCGGACAGGATCACGAACCAGACCGGATCGTGGCCGAGCATATAGAGCGCCCAGATGCCGATGCCCTCGATGCCGAAGGCGATGAACATGGTGTTCTCGCGGCCGATCATGTCGGAGACCCAGCCGAAGAACGGCCGCGTCAGGCCATTGAGGATGCGGTCGATGGTGGCGGCGAACGTCACGGTCGTCATCGTCAGTCCGATCAGCGTGACCGAAAGGTTGTCGATCTTCCAGTCGACCGCGATCGGTTTCAGGTTGGCGGTGACCATCAATCCGCCGGCCCCCACGATCACGAACATGAAGTACATCAGCCAGAAGACCGGCTGGCGCAGCACCTCGGTCGGCTGATAGTTGCGGCGGCTCTGGATCACGTTGGCATTCGAAACGGCCACCGGGACCTGTCCCGCTTTCGGCGCGAGCAGGAAAAAGGCCAGGATCACGATGATGATGCCCTGGCCGAGGCCGAAATACAGGAAGGTGTTCTGAAAGCCGGAATCCCTGATCATGGCCTGGATCGGCGCGACCGTGAACGCGGAGCCGGCGCCAAATCCGGCCGCGGTGAGGCCGGCGGCGAGGCCGCGCTTGTCGGGAAACCATTTCAGCGCATTGCCGACGCAGGTGCCGTAGACGCCGCCGGCACCGATGCCCGCGACGATCATGCCGAGGTAATAGCCGTTCAGCGTGGTTGCTTCCGCGTTGATCGCCCATCCGATCGCGCAGAGGATGCCGCCGATCAGAACCACCAGACGCGGGCCGTATTTGTCGACGAACCAGCCCTCGATCGGCACCAGCCAGGTCTCGAACAACACGAACAGCGTGAACGCCCACTGGATCGACGCGCGATCCCATCCGAATTTTTTCTGGATGTCGGGAACGAAGAAGGTCCAGCCATATTGATAGTTGGCGATCATCACCATCGCGGTGACGCCGATCGCCAGTTGGGTCCAGCGGAAGGTGTCGCTGACACGTGCGGCCGTCGGGGCCGTCGCCTGAGCCATATCCGTCATTAGGTCCTCCCAAGGCACGCTTCTCGTTCAGTCAGACGCGTTACCAGCGCAACATTTTGGTATGTGATATGCCAGACCGCAAGCGATTATTCGGCTCTGGTACAAGCATGCCCAATTTGTCGCAGATGTTGTGCAATTCTAGATTCAAACGGCTTGCGCGCATAGGAAAACGGCCCCGGAAACCGGGGCCGTTGATCCAAAGTATTAAGACGCGCGGCGGGCCACTCCGTCAGCGCTGGCCGCAGAAAGTCAGCATATTTGGGCCTTAGAGGCCGAAATGGGGGAGATCGCCGTTGCGTATGGCGGCGCCGGCCAAAGTCATCAACAAGCGGTCGATCGAGGCGATCAGGCGGCCGAACAGGGTGCTGGAGGGTGCAAGCGCAATCGAAGCCGTCTTGGACATGGGTGTTCCCTTTCGTGGCCGGCAGCGCATGACTGCCTCATGATCTCGGGACAATCTATGTATACCAGATGCCAGAAACAACGCATTTGTTTGCATAGCAGCAATCTATCTATTGCAACGCAACAAAATGAGACAACTGGCATCCCAAATAGCGAAAAGGCCGCCGGAAACCGGCGGCCTCATCGTTTTCGGCAGATCAAGCCGCTTATTCGGCAGCCTGCTTCCGCGGCGGATCGAGCGCGCCGGAATTGTGGATTTCGGCGACCTGATGATCGCTGAAGCCGAGCACCTGGCGGAGGATCTCGTCAGTGTGCTCGCCGAGCAGCGGCGAGCGCGTCACCTCGCTCGGGCTGTCCGACATTTTGATCGGGTTGCCGACCGACAAATACTTGCCGCGGGTCGGATGATCGACTTCGACAACGGTGCCGGTGGCGCGCAGCGACTGATCCTCGATCAGTTCCTTCATCGACAGGATCGGCCCGCAGGGGATGTCGTCCTTGTTGAGGATTTCCATCGCCTCGAACTTGGTCTTGGTCATGGTCCACTGCTCGATGCGGGCAAAAATCTCGTTGAGCCGCGACAGCCGGGCAGGGGGTTTGGCGTAATCCGGATGCGTCTTCCAGCCGGGCTCGCCGATCACGTCGCAGATCTTTTCCCATACCGCCGCCTGGGTGATGAAATAGATGTAGGCGTTGGGATCGGTCTCCCAGCCCTTGCACTTCAGGATGCGGCCGGGCTGGCCGCCGCCGGAATCGTTGCCGGCGCGCGGCACCGCGTCGCCGAACGGAATGCCTTCGC
>NZ_JBAVNZ010000632.1:0-7300 GCF_049691595.1 Bradyrhizobium sp.
GTCGTGGTCTTGCCGGCGCCATTGCGACCGATCAGGCAGACGATCTCGCCCTTGGCCACCCCCATGCTGATATCCTGCAGCACATGGCTCGCACCGTACCAGGCGTTGAGATTGTCGATCTGCAACATCTCCTCAATGCTCCCGCTTGCCAAGATATACGCGCTTGACAGCCTCATTCTGGCGCACTTCCTGCGGCGTCCCTTCGGCAAGCAGCTCGCCATGATGCAGCACCAGGATGCGGTCGCTGATCCCGAGCACCAGCTTCATCTTGTGTTCAACCAGGATGACGGTCCGTTCGCTGGCGAGCTTGACGATCAGATCCATCATGGTCCGGGTTTCCTCCGGGCTCATCCCGGCGGTCGGCTCATCAAGCAGCAGAAGACGCGGCTGGCTCGCCAGCGCCATGCCGATCTCGAGCGCGCGCTGCTCGCCATGGGCCAGCGTCTTCGCTGCGCGTTCGCGCGAATCCCACAGCCCGACCATGACCAGCAAATCATCGGCGCGTTCGCTCAATTGGCGCAAGCGCGCGCGTGGACGCCACATGTCGTAACGCGACACCAGCGCCTGCAATCCGATACGGATGTTCTCGCGCGTTGTCAGTTGCGGAAACACGCTGGTGATCTGGAACGATTTCGCGACACCCATATGGGCAAAGTGATGCTGCGGCAGGCCGGTCACATCCCTGCCTTCGAATTCAACGGTGCCGCTACTAGGCCGCAACGCGCCGCATAGCAGGTTGAAATAGGTGCTCTTTCCCGCGCCGTTCGGACCGATGATCGAGGTGATAGCGCCCGTGGAAAATTCGGCGGAGATATTGTGGAGCGCGACGAACTTGCCGAACACCTTGCCGACGCCGCTGGTGCGCAGGATCACATATTTCGAGGGCGGAGCGGCTTCCGTCATCGCTTGCCGCGCGCGATCAGCGTGCCCCAGATTCCGGCCGGGAAGAACAACACGCAAACGATGAAGATGACGCCGACGATCAGTTGCCAATGCACCGTCCGGAGTGAGACCAGGTTCTCCAGTACCAGGAACACCGCAGCACCGACCATTGGGCCAAAGAAAGTTCCCATGCCACCCAGCAGCGCGATCATCACAACCAGGCCGGAGGTCTCGTAATGCATGATTTCGATCGGCACAATCGACAGATGCAAGGCTTGCAGCGCCCCGGCCAGACCGCAAAATCCACCTGACAAAACGAACGTGAGCAAACGGGTGAGCGTGACGTCGTAGCCGGAGGCACGGGCGCGAGATTCATTCTCGCGCACCGCCTCGATGACGGCGCCAAAGGGCGAGGCCAGGATGCGCGACAGAACAAAGAACGCCGCGATTACAAAGCCGGCGATCACGTAATAGCGGGTCAGCGGATTGATGAAATCGAGCTGCAGGCCGAACAGGTCGATGGTGCGAACGTTAACGCCGCGCAAGCCGTTCTCGCCACCGGTCCAGTTGACCGCCTGATAGAACAGATAGTAGACGCATTGCGACAGCGCCATCGTTACCATCGCGAAGTAGATGCCGCGGGTGCGGATCGCCAGTGCGCCGATCAGCAGTGCCATCAACAAGCCGCCCAGAATGCCAAGCGCGATCGCCGCGTACCAGGGCAGCGCGAAATGCACGATCGCAATCCCGCAGATATAGGCACCGGCACCGAACAGGGCCGCGTGCCCGAACGACAGCAGGCCGAGATAGCCGAACACCAGATTGAAGCCGAGCGCATAGAGGCCGTAGATCAGGATGTTGACCGCCAACGCCGTGAACGGCAGCAGCAGCGGAAAGATCAGAACGACCAGGCTCGCGATGCTGGCGCGATGGGCGGTCGCAAACCCGAACCAGCCCACGGGTGCGGCCTGTGCGTGCTTGGATAGCTCCGCTGCCCCGGTCATGGCGTGCTCAACTCAACAATCCGGCACGGCCAAAGAAACCTTGCGGGCGCACGATCAGCACCACCGCCATCAACGCAAAGATCGACACCTTGGCCATTTCCGGCGCAAACAGCGATGTCATGCTGACAACCACGCCGACCAGCAGCCCTGCCAGCACGGCGCCGCCAATCGATCCCATGCCGCCAACGACAGTCACGACAAACGCTTCGGCCAGGATGGTGCCGCCCATCTCGGGAATGACGCCCTGCAACGGGGCTGCCAACAGCCCTGCGAAGCCGGCGATCGCGGTGCCAATTCCGAATACGATCAGCCAGACCCTGGAGACATCCACGCCCAGCACGCGAACGATCTGCGGATCGCGCGCGCCGGCGCGGATGATCAGGCCAAAACTGGTTCTCTCCAGAAATACCCATAGCGCCAGCAATACGGCCGCGGTCGCGCCGATCACGAACAGCCGATAGAGCGGAAAATACCCGACGCCGATATTGACGGCGCCCTGCAGGATTTCCGGCGTGTCGAAAGGATAGCCGGTCTTGCCGAAGGCGATACGAACGCATTCGACCATCACATAGCTCAGGCCGAAGGTCAGCAGCAGCGGATAGTCGATGCCGCGACCGTAAAGCGGGCGTATCAGCACGCGCTCGACGGCAAGGCCGAACAGCCCTACCACCAGTGGCACGGCGATCAGACAGATCCAGAAATTGCCGCCGAGCGAGAGCATGTAAAGTCCGGCATAGGCGCCAACCATGTAGAATGCACCATGGGCAAAGTTGACCACGGTGAGCATGCCGAAGATCAGCGACAAACCGATCGCGAACAGCACATAGATCGCGCCGAGCGCCAGCCCGGCAAATAATTGCAATGCGATCAGATCAACGCTCAGGCCGGCCATGCGCCTCCCCAAAAACGGTACGTGCCGTTGGCGGCACGCACCTTTCATCACATCAGGACTTATGACCGAGCGCCTCGCAGGTGCGCAGGTTTGCCTCGTTCGGCTCGTCGGTGCTGATGACGTCGAACACGTCCGACTCGTTCTTCATGTCCTTTGATTTGGATTGGATGACCAGCACCGACTGCACCGATTGATGGTCGCATTTCCGATAATATTGCGGCCCCTTGTAGTAATCGTATTTCAGCGCTTCCATCGCCGCGATGACCTTGTCGGTCTCGACGCTGCCGGCCTTTTTGACCGCTTCGAGCACGGTACGGACGCCACCATAGCCGAGCGCGCCATAATCGGTCGGCAGCCTGCCGTCATACATCTTGCGGAAGGCATCGTTGAAGGCCTTGGTGGAGGCGAATTTATCCTCGATGCCCCAGTAGAAGGAGCAGCCGCCAACCACGCCCTCGAAGGCCTGCGGGCCCGCTGCGACGCGGCTGGCGTGGGAGAGCAGCGGCGCGATGATCTGTATCGTCTTCTTGACGCCGAAATCGGTCGCCTGTTTCAGCACGATCTGCTGGTCGCGCCCGAAATTGCTGATGCAGAGAATGTCCGGCTTCAGCGCCTGAATGCGCGGCAGCAGCGTCGAGAAGTCCGAGGTGCCGAGCGGGTGGCGGATATCACCGAGGTTTTCGACATTGAACGCCTTGCCGACCTCGAGGAAGCCGCGGACCATCTCGTGGCCATAGGCGTAGTCGGCGGTCAGAAACGCGACCTTCTTGCCGAATTTCGAGAAAGCGTAACGCCCGACCGCGCCTGACGTCAGATGCGGGTTCATCGCCTCGTGGAAGGTATATTTGCTGAAATCGGCAACCTCGTTGATGGCGTCGGACTGGCTGATCGAATTGAAGATGATGCCGCGCTCCTTGGTGACGTTGTTGATCGCGAGCTGCACCGCGGCCGACAGGCTGCCGACGACAAAGTTGACCTTTTCCTTTTCGACCAGTTCCAGCGTCCGCGTCGCCGCCTCGCCGGGATTGAGCTTGTCGTCGCGCACCACCAGTTCCGCCTTGCGGCCACCAAGCCCGCCGGCATCGTTGAACTGGGCGACCGCGAGCTGACCGGCACGCACCTGATCCTGCGCCTCGGTGCCATAGGGCCCGGTCAGCGGGACGGGAAAACCGATTTTGATTGGCACTTCCTGCGCCTGCAGCAGATTGATGCGAAACGGCGCGACGGCGAACGCCGCGCCTGCGCTCACGGTGGTGAGCAGGCGGCGGCGGGAAATCGATCCGACTTTGGCGGCCTTCCTTGTCATGGCGTCCTCCTCCCCTGAACTATCTTGTTTGGTCTCATCCTATTCGGTCTTGCCGGTGACGTCGTCGCTCAGATTCGCCCCAGCGCCGTCAGGATAACCTGCGGCGTCAGCGGAATCTCGGTAATTATCCTTCCGAACGGCCGGAGCGCGTCGTTGACCGCGTTGGCCACCGCTGCAGCCGCACCGGCGGTGCCGGCTTCGCCAGCCCCCTTGGCGCCCAACTCCGATTCCAGCGTCGGCGACACCACGTGGCCCACATCGATATCGGGCATTTCGCCGGACATCGGAACCAGATAGTCGGCCATATTGGCGTTGGTGAGCTGGCCGCGCTCGTCATAGATGCATTTCTCGAACAGCGCGGCGCCGAGACCCTGCACCACCCCGCCCCTGATCTGCTCGTCGACCAGCTGCGGGTTGATGATGGTACCGCAATCCTCGACCACCCAATGTTTCAGCAATTTGATGAAGCCGGTGTCGGTATCGACTTCCAGCCACGAGGCCTGAACGCCATTGGTGAAGGCGAAGGGATATTCGCGCGGGACAAAATGCCTGGTCGCCATCAGCTCGGCTTGTATGCCCGGCGGCAGCGTATCCGGACGGAAATAGACGATACGCGCGAGCTCGTTCAGTTCGATGCGCGGCGCGCCGTCGCTGGCACTGACGACGCGATTGTCGACGATGTCGAGTTCAGCAGGGGTGGATTGCAGGATGGCGGCTGCGACATCGAGGATGTTTCCGCGCAGAATTTTGGCCGCCTGAAGCGCGGCCTCGCCGCCGATACCGGCGCCACGCGAGGCCCAGGTGCCGCCACCATAGGGCGTGTTGTCGGTATCGCCAAGGATCACGCGGACCCGGTCCATCGAGACACCAAGCACGCTGCCGACGATTTGCGCTGTGAGGGATTCGGACCCTTGCCCCTGTTCGGTGATGCTGGTCTGGCAGATCACCGAACCCTGGGCATCGAGCCGAACGGCGACACCGTCCTGTGACGATATCCTGGCTCCGCCGACGCCGTAGAATGCCGCGCTGGGATTGGTGACCTCGATGAAACTCGCAAGGCCGATGCCGCGATGAATGTGCCTGTCTCGCAAGACCGCCTGTTCGACACGCAGCCCATCATAGTTCATCATCCGCAGCAGCTTGGCCAGCGAGGCATGATGCGACAGCTGCTCGAATCGCAACCCCGAAGGTGATGCGCAGGGATAGGCATCATCGGCGATCAGATTGCGACGCCGGACTTCGACCGGATCCATGCCGATCTTCATTGCCGCCAGATCAACCAGGCCTTCGGTCACCGAGCAGGCAATCGGATGACCGACAGCGCGGTACTGGCACATCACGTTCTTGTTCTGGAACACCACCCGGGCCCGGGCGCGGTAATTCCTGGTGACATAAGGCCCGCCGACGAGATTGACGACCTGGTTGGCCTCAATTGCGCTGGTGCGCGGATACATCGAATAAGGTCCGATGCCGGTTAGATCGTCGATCTCGAAAGCCGTGATGGTGCCGTCGCGCCTGACACCGATCTTTGCCTTGCAGCGATGATCACGCGCGTGAATGTCGGTGTTGAAGCTCTCGAGCCGGTCGGCGACGAATTTGATCGGCCTGCGCAACAGCTTTGACAAGGCGTAAGTCGCCATCTCGTCGGCGTAAATATGCACCTTGATACCAAAGGAGCCGCCGACGTCCTTGCAGACCACGCGGACTTGCGATTCCTTCAGGCCCAAATGCAGCGCGGCGATATTCTGCACCATATGAGGTGCCTGCGTGCCCTGATAGATCGTGAGCCTTGCTTCGGCCGCATTCCAGTCCGCCACCACCGCGCGCGGCTCCAGCGTAACGCCGGTATGTCGTCCGAAGATGAAATCGGCCTCGATCACCTCATCCGAATCGGCAAAGGCTCGATCGACATCGCCCGCCTCATGATTGCGCTCGAAGGCGAGATTATCGCCGAGCGCCGCGTGGATGACCGGCGTTGCCGGATCGAGCGCGGTCCGCATCTCCGTCACTGCGTCGAGTTCCTTATAATCGACGGCAACACGCTCCGCTGCATCCTCGGCCGCGGCGCGGCTGGTCGCCACCACGGCGGCGACGGCTTCGCCCTGCCAGCACACGCGGTCGATCGCAATCGCGCTCTGCGGAGCGGATTTCAGGCCTTTCAAATGCGAGAGCACGCCGATCCATGGCGTGATGACCGCGGCAAGCTCCTGGCCGGTAACGACGGCGATCACCCCCGGCATGCGCCTCGCCGCGGCGGCTTCGATACCGGAGATTTTCGCATGCGCGTGCGGCGAACGAAGGAATACCACGTGAGTCATACGCGGCAGTTCCATGTCGCTGACGTAAAGCCCCCGGCCCTGCAGCAGCCGGTCAAGATTCGGGCGCGGCACCGTCTTGCCGATATAGGAGTTCGGTCGGTCAAGCATTGAGAGTGTCTTGGGGTTTCCCGGCGATGAGGTCATGGCGCGCGTCCCATGCGCGCCCGCGCGGTGGTCTCGACGGCATCGACGATGGCCTGATAGCCGGTGCAGCGGCAGTAATTGCCGGAGAGATGCTCGCGGATCTGCTCGCGATCCGGCTCTGATGTTTGCTGCAAAAGATCCTGCGCCGCCATCAACATCCCAGGCGTGCAGAAGCCGCATTGCAGCGCGTTACGGTCGCGAAACGCGCGCTGCAAATCGGCAATCTCGCCGCTGTCGGATAACCCTTCGATGGTCTCGACCGAAGCATGATGCGCCTGCGCCGCCAGCATCAGGCAGGAACGCATGATGTCGCCATTGACGCGCACCGTGCAGGCGCCGCAAACCCCGTGTTCACAGCCAACATGGGTGCCAGTCAATTTGAGATGCTCGCGGAGGAAATCCGCGAGATTCAACCGCGGCAAAACAAAGGTATCGATGCGCTCGCCATTGACGTCGAGCGATAGGGGCATTGGAGCCGTCACGCAACCCCTCCCGGGCCGAGATCGGGACGACCAAGCAGCGAAGACACACAGCGCGTCAGAAGCACGTTGGCCAGATGCCGGCGCATGGCGGCGGAGGCCTGCTGGTCCTCATGCGGATTAAGTTCCACGCTAAGTGCCGCGGAAGCTTCTGCCATTACCTTGGGCGTGACGACGACATTGACAAGCTTGCCCGCAGCTTTGGCCAGCAGTGGCCGGTCGCCGATCGCGAAGTAGCCGAGACGGAGATCAGCGAGCCTGTCACCGCTTAACTC
>NZ_JBAVNZ010000633.1:0-2699 GCF_049691595.1 Bradyrhizobium sp.
GGATATTGGAGAAGATCGGGCCCACCACGAAATCGACCTTGTCGCGTTCGAGCAGGCCCTTGACCTTGGTCACCGCACCGTCCGGCTTGAGCTCGTCATCGACCGCAATGACCTCGACCTCGCGGCCCGCCATCTTGCCGCCGAGATACTTGACCGCGAGCGCAAAACCGTCGCGGGCCTGCTGGCCAAGAACCGCCGCCGGACCCGACAAGGTCACGATCACGCCGATCTTGATCTTCTCCTGCGCAAGCGCCGCGTCGGCCGAGATGCCCAACAATGCCGCCAGCCCGGCGAACTTCAACTGCTTCTTCATGACCCCTCCCCATCGGCCGCGACACGCGACCGATATCCGCGCGCCAATCCAGGCTCGAACTTTCAAGGTTCAGCTTATGCTCATGATGGCTGTCCCCGCAAGCAAGCGGGTGCTGGCCGGGGCAGCAAAAAGCCGCCCATACAGCGGCATGCAAGCCGTACGCCAGATGTTTGAACCCTAAAGAAACCAAAAATGCCGTGGCAGAGCATCGGCGTTTTGACTTGCGGCGCTCGCCAAACTATTTGATGGTCGATCCTTCAGGGCGAAAGCCGACGGGCGCGATTGCATCATGATCCTCGATTCCGAGACCAAGGCCGTCGAGTTGCCGGAAGATCACGGCGACGAGTTGCGATTATGGCTTCGGCTCCTGACCTGCGCCAACCTCATCGAAGGCGAGGTGCGCGGCCGGTTGCGCGAACGGTTCGATGTCACGCTGCCGCGTTTCGACCTGATGGCCCAGCTCGACAAGGCGCCGGACGGCATGACGCTGTCGGACGTATCGAAACGGATGATGGTTTCCAACGGCAATGTAACCGGGCTGGTCGAGCGGCTGGTCGAATCCGGTCATCTCGACCGGCGCACATCGGATTCCGATCGGCGCGTCCAGGTCATACGATTGACGAAGGCAGGCCGCGCCGAGTTTCGCAAGATGGCCGCGGAGCACGAGAGGTGGATCGCCGATATCTTTTCGGATCTCACCCCAAAGGACGTCCGCGAATTGATGCGCCTGTTGGCCAGGACCAAGGCTTCGGCGCGGAAATCCGCCCAAGCACGAGCATGATCAGCCTTGAGCGCCGGGATCGACTACGAGGCCGAATACAATAACCGGGCCCGGGTTCCGGAGCATCCGGCGCTGATTGCCGGCTGGGCGCGCGACGCCGCGGCCTACCGTGAGCGTACGGCGCCGCGTTCGATGTCCTACGGTCCAGGTGCGCGCCACACCATCGATTTCTTTCCCGGCGGCCATGACGGTCCGATCGTCGTTTTCATTCACGGCGGCTACTGGCAGGCGCTGGACGGCTCGTTTTTCAGCCACCTCGCCGCGGGCCTCAACGCGCACGGGATCGGCGTCGCCATTCCAGGCTATGATCTGTGCCCCAATGTCACCATCGATGACATCATCCGGCAAATGCGAACGATGACCCGTGCGCTGGCACGGCCTGGAAAATCCCTCGTCATCAGCGGCCATTCCGCGGGGGGGCATCTTGCCGCCTGCATGCTGGCAACCGATTGGCCGGCGTTCGATGCTTCGTTACCGCCAGATCTCGTCAGCGCAGCCTATTGCATTTCCGGCCTGTTCGATCTTGCGCCGCTGGTCGAAACCTCCATCAACAACGCATTGCACCTCGACCCCACGACCGCGAGAGCCGCGAGCCCATTGTTCTGGCCGGCGCCGCTGCACGGCAGGCTCGATGCTGTCGTCGGTGAAAACGAAAGTGCCGAGTATTTCCGGCAGAGCCGGACCATCGTCGAACGATGGGGCCGGGCCGGCATCACCACCCGGTTCGGTACCGTCCCCGACGCCAACCACTTCACCGCGATTGCGCCGCTGGCCGATCCGCGATCGCCGATGGTGCTGCGGCTGACGGAACTGGCGGGACGCTAGATTTCAGAAAAAGTGCTGGAATGCCCGGATTCGGGCTCTTGCGCCAAATTACTTTAAGTATAAAATGTTTCGGCATAAGGCGCTGCCGGACGGCCCCGCAACACAGGTCGCAAGCCTTTCATCCCGAAATCGGGGGGAGGATGTCAATGTCGGGTGGAATTCCGAGCCTCGGCCCATCGGGTCACGTTGACGATTTTGCGCGGCGAAATCTTCCGCCGTTCCACCAATGGCCGGAATTGCTGCTCGACCGGCCGGAATTTCAATATCCCGAATATCTCAACGCCGCGGTCGAACTGACCGATCGGATCGTCGAGCAGGGGCTCGGCGATCGCATCGCGCTGATCGGCAACGGCCGCCAGCGCACCTACAAGGAGCTGGCGGACTGGTCGAACCGCCTCGCCCATGCCTTGGTGGAGAATTACGGCGTCAAGCCCGGCAACCGCGTGCTGATACGCTCGGGCAACAATCCGGCCCTGGTCGCGGCATGGCTTGCGGCAACGAAAGCAGGCGCCGTCGTCGTCAATACCATGCCGATGCTTCGTGCCGGTGAATTGGCCAAGATCATCGACAAGGCAGAGATCGGCCTCGCGCTGACGGACAGTCGCATCGCCGACGAACTGGTCGCGTGCGCGAAGACCAGCCGGTTTTTGAAGCAGGTGGTGAATTTCGACGGCACGTCGAACCATGACGCCGAGCTCGACCGGGTGGCGCTGAACAAGCCGGTGAAGTTCGACGCGGTGAAAACGGGACGCGACGACGTCGCCCTGCTTGGGTTTACGT
>NZ_JBAVNZ010000634.1:0-9932 GCF_049691595.1 Bradyrhizobium sp.
CCCTTTAACCCGCCATCTTGCGTGCAATGGCGGGTTAAAGGGAACCCGCCCTACGGGCCGTGACGCGATGGGGCAGGGGTCCATTCCCGGTTGGGCAGTTGACGGTCGGGTGCCGGCATCCTATGCCGCTGCCCACCGCCGTCCCAAAACCCGGGCCCGATGAAAAACGACGAAATTCTCACCCTCATCACCGAATTCTGCCGCCGCTCCGACATGGCGGAGACGACGTTCGGCCGCCGCGCCGTCAATGACGGCAAGCTGGTGCACCGCTTACGCGAGGGCAAGCGCATCACCATCGATACGCTCGACCGCATCCAGGCCTATATCGCGACCTCGACGCCGGGCGGGGTGCCGCCACCGCGCGGCCTCGTGGTTCCGCCGGAGAAGCGCGACCCCCGAAGCAATTTCCGCTTTTTCGAGAACCGGCAGAAATACCTGCTGTTCGTCCACACCTGCAGCGAGAAGCGGGTGATCGCGGAACGGGTCGGGCTCGAACTCTCGGCGATTCATCCCCGGCCGCCGGCGCTGCGGGTATTCGACGCCGGTGTCGGCGACGGCACGGTGCTGGCGCGGGTGATGCGGTCGATGCACAGCCGCTTTCCACACATGCCCTTCTATGTCGCCGGCAAGGAACTCAGCCTGGAGGACGTCCGGCTGACCCTCGACAAGGTGCCGGACCGGCTGTTCGAGCACCCCGCGACGGTTTTTGTGCTCACCAACATGCATTACGCCGAAGCGCCCTGGCTGACGCCGGCCTCGCCCGCGGCGGCCGCCGGCATGATCTGGCACGAGGTCGCGCTGCGGGGTGCCGCTTCAGGAGAATTCGAAAGCCAGATCAGTGAGTTGGCTCCGTTTCTTGAACAGAATTGGCGGGCCAGTGTCAGCCCGCGATCGGGCATGCCGATCTATGAGCGCCCGGTGGCGCTGGTGCTCTACCGCGAGGACCACCGGTTCCTGCTCGATTCGGTCATCCCCCGGGCGGGCCGTTCGGAGGCGAATTTCGACATGGTGATCGCTTCCCAGCCCTATCGGGCCAAATCCTCGGTGAATTTCCGGGCCAAACGCATCATCGCCCCGCTGGCGCGGGCGCTGCGGGCCGGGGGCCGTTTGATCGGGATTCACTCCCACGGGCAGGATCCGGGTCTCGAGATCATCCAGGCGGTGTGGCCCGGAGAAAATCCTTTCGCCGTGAGCCGTCATGAGCTATTGCGCGCGGTGAAATACGAGCTGGGGCCGGCGGCGCGCGACCTCAACTTTAATGCTTATGCCGATAACCGCTCGATCTTCCGGTATGATATGGAGGCGCTGCCCAACGAGGTCACCGGCTCGATTGGAACCTCGACGGCGTTTGCGGCGTGGAACGCGGCGGTGTATGTCGCCCAGATCGAAGATGACCGGTTGACGGAAGTGACTGAAAACGGCCGCACCCTCGATGCCACGCGAGAGGTTCTGCGCAAGCATAACGGGCTTTGGTTTTACGACGAATCCTACGTCATCTCGCGCCGTCGCGACTGACATTCCAGGACACATCAGGAAAGGCCGCGGGAGCGGCGAAAAAAGGGGGTTGGTTGATGCGCGCATCTCATCTGTTCACCTCGGAATCGGTTTCCGAAGGACATCCGGACAAGGTCTGCGACCGTATTTCGGACGAGATCGTCGATTTGTTTTTCCGCGAAGGTCCGAAAGCGGGAGTAGACCCGTGGGCGATCCGCGCGGCCTGCGAGACGCTCGCCACCACCAACAAGGTGGTGATCGCCGGCGAAACCCGCGGTCCCAAATCGGTTTGCAACGACCAGATCGAAAGCGTGGTGCGCGCGGCGATCAAGGACATCGGCTACGAGCAGGAGGGATTTCACTGGGAGACCTGCGACATCGAGATCCTGCTGCATCCGCAATCCGCCGACATCGCGCAGGGCGTCGATGCGCTGCAGCCCGGCACCAACAAGGAAGAAGGCGCCGGCGATCAGGGCATCATGTTCGGTTACGCCACCAACGAAACGGCGGATCTGATGCCGGCGCCGATCTTCTATGCCCACAAGATCCTGCGGCTGATCTCGGAAGCCCGCCACTGCGGCAAGGAGAAGGTGCTGGGCCCGGATTCCAAGAGTCAGGTCACCGTGCATTATGAGCATGGCAAGCCGGTCGGCGTGCGCGAGATCGTGGTCTCGCACCAGCATCTGGTCGAGGACATGACCTCCGAGCAGGTGCGCGAGCGGGTCGAGCCCTACGTGCGCGAGGCGCTGCCGAAGGACTGGATCAACGGCAAGACCGTCTGGCACATCAATCCGACCGGAAAGTTCTACATCGGCGGTCCCGACGGCGACTGCGGTTTGACCGGCCGCAAGATCATCGTCGATACCTATGGCGGCGCGGCCCCGCACGGCGGCGGCGCGTTCTCCGGCAAGGACCCGACCAAGGTGGACCGCTCGGCGGCCTACGCCGCGCGCTATCTTGCCAAGAATATCGTCGCCGCCGGCCTCGCCGATCGCTGCACGCTGCAGCTCGCTTACGCGATCGGCGTGGCGCGGCCGCTGTCGATCTATATCGATACCCACGACACCGGAAAGGTGCCCGAGGACAAGCTCGAATGCGCGGTGGCCGAGGCGATGGATCTGACGCCGCGCGGCATCCGCAAGCATCTCGATCTCAACAAGCCGATCTACGCGCGAACCTCGTCCTACGGCCATTTCGGCCGCACCCCGGACAATCAGGGCGGGTTCTCGTGGGAGAAAACCGACCTCGCCGAGGCGCTGAAGCGCGCGGTGTGACTTTCTCCGTAATTGTCTCGCGTATTCCGGAAAGCATCAGCGCTTTTCGGAATACGCTTTTTAAGGGATCAACCGCATGACCGCCGTCGCCAAGAAGCCCGCCTTTACCGATTACATCGTCAAGGACATGTCGCTCGCCGAGTTCGGCCGCAAGGAAATCTCGCTGGCCGAGACCGAGATGCCGGGCCTGATGGCGACGCGCGAGGAATACGGCCCGAAGCAGCCCCTGAAGGGCGCGCGCATCGCGGGCTCGCTGCACATGACGATCCAGACCGCGGTGCTGATCGAGACGCTGGCGGCGCTCGGCGCCGATATCCGCTGGGTCTCCTGCAACATCTATTCGACCCAGGATCACGCCGCCGCCGCGATCGCCGCCGCCGGCATTCCGGTGTTCGCGGTCAAGGGCGAAACGCTCGCCGAATACTGGGACTACACCGCAAGACTGTTCGACTGGCATGGCGGCGGCACGCCCAACATGATCCTCGACGACGGCGGCGACGCCACCATGCTGGTGCATCATGGCCTGCGCGCCGAGCAGGGCGACGTCAAGTTTCTCGACCAGCCGGGCTCGGAAGAGGAGGAAGTGTTCTTCGCGCTGATCAAGAAGCTCCTGAAAGAGAAGCCGAAGGGCTGGTTCGCCGAGATCGCCAAAAACATCAAGGGCGTTTCCGAGGAGACCACCACCGGCGTGCACCGGCTCTACGAGATGGAGAAGAAAGGCACGCTCTTGTTCCCGGCCATCAACGTCAATGACAGCGTGACCAAATCGAAGTTCGACAACCTCTACGGCTGCCGCGAATCGCTGGTCGACGGCATCCGCCGCGGCACCGACGTGATGATGTCGGGCAAGGTGGCGATGGTCGCGGGTTTCGGCGACGTCGGCAAGGGCTCGGCCGCCTCGCTGCGCCAGGCCGGCTGCCGCGTCATGGTGTCGGAAGTCGATCCGATCTGCGCGCTGCAGGCGGCGATGGAAGGCTATGAAGTCACGACCATGGAGGACGCCGCACCCCGCGCCGACATCTTCGTCACCGCCACCGGCAACAAGGACATCATCACCATCGAGCACATGCGCGCGATGAAGGACCGCGCCATCGTCTGCAACATCGGCCATTTCGACAACGAGATCCAGATCGCAGGGCTGCGCAACCTGAAATGGACCAACATCAAGCCGCAGGTCGACGAGATCGAATTCCCCGACAAGCACCGCATCATCCTGTTGTCGGAAGGCCGCCTGGTGAATCTCGGCAACGCCATGGGCCATCCGTCCTTCGTGATGTCGGCCTCCTTCACCAACCAGACGCTGGCGCAGATCGAATTGTGGGCCAACAACAAAGGCGGCAAATACGAAAAGAAGGTCTATGTGCTGCCGAAGACGCTGGACGAGAAGGTGGCGCGGCTGCACCTCGCCAAGATCGGCGTCAAGCTGACCGAGCTGCGCAAGGACCAGGCCGACTATATCGGCGTCAAGCCGGAAGGCCCGTTCAAGTCGGATCATTACCGGTATTGAGATTCAGTGGCTGTCATTGCCGGGCTTGATCCGGCCAATCCATCGAAGACGATGGATACGCGGGTCAAGCCCGCGTATGACAAGCGATACAGGTGATCCGCCGGTCTTTGTCTTGCCGGGCCGGCGAACGCGGAGATCGCAATGTCAACCGAGCATTTCGACGTCCTGATCGTCGGCGCCGGCCTGTCCGGCATCGGCGCCGGCTATCATTTGCAGGAAAAATGCCCGGGCAAACGCTACGCGATCCTCGAGGGTCGCGATTGCATCGGCGGCACCTGGGACCTGTTCCGCTATCCCGGCGTCCGCTCCGACTCGGACATGTTCACGCTCGGCTATTCGTTCCGGCCATGGACCGAGCCGAAGGCGATCGCCGACGGGCCGCGGATCCTGAATTACGTGCGCGAGACCGCCGCCGACAACGGCATCGACAAGAAGATCCGCTTCCATCATCGCGTCAAGCGGGCGTCGTGGTCATCGCCGGATGCGCGTTGGACCGTGGAAGCTGAACGTAACACGGGCGAGGGCACCGCCGAGTTCGTGCGCTTCACCTGCGATTTCCTGTTCATGTGCTCCGGCTATTACAAATACGAAGAGGGCTATACGCCGGAGTTTGCCGGCACCGCGGATTTCGCCGGGGCCATCGTGCATCCGCAGCGATGGCCCGAGCACCTCGACTACGCCGGCAAGCGCGTGGTCGTGATCGGCTCCGGCGCCACCGCGGTGACGCTGGTGCCGGAGATGGCGAAAACCGCAGCGCATGTCACCATGCTGCAGCGCTCGCCGACCTATGTGGTGGCGCGGCCGGCGGAGGATGCGCTCGCCAACAAGCTGCGGCGCAAGCTGTCGGCCAAGCTCGCCTATCATCTGATCCGCTGGCGCAACGTGCTGCTCGGCATGTATTTCTTCCAGCTCTCCAGACGCAGGCCCGAACGCGTCAAGCAATGGATCCTCGGCGGCATCAGGATGGCGCTCGGGCCGGACTACGACGTCGCCACCCATTTCACGCCGCGCTACAATCCGTGGGACCAGCGGCTGTGCCTGGTGCCGGACGGCGACCTGTTCCGCGCGATCAAGGAAAATCGCGCTTCCGTCGTCACCAACCGGATCGACACCTTCACCAAGGATGGTATCCGGCTGAAGGACGGCAGCGAACTTTTGGCCGACATCATCGTCACCGCCACCGGGCTGAACCTGCAGGTGCTCGGCGGCCTCGAAATCAGCGTCGACGGCCGCAAGGTCGATTTCGCGAGGACGCTGAACTACAAGGGCATGATGTATTCGGACGTGCCTAATCTGGCGTCGGCGTTCGGCTATACCAACGCGTCCTGGACGCTGAAATGCGACCTGACCTGCGAATATGTCTGCCGCCTGATCAACTACATGGACCGGCACGGCTACCGGCAATGCGTGCCGCACAATCTCGATCCCACGATCTCGGAACTGCCGTCGCTGGATTTCACGTCCGGCTATGTTCAGCGCTCGATCGCGAAAATGCCGAAGCAGGGCTCGAAGCGGCCGTGGCGGCTCTACCAGAATTACGCGCTCGACATCGTCACCCTGCGCTACGGCAGGGTCGATGACGGCGTGATGCAGTATTCGTGACCAATTCCTGCGTCCGAGGGCCTGCAGGCGATGGCGCGCGCCTGAGGCCTAACAAGCGCGTGTTGGATGACGATTGCCTGGCCGCTCGGCGCAAGCTCATGCCGAACCCGGCGACGCCTCGCCGGGCGAGCGCTCTGGCAGAGACCAAATCGGACGCGCGTATCGACGACCTGGCGCTGGTCCCGGTTCTTTCTTACTTGGATGGCTTCATTGAGTCAGGCGAGCAACCCTTGACAGTTTTGAATGCGGCCTCGGCCTGAGCTTTGGATTCGTAAGGGCCGCCGCCCGCAACTTTATCCATAGTCGGCTTGTTTTCCACGACGATGCACTTCTTCGCCGCATCATCCCAATCGACGTAGTACTTGGTGCCCGAGACTTGCGCCTGCGCAGAAGTCGTCGCCAGCGCTGCGAACACAACCAATGAGTAAAGCTTTTTCATTGCGTTTCCTCCCATTCAAAACCAGTCATGTTCAGGAATCTCCCGGTCCCGATCACCTGCAACCACGGAAGCTACAGAACCACGGTTCAAGCATAATGCGTCACATTTCGGCTCCGACAGCCCCGGACGCACCTCATATCAATCCGGTCGACCGCGCCGGGTGGCAGCATCTCAACCAGTATACCGTAAATCGAACGATTTGCAGCGCCTCATTGCGGGGCGCCGCCACGGCCGCGACGGCGACAGCCGGTGGCGAGTTTGCAATGGCGGGCCATGGCACGCACCGCCGAAACTGCCGAAAGCTCGATCGGGAAGCGAAAAAAACGTTGTCGAGCCGCCGGACTAGCCGGATATCCCTGCGCTGGTCGCCGCGAGGCTGCTGCCTGTATCGGGAAGCCGATGGAATCCCGGCGAATTGACGTCGATGCCGTGGTCGCGTTGTCCGATTGCGGCCGCGAGGTGGTCGCTGCCTTTATCCGCAGGCTCAATCTCGCCGGCGTCAAGGCCGACCCCAAGCGCCTGACGTTCAAGGGCCTGAAGGCCATGGCACGAGGCTGAGCGCCGCTCAAAGAGGGGGTTTTCGCCAGCAATCCGTCAACGTTCCCCGGGGCTGCCGCGAGCGTTTTCCGGCGCCGTGAGCACCTCGCCGAATTTGAAAATTGACCATTTTGTGGCTATTCTCGTCTCGGCTGAGTGAGCAGGGGCGTAACCGTCGTGATGAACAGCATAAAATCCAGGCCGCTGGGGGCAATACTCGCATTCGCTTGCACGAACTTGGCCGCGTCGGCGCAGCCAGCTCCGCGAGCGACATTTACCGAACAGCAGCTCGACCGCGCCGTTCAGCAGCAAGTGCTCACCAATAGCGCGGCACAGGCGCTCAACGGGGGCGATGCGGGGACGGCAATGCTGCTTGCGTTGGAAGCGGTTGGAGACGGCTTCGCCGATCTCAAGCCGCATTACGCCTGGCGGGCGGAAACCGTGCTGTCCGCGGGCATCGAGGCCTCGCAGGAAGTCGCGGTTTTGTCCGGGCATGCGGATTGGGTTGTATATGCCACGTATAGTCCTGATGGCCGGCGCATCGCGACGACGTCCTGGGATAACACGGCGGGTATCTGGGACGCCGAGACGCATACGCAGATCGGCGCGCTGACGGGTCATACCGGGTCAATCTATTCCGCGGTATTCAGCCCGGACGGGCGGCGGATCGTGACCGCGGGCCGCGACAAGACGGCGCGGATTTGGGATACCCGGACATTCAGGCAGATCGCGGTGATTACCAGACACACCGAAGGCGTGGCCTTTGCATCATTCAGTCCCGACGGCCGCCGCGTCATAACAGCATCGGATGACCTGACCGCCCGGATCTGGGATACCGATACCGGTGCGGAGATCGCCACCTTGCGACACGATGCGCAAGTCTACAGCGCAAGATACAGCCCCGACGGCAAACGCCTGCTGACCTCCGGCAAGGACAACACCGCGCGAATCTGGGATGCTGAAACCTACCAGCAGGTCGCCGTCCTCGCGGGACATGACAACGTGGTCTATTCGGCCGAGTTCAGTCCGAACGGGAAGCTGATCGCGACGTCCTCCTGGGACACCACGGCCCGGCTCTGGGACGCGGAGACGTTTCAGCAGATTGCGGTCTTGACGGCGCACAACGACCCCGTGGTGCGCGTTGCCTTCAGTCCGGACAGCCGCCGGCTGGTCACCGCGTCGATCGACCGAACCGCCCGTGTCTGGGACGTCGAAACGCGACAGCAGACTGCGTTGCTCGCAGGGCACCAGGAAGCGGTGTGGAGCGCCGCATTCAGTCCGGACGGCCGGCATATCGTGACCGCTTCTCCCGACATGACCGCGCGCATCTGGGATGTCGAGCCGCATCCCCAGCTTGCGATACTCGAAGGCCATGGCGGTCCGGTCTGGGGCGCGGCGTTCAGCCCGGACGGCCGGCGCGTCGTGACGACATCCGCCGACAAGACCGCGCAGGTTTGGGATGCGCAAACCGGGCGGAAGATCGCGGTTCTGGCCGGTCATCAGGATCTCGTCCACAGCGCAGCTTTCAGTCCGGACGGCCGGCGGATCGTGACCGCCTCCAACGACAGGACGGCGCGGGTTTGGGACGCTGAAACCTATCAGCAGATACTCGAGATCCGGGGCCACGCCGCCGACGTGAACAAGGCCTCGTTCAGTCCCGACGGACGCCGCATCGTGACGGCCTCCTCCGACAAGACCGCGAGAATTTGGGACGCCGAAACCGGCCAGCAAACGCTGGTGCTGGCTGGACACGCGGGCACCATGGGACGGTCCGAAGCCACCGCCGCGTTCAGTCCGGACGGCCGTTATGTTGTGACGACCTGTTCGGACCAGATGACGCTGATATGGGACGCTGCGACCGGCCAGCAAATCGGCCGGCTGAGCCGGCAGGGAAGCGGGTTCACCGGCGCCGAATTCAGCCCCGACGGCCGGCGCATCGTGACCTCGTCCTTCGACAAGGTCGTGCAGATATGGGATGCCCAGACGGAGGAGGCGATCGACGCGTTCGTCTTCCACCACCCGCTCAATGTCGCTTCCTACAGCCCAGATGGCCAGCGGATCGTGGTGACATCCACCGACAGGTCGGCGTGGATCCTGAACGTCACAACCCGTCAGCAAATTGTGCTAAACGGGCATCGCGGTCAGGTGACCAGCGCCGCGTTCAGTCGCGACGGCCACAGGATCGTGACGGCATCCATCGACAAGACGGCCCGCATCTGGCGCATCTTCCCGGCCCGGGATGAACTGATCGAACACGTCAAACAGGCCGTGCTGCGCTGCCTCACGCGCGAACAGCGCGAAAATGCCGCATTGAAGCCGGAGCCGCCGCTCTGGTGCGTCGAAATGGGGAAGTGGCCGTACCAGACCAGGGAGTGGGAGGACTGGCTCACGCTCAAGCGCGCGAACGCGGACCCGCCGCTGCCGGTTTCAAAACCGCTGCCCTGGCCGCGCGGGATGTGACCAAATCCTGCTCGATTTCATTCCCGGCCATTGTGAAGAGACGATCGCATGAGTGAGTGGCAGGCCGTTTGCCCGCTGGCGAACCTGACCGAGGGCGAGCCGTTCGGCGTCGAGCATGGCGACAAGCGCATCGCGCTTTTTCTGATCGGCAGCAAGGTTTACGCGACCGGCGATATCTGCCCGCATAATTTCGCGTTGCTTTCGACCGGATATATCGACGGCAACTCCGTCGTCTGCCCGCTGCACGGCGCCGAGTTCGACATCAAGACCGGCCGTTGCCAGAACGCCCTGTACAAGCGCATTCAGACCTACGACGTCGAGGTGCGCGGCGGGCAGGTGTTCGTCGATCTCGCGGGGCGGGTGAAGGCCTGAGCGCGTGTTGGCCCGATAGCACCCGTCAGCGACACGGCGAGCTACACCTACGACGCGCAGGGCCGCCGCAAGACCAAGACCGTCAACGGCGCCATCACCGTGTTCGTCACCGATGCCGGCAATCGCGAGGTGCTGGAATATGACGGCGCCAGCGGCGCGATCCTGCGCTGGTATTCTTATGGGCTCGGCTCCAACGACGTGCTGAACCAGATGAACGTGGCGGCGGCGACGCGGGTGAGCTTCGTGC
>NZ_JBAVNZ010000635.1:0-4679 GCF_049691595.1 Bradyrhizobium sp.
AACAACGTCCACGCCGCCTCGCAAAGCTCGCTCGTCAGCGCCTCGATGCCGCCGGAACCCGCCGCGGGATCGGACACTTTTGCGAGATTGGACTCTTCCAGCAGCACGAGCTGGGTGTTGCGCGCTGCGCGCCGCGCGAATGGATCGGGCAATCCCACGGCCAGCGTGTGCGGCAGCACGGTGACGGCATTGGCGCCGCCGAGGCCGGCGGAGAACGTCGCCATCGTCGCGCGCAGCATGTTCACGTAAGCGTCGCGCTGGGTGAGCATGCGCCAGGCCGTCTGTGCGGCGACAAAGATCGGCTTCGGCGTCAGGCCGCAGGCTTGCTCGATCCGCGCCCATAACAGCCGCAGTGCCCGGAATTTTGCCAGGGTCAGGAACTGATCGGCATCGGCACTGAGTCGGAACGACAAAGCGGACCGGGCGGCTTCCAGATCCAAGCCGCCGGCTTCCAGCGCGCGCAGATAGGCCACGGCAATGCCCAGCGCGAACGCCAGTTCCTGCGCTTCCGATCCGCCGGCGTCGTGAACCGGGCGGCCGTCGGCCAGCGCGAACGGTCCCTTGAAGCCGCGGCCCATCAGACCGGCAATCATCTTTGCGAACGGTTTCTCCATCTCCACCCAGGGAGCGACCACGGCGCCGCGCGTAGCCATGGTGCTGAGCGGCTGATAATTGAAATGGACGTCGACTTTCGCAGGATCAAATTTGCCGGCCTCGATGACATTGGCGAGACTTTCTCCCGCGTTCTGGCGTCCCAGCACCGGATTGAGCGCGATCACGACGCCGGCATCGAACAAGATGCCGTCGCACGCCCGCGCCAGCGTTTCCCTGGTCGCGTCGGCGATGCCGAAACCCCGCGCGCCTGGACCGCCGGCGAACTCAAAGTCGAGCCCGGTGGCGCCGTTCTCGAGATCATGCAGCGCCTGGGCATTGGCTTGCGCGGCGTCGGGATGATCGATCCGCTGCATGACCTGCCAGGGCGCGGCTGCGGGCCGCCCGGCAATTGGGCTGGCGCCGGTCGCGCGCCGATAGATCGGTTCGATCCTGAGGCCGTCATAGGTCTTGCCGACCAATTTTTCGAACGGCGCGCCGTTGAGCACGCCATCGACCAGCTTGCGCCAGTCCTCGTAAGTCGCCGGGGCAAAATCGGCTGCCAGCCGCAGATCGTCAGTTTCGCTGGTCATCGGCCCATCATTCCCCGAAAGCGCGTCCTGCCTGGCCGGAAATTGCCACGGGGCGGCCGCCAAGCCAAACGGTTGTTTGGGGTCCTGTTGTGCTCAGCCAAGGTCAGGCAGCCGCTCAATACCTTCAGTCGAAAGCGCGGCCAGCGCCGCCGCAATGCCGCGTCCCGCAATGAGACGGTTTGGGACGATCTCCGCGAGCGGCACCAGCACGAAAGCGCGTTCGAACAGCCGCGGGTGCGGCAGCGTCAGTTCCGGCGTGTCGATCCTGACATCGTCATAGGCGATCAGATCGAGGTCGAGGGTGCGCGGACCCCAGCGCCTTTCATGAGCGCGGTCGCGGCCGAATTTCTTCTCGATTCGGTGCAGCGTGAACATTAGCGCGTGCGGATCGAGGCTGGTCTCGATTTCGATGCAGGCATTGATGAAGGTTGCCTGCTGCGCGTCGCCCCACGGCGGCGTCGCATAATCCGACGACCGCGCCACCAGCGCGGCCTGGGTCATGCCGCAGATATGGGCGATCGCTTTTTGGAAGGTCGCGCGGACGTCGCCGACATTGCCGCCCAGCGCGATCAGGACGTCAGCCATGCGAGGGCGGTTGCCGCGTGCGCGTCAGCACCACGCCGACATCCTCGAAGATCGCGGCGATCGGCGCGTGCGGCTTGTGCACGGTGACCTTGACCGCGTCGACACGCGAAAACGCCAACAAGATCGCGTCGGCGACCGCGCCGGCGGCACGCTCCAGCAGCTTGTAGTTGGTATTCTTGAATGCCGCCGTCGCGATCGCCACCACATTGGAATAGGACACGGTGTCGGCGAGGCGGTCGGTGCGTGAGGATTCAGACAAATCGGCCGAGAGTTCGAGATCGATCACGAAACGCTGCCCGACCTCGGTCTCATGTTCCATCACGCCATGGCGGGCATGGATCACGACGCCGGTGATGAAGATGATATCGGTCATCGCTGCTGGCCGATTGCCGCCGCAACGCGCAGCGCCTGGACGGTTTCAGCCACGTCGTGGGCCCGGATGATCCGCGCGCCGGCCTCGGCGGCCATCAGGTGCGCCGCGATCGAACCGCCGAGGCGTTGGTGCGGTTCCGACGGCGTGACCGCGCTGATAAAACGCTTGCGCGATGCGCCGACCAGGAGTGGCAGGCCGAACGCGCCAAGCTCATCCAGTCGCGCCAGTGCCGTCATGCTTTGTTCCGGCGTCTTGCCGAAGCCGATCCCGGGGTCCAGCACGATGTTTCCACGTGAAACACCGGCCTTGTCGGCGATGTCGAGGGAACGGGCGAAGAAGTCGGAAATATCCTTCATGATGTCGATGGCAGGGTCGGCGCGGTCGCGGTTGTGCATGATCACGACCGCTGCGTTGCGTGCCGCGACCAGTGTGGCCATGCCGCCGTCGCGCTGCAGGCCCCAGACGTCATTGGCGATGGCGGCGCCCTGTTCGAACGCCCAGGCGACGACCTGCGATTTCATGCTGTCGATCGAGACCGGCACGCCGAGCGCGACGACCTCGGCCAGGATCGGCTGCAACCGCTTCAGTTCTTCAACCGCCGAGACCGGCTCCGAACCATAGGGTCGGGTGGATTCCGCGCCGATGTCGATGATATCGGCGCCCTCGGCAACCATCCGGCGCGCTTGCGCCAGCGCTTGCTCGGGTGCGGCGAACCGTCCGCCATCGGAGAATGAATCCGGGGTCACATTCAACACGCCCATCACGGCCGGATACGGCTTCGACAACAGCGCCGCCAGCACGGGGTGACCGACGGAACCGGCTGACTTGCCCGCCGCCTTGGGGGATCTGGACAGGTTAGCGATCATGCGGTCGATTTGCGCGGTCCGCGCCAGCGAGTCAAGGCGGGAGAGGAACCGCGGCGCGCGCCGGCGCAAGCCGATTTTTGGCCGATCTAGTAGCTGATCTTGGGGGGAAGCCTGCGCGCCCGCGCGATCAGCTGCTCGACCGACTTCTCCGAGGGCAGGACACGGACGAGTTTGCGCCTGGTATTCACGTCCTTCATGTTCTGCGCCAGCCGCGCCGGATTGCGAAGCGCGAGCTCGCGAACCGTGGTGACGCCGGCAGCGCGCACCAGCCCGACCTTTGCCTTGCCCATGCCGGGAATCCGCATGTAGTCGGAGAAATTGGCCCATTCGAGCAGTTGCTGTTCGCTGATGCCGGTCTTGGCCGCGAGCACCTTGCGCCCCTTGACCGTCCGCGCCGCCTCAAGCAGCGCGTCCGTGGTGCGAATGCCCTGCGATTTCAGTTTCGAGGCGGAATAGGCGGTAAGGCCTTCAATCGCGGAGAGAGGATATGTCATGATACTCAATATGAAAAAAGGCAGCGCGAGCCGAAGGGTGATTTAAGCGAACTGGCTGAGGCCCGGCGTCCCCGAGATGATCTTGCCCATTTGCTCTGCTCCGATTTTGTCGCGTCCGAACCTGAAAAGTTCACGCGCGACGTTCTGAATCTCGCTCATGCCCAAACCGAGCGCCATCAGCCTGCTGCCAACCGCCATCAGGCCGCCGCCCATCAGTCTGGAGAGGCCGCCGTTGCTGTTTGACTTAGCGATCGCAGCTTCCGCACCCGGAATGTGGTCGATCAGGGCCTGGACTTTGTCGGAAGGACCCTCGTTGCGAAGGAAACCCAGCACGATGCCAATGGTTTTTTCTGCTACAACTCTATCGATGCTGGCCTTGGTGGCCAACCGTCCAATCAATTCGTCCATATTGCCCCGCCCATAGCCGGTTGCCTGCCGGATCGTCTACTTATGAAATTTATCTTGAGCGTCTGCGATCTGAATTACAAGCGATGACCGAACACTGCACCGCTTTTTTGTCGTTGATCGGATGGCAAGTGTTGCAGCAATGCAAGAGTGAACGCGTGGTTCAAGCCATCGTGCCGCACACGCGATCCATTTTGTTCCGCCAGGCGCGGAAAAATGCATGAGAAGCGTGGTCTTCGGTCAGCCGATTGGTCGATCTCCGTTGACGGGTTTCAATCGACGCCCGGGATGCAATATGATTGGGTCGTCCGGTGACCGAAATTTCCCCATGTGCGCGAAGAGGCGAAGCGATGGCAACCTCCGATAACAAGACCGCCGATACCGACGACAAGATTTTTATCGGCAAGGGCGAGCAATCGGCGTGGCTGACGCTCGCGCTTGCGAACCGGCACGGCCTCGTCACCGGCGCGACCGGAACCGGAAAGACCGTTTCGCTGCAGGTGATGGCCGAGGGATTTGTGCGTGCCGGCGTTCCCGTATTCGCCGCCGATATCAAGGGTGACCTGTCTGGAATCGCCGAGGTCGGCGAGGCCAAGGATTTTATCGTCAAGCGGGCCGGCGAGATGGGCCTCACTTTCCAGCCCGACCAGTTTTCGACCGTGTTCTGGGACGTGTTCGGCGAGCAAGGCCACCCGGTCCGCGCCACCGTCACGGAAATGGGGCCGTTGCTATTGTCGCGGATGCTCGACCTGAACGACGTGCAGGAAGGCGT